>NZ_JBHTBZ010000046.1:0-82154 GCF_042665235.1 Hydrogenophaga defluvii | reverse complement strand
CATGGGGGCGTGTTGCATCGCTCCTCCACAAACCGGACAGATTACTTGCTACGAACCGGACAACTCATTTGCTGCTGACATTTTCTGCGCAGCCGCTTGACAGAGTCTTGACGCGCTGCAATAATCACAGGCTTCGTTCTGAAAAGACCGAAGTTTTCTGCCCACCGAAGCGTGTCGGGCTCGTCTGTTCTGAGTGAATGGGCGGGTGATGCGCAACGACGGGCCCAAGACTGATCGCCTGCGGCCGTGGTGGCTGCCGGGATTCAAGTTGGGACTTAAATCAAATGATTCAAACGCAATCTCGACTCGATGTTGCCGACAACACGGGTGCCAAGTCCGTGATGTGCATCAAGGTGCTGGGCGGCTCCAAGCGTCGCTACGCCAGCGTGGGCGACATCATCAAAGTGAGCATCAAAGAAGCCGCTCCGCGTGGCCGCGTCAAAAAAGGCGAGGTCTACAGCGCTGTGGTGGTGCGCACCGCCAAGGGCATCCGTCGCAGCGACGGCGCGCTCGTCAAATTCGATGGCAACGCCGCTGTGTTGCTGAACGCCAAGCTGGAGCCTATCGGCACCCGCATCTTCGGCCCGGTGACGCGCGAGCTGCGTACCGAGAAGTTCATGAAGATCGTGTCGCTGGCCCCTGAGGTCCTCTGAGGAATCGCCATGAACAAGATTCGTAAAGGTGACGAAGTCATCGTGATCGCGGGCCGCGACAAGGGCAAGCGTGGCAAGGTTGTCCTGCGCTCTGATGAAGAGCGTCTGGTGGTTGAGGGTGTGAATCTGGTCAAGAAGCACGCCAAGCCCAACCCCATGAAGGGCATCACCGGCGGCATCATCGACAAGACCATGCCCATCCACCAGTCCAACGTGGCCATTTACAACCCGGCGGCTGGCAAGGCTGATCGCGTGGGTATCAAGGTTCTGGCAGACGGCAAAAAAGTGCGCGTCTTCAAGTCCAGTGGCGAAGAGATCAAGGCGGCTTGAACATGACACGCTTTCAAGAAATCTACCGCGACAAGGTCGCGCCCTCGCTGGTCGAGAAGTTTGGCTACAAGTCGGTCATGGAAGTGCCGCGCATCACCAAGATCACCCTGAACATGGGTGTGAGCGAGGCTGTGGCTGACAAGAAAGTCATGGACAACGCCGTGGGCGATCTGACCAAGATTGCTGGTCAGAAGCCTGTGGTCACCAAGGCCCGCAAGGCCATCGCTGGTTTCAAGATCCGCGAACAGCAGGCCATTGGCTGCATGGTGACCCTGCGTGGCGCCAAGATGTACGAATTCCTGGACCGTTTCGTCACCGTGGCCCTGCCCCGTGTGCGTGACTTCCGTGGTATCTCGGGCAAGGCGTTTGATGGCCGTGGCAACTACAACATCGGCGTCAAAGAACAGATCATCTTCCCCGAGATCGAGTACGACAAGATCGACGCCCTGCGTGGTCTGAACATCAGCATCACGACGACCGCCAAGTCCGACGACGAGTGCAAGGCACTGCTGGCTGGTTTCCGTTTCCCGTTCAAGAACTGAGGTAGCCTGTGGCAAAACAAGCTCTACTCCAGCGCGAAGTCAAGCGCGAAAAACTCGCCGCTCAGTTCGCCAAGAAATACACGGAACTCAAGGCCGTGTCCAAGGATGCCAAACGCTCTGACGAAGAGCGCGACGCTGCCCGTCTGGCACTGCAAAAGCTGCCCCGCAACGCCAACCCGACCCGCCAGCGCAACCGCTGCGAGATCACCGGTCGTCCGCGTGGCACCTTCTCTCAATTCGGTCTGGGTCGCATGAAGATCCGCGAGATGGCGTTTGCGGGTGAAATCCCGGGCGTCACCAAGGCCAGCTGGTAAGCCCTAGGAGAACATCAAATGAGCATGAGTGATCCTGTCGCCGATATGCTGACCCGCATCCGCAACGCCCAGATGGTGGCGAAGGAAGCGGTGGTCATGCCCGCCTCGAAAGTCAAGGCCGCCATTGCGCAGGTCCTGAAGGACGAAGGCTACATCGATGGCTTCCAGGTCAAGACCGACGGTGGCAAGAGCGAACTGCACATCGCCCTCAAGTACTACGCCGGTCGCCCGGTGATCGAGCGCATCGAGCGCGTGAGCCGCCCTGGCCTGCGTGTGTACAAGGGCCGTGATGCCATCCCTCAGGTCATGAACGGCCTGGGTGTGGCGATCGTGACGACACCCAAGGGTGTGATGACCGACCGCAAGGCCCGCGCCACTGGCGTGGGCGGCGAAGTTCTGTGTTACGTCGCCTGACGCGGGCATTGAGGAGTTTTTGAAATGTCTCGTGTAGGAAAACTGGCTGTGGCAATTCCGCAAGGCGTGGAAGTTGCCCTGAATGCCAACACAATCAGTGTCAAGGGTGCCCTGGGTGCCCTGGAAATGAACAACAGCGTTCTGGTCAAGGTCGAAAACAACGCCGGTGCGTTGTCGTTCACCCCGGTGGATGCTTCGCGTGAAGCGAACGCCATGTCCGGCACCGTGCGCCAGTTGGTCAACAACATGGTGTTGGGTGTGAGCAAGGGCTTCGAAAAGAAGCTGAGCCTGATCGGTGTGGGTTACAAAGCCCAGGCCCAAGGCGCCAAGCTCAACCTGACGGTGGGTTACTCCCACCCGGTGGTGATGGACATGCCTGCTGGCATCAAAGTCGAAACCCCGACCCCGACCGAAGTGGTGATCAAGGGCGCTGACCGTCAGCGCGTGGGTCAGATTGCTTCGGAAGTTCGCGCCGTTCGTCCGCCCGAGCCCTACAAGGGCAAAGGCATCCGCTATGTGGACGAAAAGGTCGTGATCAAGGAAACGAAGAAGAAGTAAGGACCACAGATCATGTTGACCAAAAAAGAGCAACGTCTGCGTCGGGCCCGTCAAACCCGTGTGCGCATCGCACAGCAAGGCGCCGTGCGCCTGACCGTGAACCGCACCAACCTGCACATCTACGCCAGCGTCATTTCTGCCGACGGCTCCAAGGTGTTGGCCTCCGCATCGACCGCTGAAGCCGAAGTGCGTACCCAGCTGGGTGCCGCAGGCAAGGGTGGCAACGCCGCCGCTGCCAGCATCATCGGCAAGCGCATCGCTGAAAAGGCGAAGGCTGCTGGCGTCGAGAAAGTCGCTTTCGACCGTTCGGGCTTCGCCTACCACGGCCGAGTCAAGGCCCTGGCAGACGCCGCGCGTGAAGCCGGCCTGCAGTTCTGATCAGACGGGATAAACGAAATGGCTAAATTTACGGCTAACGTTAAGAACGAAGCGAACGACGACGGCTTGCGCGAAAAGATGATCGCGATCAACCGCGTGACCAAAGTGGTCAAGGGCGGTCGCATCCTCGGTTTCGCAGCACTGACCGTGGTCGGTGACGGCGACGGCAAAGTGGGCATGGGCAAAGGCAAGGCGCGTGAAGTGCCGGTTGCTGTCCAGAAGGCCATGGAGCAAGCCCGTCGCAACATGATCAAGGTCGCGCTGAAGAACGGCTCGCTGCACCATGCGGTGCACGGTGAGCACGGCGCTTCCAACGTCATGATGCTGCCGGCGTCCAAGGGTACCGGCATCATTGCCGGCGGCCCGATGCGCGCGGTTTTTGAAGTGCTGGGCATCACCGACGTCGTGGCCAAGAGCCATGGATCGAGCAACCCGTACAACCTGGTGCGCGCCACGCTGGACGCACTGAAGCAATCCAATACGCCTGCCGAAGTGGCTGCCAAGCGCGGCAAGTCGGTGGAAGAGATTCTGGGTTGATTGGAGCTGACATGACCCAAAACACCAACACCGTCAAAGTCCAGCTGGTTCGCAGCCCCATCGGCTGCAAGGAATCGCACCGCGCCACCGTGCGTGGTCTGGGCCTGCGCAAACTCAACAGCACCAGCGAACTGCAGGACACGCCCGCAGTGCGCGGCATGATCAACAAGATCAGCTACCTGGTCAAAGTGCTCTAAGCAGGACTGTAGAACATGGAACTCAATACCATCAAACCGGCCGCTGGTGCCAAGCACGCCAAGCGTCGTGTGGGCCGTGGCATCGGTTCGGGCCTGGGCAAGACCGCAGGTCGTGGCCACAAGGGCCAGAAGTCGCGTGCCGGCGGCTACCACAAAGTGGGCTTCGAAGGCGGTCAAATGCCTATGCAGCGTCGCCTGCCCAAGCGTGGCTTCAAGTCGCAGCAGATCAAGTTCAACGCCGACGTCACCCTGACCGACCTGAACACCCTGGCCGCTGGTGAAGTTGACCTGGCCACCCTCAAGCAGGCTGGCCTGGTGGGCGAACTGGTGCGCAAGGTCAAGGTCGTCAAAACCGGCGAATTGACCAAGGCCCTGACGCTCAAGAGCATCAACGCCACCGCAGGCGCACGCCAGGCGATTGAAGCCGCTGGCGGCAGCCTGGCCTGATCGGCAGCAACCGCACAACGGAACGGAAACACTCTGTGGCAACCGGAGCAGCAACACTGGCCAAAACAGGCAAGTTCGGCGATCTGAAGCGCCGGCTTGTGTTCCTGTTGTTGGCCCTGGTGGTCTACCGTGTCGGCGCACACATTCCTGTGCCCGGCATCGACCCTGCACAACTTGAACAGCTGTTCAAGGGCCAGCAGGGTGGCATCCTGAGCTTGTTCAACATGTTCTCCGGCGGCGCCTTGTCGCGCTTCACGGTGTTCGCGTTGGGCATCATGCCCTACATCTCGGCTTCCATCATCATGCAGTTGATGACGTACGTGGTCCCCACGTTCGAGCAGCTCAAGAAGGAAGGCGAGGCGGGCCGCCGCAAGATCACCCAGTACACCCGTTTCGGCACGCTGGGGCTGGCCATCTTCCAGGCGCTGGGCATTGCCATGGCACTGGAAGGTCAGGCTGGCTTGGTGATCGACCCCGGTTTCGTCTTCCGCTTCACGGCGGTGGTGAGTCTGGTGGCTGGCACCATGTTCCTGATGTGGTTGGGTGAGCAGATCACCGAGCGCGGTCTGGGCAACGGCATCTCCATCCTGATTTTTGCAGGTATCGCCGCTGGCTTGCCGAGCGCGATTGGGGGCTTGCTGGAGCTGGTGCGCACCGGTGCGATGAACATCCTGGTGTCCATCCTGATCGTGGCGCTGGTGATTCTGGTGACCTACTTCGTCGTGTTCGTCGAACGTGGTCAGCGCAAGATTTTGGTGAACTACGCACGCCGTCAGGTGGGCAACAAGGTGTACGGCGGTCAATCGTCGCACCTGCCGCTCAAGCTGAACATGGCTGGTGTGATTCCGCCGATTTTTGCCTCCAGCATCATCCTGCTGCCAACCACCGTGGTGAGCTGGGTGAGCACCGGTGACGGCACGCGCTGGTTGCGCGACATCGCCTCGATGTTGTCGCCTGGCCAACCCATTTATGTGGCGTTGTACGCGGCGGCCATCATATTCTTCTGCTTCTTCTACACGGCGCTGGTCTTCAACAGCCGCGAAACCGCCGACAACCTGAAGAAGAGCGGCGCGTTCATTCCAGGCATTCGCCCGGGTGACCAAACCGCGCGTTATATCGACAAGATCCTGTTGCGGCTGACTTTGGCCGGTGCGGTGTACATCACTTTGGTGTGTTTGCTGCCCGAGTTCCTGATCCTGCAGTACCAGGTTCCGTTCTACTTTGGTGGCACCTCGCTGCTCATCATCGTGGTTGTCACCATGGACTTCATGGCCCAGGTGCAGAACTACATGATGTCCCAGCAATACGAGTCGCTGCTCAAGAAGGCAAACTTTAAGGCGGCACCAGGAGCCTGAGCGTGGCGAAGGACGACGTGATCGAGATGCAGGGGGAGGTCGTAGAGAACCTCCCGAATGCAACCTTTCGCGTGAAGTTGGAAAACGGCCATGTTGTCCTCGGCCACATATCAGGAAGGATGCGGATGCACTACATCCGCATCCTTCCGGGCGACAAGGTGAAGGTCGAGCTGACTCCGTACGATCTGAGTCGGGCCCGCATCGTGTTTCGATCGAAGTAAGATTTTTTCGAATTTTTAGGAGAGAGCAATGAGAGTTTCGGCGTCGGTCAAGAAAATGTGCCGCAACTGCAAGATCATTCGGCGCAAGGGCGTGGTGCGGGTCATCTGCACCGATCCCCGTCACAAGCAGCGCCAGGGCTGATTGAGTTTTAGAGGACCACCATGGCACGTATTGCAGGTATCAACATTCCGCCGCACAAGCACGCCGAAATCGGCCTGACGGCGATCTTTGGCATCGGTCGCACCCGCGCTCGCAAGATTTGCGAAGCCTGCGGCATCGACTACGCCAAGAAAATCAAAGATCTGTCCGACGCAGAACTCGAAAAGGTTCGCGACCAGGTGGGTCTGTTCACGATCGAGGGTGACCTCCGCCGTGAAACCACCATGAACATCAAGCGTCTGATGGACATTGGCTGCTACCGCGGCTTCCGTCACCGCCGTGGCCTGCCGGTCCGCGGCCAGCGCACCAAGACCAACGCCCGCACCCGCAAGGGTCCGCGCAAGGCCGCGCAGTCGCTCAAGAAGTAACCGGCTCGAAGGACACATATGGCTAAGTCTCAAAACAGCGCTGCTTCCGCCCGCGTTCGCAAGAAGGTCCGCAAGAACATTGCCGACGGCATTGCACACGTGCACGCATCGTTCAATAACACCATCATCACCATCACCGACCGCCAGGGCAACGCACTGTCGTGGGCTTCGTCGGGTGGTCAGGGCTTCAAGGGTTCGCGCAAATCGACCCCCTTCGCAGCCCAGGTGGCTTCCGAAGTCGCTGGCCGCGCCGCCATCGAACAGGGCATCAAGAACCTCGACGTCGAGATCAAGGGCCCTGGTCCTGGTCGCGAATCGTCGGTGCGTGCCCTGGGTGCTCTGGGCATCCGCATCGTGTCGATCTCCGACGTGACGCCGGTCCCGCACAACGGCTGCCGCCCCCAGAAGCGTCGTCGCATCTGATTTCTCTCTGCTCTCTCCGTCGGTTGCCAGCGGAAACGCCGGCAACCCTTTTTCATTAAGCCCACCGCCAAGCTGAATTCTCGGCATGGCTCCTGCGGCAGACCCGCAGCAGATTCAAGGACAACACCGTGGCACGTTACCTCGGCCCCAAGGCCAAACTCTCCCGCCGTGAAGGCACCGACCTGTTGCTCAAGAGCGCACGCCGCTCGATCAGCGACAAGGCCAAATTCGACAGCAAGCCTGGCCAACACGGCCGCACCTCGGGCCAGCGCACCTCCGATTTCGGCGTGCAGCTGCGCGAGAAGCAAAAGGTCAAGCGCACCTACGGCGTGCTGGAGCGTCAGTTCCGCCGCTACTTCGCTGAAGCCGATCGCCGCCGTGGCAACACCGGTGCCAACCTGCTGTTCCTGCTGGAATCGCGCCTGGACAACGTCGTTTTCCGCATGGGTTTTGCCTCTACCCGTGCCGAAGCCCGTCAGATCGTGTCGCACAAGGCGATCGAAGTGAACGGCAAGAGCGTCAACATCCCGTCGTACTCGGTCAAGGCCGGTGACGTGATCGCTGTGCGCGAAAAGTCCAAGAAGCAGGCCCGCGTCATCGAGGCACTGGAACTGGCCAAACAAATCGGCTTCCCCGCCTGGGTTGAAGTGTCGGTTGACAAGGCCGAAGGCGTCTTCAAGAAGACCCCCGACCGCGACGAATTTGCCTCCGACATCAACGAGTCGCTGGTCGTCGAACTGTACTCGCGTTAATCCCCGCTCCCGGTGGTGGCCTTGCCGCCGCCGGGGTTCTGTGCTCCATCGGCCTTATCGGTGTAACGAGCCGAGGGTATTGAAGGAAGTCTGAATGCTGAACAATTTGCTGAAACCCAAATCCATCAACGTCGAGCAGGTGGGCGTCAACCGCGCCAAAGTCACGCTGGAGCCGTTCGAGCGTGGCTATGGCCACACGCTGGGCAACGCCCTGCGCCGCGTGCTGCTGTCGTCGATGACGGGTCACGCACCGACCGAAGTCACCATCGCTGGCGTCGTGCACGAATATTCGTCCATCGACGGCGTGCAGGAAGACGTGGTCAACATCCTGCTCAACCTCAAGGGCGTGGTGTTCAAACTGCACAACCGCGACGAAGTCACGCTGAGCCTGCGCAAGGACGGCGAAGGCCTGGTCACCGCCGCCGACATCCAGACGCCTCACGACGTCGAGATCGTCAACCCCGAGCACCTGATCGCCACCCTGTCGGCCGGTGCCAAGCTGGACATGCAGATCAAGGTCGAAAAGGGCCGTGGTTACGTGCCCGGTAACCTGCGCCGTGGCGATGAAGCTTCGCGCTCCATCGGCCGCATTGTGCTGGACGCCTCCTTCTCGCCCATCAAGCGCGTGAGCTACACGGTGGAGAGCGCGCGCGTCGAGCAGCGCACCGACCTGGACAAGCTGGTCATCGAAATCGAAACCAACGGTGCCATCGGCCCCGAAGAGGCCGTGCGTGCTTCTGCCAAGATTTTGGTCGAGCAGTTGGCTGTCTTCGCGCAGATTGACCCTGGCTTCATCGACGACGTGGGTGCAGGTGCTGGTCAGAGCAGCCGCTCGCAGCAGTTCGACCCCATCCTGCTGCGCCCGGTGGACGAGCTCGAACTCACTGTGCGTTCGGCCAACTGCCTCAAGGCCGAAAACATTTACTACATCGGTGACCTCATCCAGCGCACCGAAAACGAGCTGCTCAAGACCCCCAACTTGGGTCGCAAGTCGCTAAACGAAATCAAAGAAGTGCTCGCTTCGCGTGGCCTCACGCTGGGCATGAAGCTTGAGAACTGGCCACCGGCCGGCCTCGACAAGCACTGATTTAGAATATTGGGTTTCCCGTAAAAAAGACGTCCAGCGGTACCTGATCCGGCCGCTGCAATTCAAATCGAAAGGATAAAACTATGCGTCACGGACACGGCCTCCGCAAACTCAACCGCACCAGCGAGCACCGCCTCGCCATGCTGCGCAACATGATGAACTCGCTGCTCACGCACGAAGTCATCAAGACCACGGTGCCCAAGGCGAAAGAACTGCGCCGCGTGGTCGAGCCCATGATCACCCTGGCCAAGGAACCCACGCTGGCCAACCGCCGCCTGGCTTTTGACCGCCTGCGCGACCGCGACGTGGTCGTCAAGCTCTTCAACGAACTGGGTCCTCGCTTCAAAGCGCGTCCCGGTGGTTACACCCGCATCCTGAAGATGGGATTCCGCGTGGGCGACAACGCGCCCATGGCTTTGGTTGAATTGGTGGATCGTGCTGAAGAAAAAGCAGCCGACGCGCCCGCAGCCGAATAAATGGGTTATACTTTAAGGCTTGTCGCGCGGTGGAGCAGCCTGGTAGCTCGTTGGGCTCATAACCCAAAGGTCGCAAGTTCAAATCTTGCCCGCGCAACCAACCATTCAGGCTTCGTGCCTTCAGCAAAACGCCCACTTGATGTGGGCGTTTTGCTTTGTGCGCTCAACGCTGTGCAACTGGCCAGTGCGTCTGTCTTGTGCTGCAGGCAGACGCGTCACAATCGGGCAAGCACTCACACGTCCTGACCGCCCATGGACCTCCAATGGATTGAAGACCTCATGGCGCTGGCGCGCACTGGCAGCCTGACACGGGCGGCCGCGCTGCGGCATGTTACGCACCCCGCGTTCGGGCGTCGCATACGGTCGCTGGAAGCGTGGGCCGGTGTGGCTTTGATCGAGCGCGGCAGCAAGCCCCTGCGGCTGACGCCGGCCGGTCAGCGCATGTTGTCCCAAGGCGAGGAAAGCCTGCGAGGCTTGCTGGATGTGCGCGAAGAACTGCGCACGGCAAACACCGAGCAGCAGCGCGTGCTGACGCTGGCCACCGGCCGCACCTTGGCGCGCACCTGGGTGGCCGAATGGCTGCCCACTGTTGTTGCGCTGGGCCAACCGGCCTTTGTGCGCGTCAAAACCGGCGCGCTGGCCGACACACTCAACTGGCTGGAACACGGTGAAGCCGATTTGCTGGTCGTTTACCACCACCTGTCCATCAGCGACCGGCCCCAAGGGCGCGGGTATTTGCAGAAAACCCTGCAACAAGACCGCCTGCTGCCGGTGGCGCGGCGCCAGATTCATCCTGGTCGAGCCGGTCCACGGCAGGTTGACAAGCCCATGCCCTACCTCGCGTATGCACCGAGCCTCGCTTTGTCGGGGCTGGTGCGCGACCACCTCCAACACAACCCGCCACCGATGCGCCTGCAGAAGGTACTCGAATGCGACTCGGCGGATGCGCTGCTCGAATACGCGCTCAAAGGCATGGGCGTGTGCTGGCTGCCGGGCTCGTTGGTGGGCAACGCTTGCCGCCAAGGCGCGCTGGCGCCGTGCTGGGACGAGCGCATGGAGATACCGTTTCAGGTGCGCCTGGTGCGCCCGCGTCGCCGGTTGAGCGACGTGGCAGAGGCGGTTTGGCGCGGCACGCCCAGCAGCGTTTGATGGCGTGCTGAATTGGCACCTGTGTGTGCCCAAACGGCACAATGGGGCGCCGCCGGATTTCGACAATGGTTGGCGTCCATTCACCCTCAAGGAGCCCCCACATGACATCCTTTCCCTTGTGTCGCATGCTGCGACCTCTGGCACTCACTGCCCTGGCGTTGAGCGGCACCGGTCAGCTTGCATTTGCGCAGACCGACTACCCCAGCAAGCCCATCACCATTGTGGTGGGCTACCCGCCCGGCGGCAGCACCGACCTGACCGGGCGGGTGGTGGCCACCGAGCTGGGCAAAAGCCTGGGTGCCAACGTGGTGGTGGAAAACATCGGCGGCGCGGGGGGCGCCATCGGCGCGCAGAAGGTGCTGAACGCCGCACCGGATGGCTACACCTTGCTGGTGGGCGCCAACAACGAAATTGCCATCAACCGCCTGGTCTCATCGGCCGTCAAATACCAGTGGCAGGACTTCACGCCCATCGGGCTGATCGCCTCCCAGCCGATGGTCTTGGTCGCGGCGCAGAAGACCGGTGTGAAGAGCACCGACGAGTTCATCAAGCTGGCCAAGGCCAACCCGGGTCGCTACAGCTACGGCAGTTCGGGCGTGGGCACGGCCTTGCACCTGGCGGGCGAAATGGTCAAAGAGCAGTCGGGCCTGTTCATGACCCACATCCCCTACCGTGGCGTGGCGCCGCTGGCCAACGATTTGTTGGGCAACAACATCGAATTTGGTGTGTTCGTGTTGTCCAGTGGCCTGCCCCACATCCGCGCAGGCAAGGTGGTGGCCCTGGGCACGACCGAAAAAAAGCGGTCTGCGGTCACGCCAGACATCCCGGCCTTGGCCGAACACCCGGCACTGAAGCACATCGACATCAGCTCGTGGTTCGCGCTCATGGGCCCGGGCAAGCTGCCGGAGCCGGTGGTGGCCAAGCTCAAGAAGGCATTGGCTGACGCGCTGCAATCCCCCGAGTTGCGCAAGAAGCTGGAGGCCTCGGGCTCCGCCATCGCGCCGCTGAACGTGGACATGCCCCGGTTCTTGCGCGACGAAACCGCCAAGTACCAGAAGATTGTTGACTTCGCCAAGATCCGCGAATGAGTGCGCTGGTGTTTGAACTCCCTCCCCCGGACATCAGCGCCTGGCGTGCCGGCAACACCGGCGTCGAAGGCGTGTGGCGATTCGATTCGCGTCGCCCCGGCCGCGACGTGATGATCAGCGCCCTGGTGCACGGCAACGAGCTGTGTGGTGCCTGGGCACTCAAGGGCCTGCTGGATGCTGGCGTGCGGCCGGCGCAGGGGCGGCTCACACTGGTGTTTGCCAACCTCGCCGCCTTCGACCGTTTCGACCCGGCCAACCACGACGCCTCGCGCTTCGTGGACGAAGACCTCAACCGCCAGTGGTCCGTCGAACGCATGGGTGCCGCCACCAGCCTGGAACGCCGCCGTGCTGCCGAACTGCGGCCGTTGGTGGAACAGGCGGACTGGTTGCTGGACATCCATTCCATGCACGAGCGCGCCGCGCCTTTGCTGCTGACGGGCATGCAGCCACGCAACCAGACGCTGGCGCGCGCCATGGGCAACCCCGAGCACATCGTGGTGGACGCGGGTCACAAAGACGGTGTGCGCATGCGCGACTTCGGGCGTTTTGGCTTGCCGGACGACCAGTCGCCAGACACACGTTCCTTGCTGGTGGAGTGTGGCTTCCATGGCGACCCCAGCAGCCGCACCGTGGCACACGACATGTGCGCGCGTTTTTTGGTCGCGTCAGCGGCGCTGTCGCAGGCCGATGTGGACCTGGCCTTGCCAGGTTGGACCCAAGCGGCTGCCGCGCGGCAGTTGGCGCTGGAAGTGACCGGGCCGGTGGTGGCGCGCAGCGCGGGGTTCCGCTTCAATCAGCCGTTTCAGGGTCTGGAGTGCATTGCGCAGGCCGGAACGGTGATTGGTGACAACGACGGCGAGCCTGTGGCCACGCCCTACGACAACTGCGTGCTTGTCATGCCGTCGGTGCGGCAGGCACGCGCCGGCGTGACCGTGGTGCGCTACGCGCGGCAACGGCCGCTGTGAGCCTGTGCCGCCTGTCCGTCTCGGGACCGACAGGCGGCAAGCATCGCGGCACAATGTGCGCATGACCGATCGCCCCACCCCCGACGGCCGCCCCGACGAGTCGGTGCCCGAAACCGCCTCAGCGGCCCCCACCCTGATCTACCCCTGCGGCGACGCACCCGAGCCTGGCAGCGTGCGCGAAATCGCGCCCGGCGTGTTGTGGTTGCGCATGCCGCTGCCGTTTGCGCTCAACCACATCAACCTTTGGGCCCTGGCCGATGAGGACGAACAAGGTCCGGGTTGGGCCATCGTGGACACCGGCACCAAAACCCCCGAGGCGCTGGCTGCGTGGCGCCAGCTGATCGCGCCTGACGGCCCCCTGGCGGCCACGCCACAAGGTGCCCGCATCACCCGGGTGATGTGCACCCACATGCACCCCGACCACGTGGGCATGGCGGGCTGGCTCACGCGCAAGTTCCAGTGCCGGCTGTGGATGACCCGTCTCGAATACCTGACCTGCCGCACGCTGGTGGCCGACACCGGGCGCGAGGCGCCGGTGGAGGCCATCCGCTTCTACTGTCAGGCGGGGTGGAGCGAAGAAGCGCTGGATGTCTACCGCACCCGCTTTGGTGGCTACAGCAAGTACATGCACGCCATGCCAGACGGTTTTCGCCGCCTGAGCGAAGGCGAGATGCTGCGCATCGGCACGCACGGCTGGCGCGTGGTGGTGGGCCGAGGCCATTCACCCGAACACGCCTGCCTGGTGTGTGACGACCTGGGGCTGATGATTTCGGGCGACCAGGTGCTGCCGCGCATTTCGTCCAACGTCAGCGTGTTCCCCACCGAACCCGACGCCAACCCGCTGGGCGAGTGGATCGAAAGCATCGCCCGTCTGCGCGCCACACTCAGCGACGACTTGCTCGTGCTGCCCGCACACGGCGAGCCCTTCCGTGGCTTGCACGCCCGGCTCGATCGCCTGGCCCACGGCCACGAGCGGGGTCTGGAGCGCCTGCGTCGCAGCCTGGCCGAAGCACCCAAACGCGCCATCGACGTGTTTGGCGCCTTGTTTGCCCGCCCCATCGGCAGCACGGGCGACCTGCTGGGCATGGCCACCGGCGAGAGCCTGGCCCACCTCAACTGCCTGCTGGCCCTGGGCGAAGTGTTGGTGGAGCCCGACGCCGACGGCGTGCGGTGGTACCGGCTGCGCACGGCCTGAACCCACCCCGCACGGGGTGTTTGCCGAAAGTGTGAATTCGGCGGTTTTCTTTTGTCACCTTTGCGCCCATCGAATGTGAATTTGCTGGGCTTTGTTTCGGACACTTCCTAGAATCAGTGTCAACGGATCGCCAAAAAACAGATCCGCAGGGAGTGTGAAATGAAAACAATGCAAAGGGAGGGTGTGCGGCCGGCGCAGCCATGGGCGGTGTGGCGCAGCTTGGGCGCGCGGCTGGTGCTGCTGGCGGGGCTGGTCAGTGTGGGCGTGGCGGCGGCGGTGGGCGTTACGCGGTATGGGGTGAGTGGCTCGGGGCCCGGCTGGCTCGACGTGCTGGTGAACGCGCTGGTACCGGCACTGCTGTCGGCGGGTGCCGTGCTGGGGGTGCTGCAGCACCAGGTGTTGCGCAGGCTGCGTGGTGTGGTGGTTGACATCCGGGACATGGCCGAACGCACCTTTCCGCACACGCGGCACTGGCCCGGCTGGGCCGCCGATTCCGGAGACGATGTCGATCTGGTGTCGCAGGTGGCGCGTTTCACCTCGGGGCAGGTCACGTCGCTGGTGGGCCAGTTGCACGAAGCCAATGCCCACCTGCGTGAGCAACTCGTCGAACAAGGCAAACACCTGCGCACCATGTCGCTGCTCGAAGAGGTGGTGGTCGAGCTCGACCCTCAGCTGGGCATCACCCAGGCGTCGGACGGCTGGGCCCGCGTGTTGCCGGGCCTGGCTCAACTCAGCGGCAAGAACCTGCGCTGTCTGCTGGTCCGCGACGAGGACCTTACGCGGCTGCGCGACATCGTACGGAGCTTCGAACACGGCGAAACACAGGCGGAAAGCCGGCCCCAATCGCTGCGGTTTCTCTTTAGCGGTGAGGCCCAGCGGCACCGCTGGATCGAGTTCCGCGTGTTGCCCCGTCTCGATGACGCGGGCCAGTTGCAGGGCTACATGGGTGTGTTGCAGGACGTGACCCAGCGGCAGGATTTCGAGGTCATGATCGCTCAGCTCACCCTGCGCGACCCGCTCACCGGCCTGCCCAACCGCGCCCTGTTGGAGGACCGCCTGCGCACGGGACTCAAGGCCAGCCAGCAGGGGCAGCGTCGCCTGGCGGTGCTCTCGTTGGACATCGACAACTTCAAGAGCATCAACGACGCCCTGGGCTACAAAACCGGTGATCGCCTGCTCATGGCACTGGGCAAACGCTTGCAGAACGAGGCCGGCGGCGATGAAACCGTGGCCCGCTGGGGCGGTGACGAGTTTTCGCTGATCTGGCCCAACGTGACGTCCACCAGCGATCTGGCCGCTCGCGTGGACGCGTTGCAGCAGCACCTGCGGCGCGACTACGGCGTGTTCGGTGAACAGGTCACGCTCACCACCAGCCTGGGCGTGGCCCTGTACCCCGACGATGGCGACAGCGCCGAGGCCTTGTTGATGGCCGCCGACCGCGCCAAGCGCGCCGCCAAGGCACATGGGCGCAACCAGGTGGTGTGGGCAGAGGAGCTGCGCGGCCAACACGCCCAGCGACAGACCGCGCGCATGCGCCAGCGCCTGATGAAAGCGGTGGAGCGGGGCGCCATCCAAGCGTGGTTCCAGCCCATCGTGCGCAGCGACTCGCGCCAGTGCGACATGGTGGAGGTGCTGGCGCGCTGGCACGACGAGGAACTGGGCTGGGTCAGCCCCGCCACCTTCATCCCCATGGCCGAGGAGTCCGGGCTGATCACCGCCATTGGGCAGTCGATTTGGGAGCAGGCGGTGCGCCAGCAAGTGACCTGGCGCGCGCAGGGCATTCGCATCCGCGCGGCGGTCAATGTGTCCAGCCGCCAACTGTACCGGCAGGACTTCACCGACCAGATGCTGGCCACCTTGCGCCAGCACGGTCTGCCGCCCGACGCCTTTGTGCTGGAGATCACCGAAAGTGTGGCCTTGCAAGAGGTGGTCGACGCCCCCCAACGCCTGCAAGCGCTGCGGCAAGCGGGTTTCCGTTTGGCGCTCGATGACTTTGGCACCGGCTACGCGTCCTTGTCGCAACTGCACGACATGCCACTCAACGAACTCAAGATCGACATGTCTTTTGTGCGCCGACTCGACACCGAGGTGGGCGCCTCCATGATCGCCGCCATCGTCAAGCTGGCCGAGGTGATGGGCCTGCAGACCATTGCCGAAGGTGTGGAGACCCACGAGGCCGCTGACCAGCTGGAACAGTTGGGCGTGACGCGCCTGCAGGGTTATGGTTTTGGGCACCCCATGAACAGCCAGGCCATGGGCGCCTGGTTCACGCGGGAGGCGCTGGCGGAGACCTGCTGACCCTGTTCAGGCGGGTGGCGCCAGCGCTTCAGGAAACTGGCGCGGGCGCAAGGGTTGGAGGTTGACCACGCGGTTGCGGCCTTCGGCCTTGGCGCGGTACAGCGCCTCATCGGCCTCGATCATCAAATCCTCCACCAACGTGGCGCGGTTGGCCAGTTGGGTGGTGCCGATGGAGATGGTGAAACTCAGGGTGTCGCCGTTTTCCAGCTCGATGCGGATGGCCTCCACGGCGCCGCGCAGGCGCTCGGCGGTGTCGCGTGTGGCGCGCTCGCCAGCCAGTGGCAGCAGGGCCGCAAACTCCTCGCCCCCCAGGCGGCCCAACACATCGGCATCGCGCAGCGTGGCGCGCATGGCGTTGGCGCACGCGATGATGGCCTGGTCGCCCACCGCGTGCCCGTACCGGTCGTTGATGGATTTGAACCGGTCGATGTCCAGCATCAGCACGGCGCAATCCTGTTGGTGGCGCCGGCAGTGCTCCAGCAGGGCGGTGCTTTTTTCGAGGAAGGCGCGGCGGTTGTCCAGGCCACACAAAGGGTCGCTGGTGGCCAGCTCGCGCAGTTGGGCTTCCAGGCGTTTGTGGGGCGTGATGTCGAAACTCCAGATCAGGTGGCTGAGCCGGCCATCCACCTCGATGAGGCGGGCCGACACCGAACACCAGGTGGGCGGGTTGTGCCCCAGCAGCGCCTCCATGCCCCCCACCTCGCCGTAGCGCTCCAGTTCGTCGCTCAGTTGCTGGCACTGCGCCGGGTCTTGCAGCAGCTCGCTTTTGGGCAGGTGTTTGGGCGGGGCCACCAGGTTCAGGCGGCGGATGAGGCTCTGGTTGATGAAGATCACCTCGCTGTTGTCGGCGCCGATCAGCAACACGTCGCTGGGGCTGGCGTCGAGTATGAAGCTGAGCAACTGGCGGCCTTCCTCGATCTGCCGCGTGCGTTCGGCCACCCGCGACTCCAGCATCTGGTTGGCCTGGGCCAAGGTGCGCGAGAGGTGCCGCGCCCGCCGCGCCTCTTGCGCCAGGTGCCGGATCAAGGCCGCCGTGCCCAACAACAACCCGGCCAGCAGGGCGCTCAGCAGCACAAAACGCTGGTGGAGGCTTTGCCGCGTGGCGTCGTTTTCTTCGGTGACGGCCACATGCACGTCGGCCACCGCCATGCGTGTTTGTTGTTGCAGACCGTCGGCCCAGCTCAGCACATCGCGCGCCACGCGCTCGCCAGATGCGCTCGGGCGGGGTGTGAGGGTGTGCAACCAGGCGTCCACGTGGTGCGACAGCTCGCGCATGGTGGCCGCGGTGTGGGGCAACTGGTGGTGCAGGCGGTCGCTCAACGAGGTCAGGGCTGAGGTTTTGTCCAGCACGCTGTACAACACCTCCAGGCGCAAGAGCAACTCCTGGGCGGAGGCCTCGCCGGCCAGCAATTGGTGCGACACCTGGCGCACCCGCGCCAGTTCGGAGTTGACGCTGGCGACGTACCACAGGTCGGCGTGCTGGTTGGGGCGCCCCAGCTCGCGGGCCTGTTGCAGCGTCAGCCACAGCGCGGTGGCCGAGGCCATGGCCATCAGCACCACCAACAGCAACAGCCAGCGCACGGAAGGCAGGCGCAGCGGGTGTGCGCCACCCAGTTCCATGGCGTTCATGTCCGCCCTCACTTGAAGGTGATGGCCTGGATGTGCCAAATGGAACGGTTCAGGTACTGCTGGGTGTCCAGCGTGGGGTGGGCGTCAAACGGGTAGACCAACATCAGTGGCCCCTTTTCGCGCACGCTCAGCGGCACGCCGTTGCGCTGGTGGGCCACGATGGGGTCGTAGCGCTCCAGGTCGCTCCAGGGCACGGTCACGGCGTAGTCGTTGAGGGCGGCGAGCCGCAGGTCGTGGCCCGGCGTGGCGCCCATGCGTTGCGCCAGCAGACGCAGCGACACGCCCTGCCACCGGTGTGCGCCGGGTGGCCCCAGGCCCGTGGGCAGCGAGGTCACGAGTTCCCGCTGTGGCAAGGCCTGCAGGGCTGCGATGTCGCAAACGGTCTGGCGGTTGGGCCCCAGGGCGCTGAGCCGCAGCACCAGCAGGCTGTTCGATGGCGGGCACAGCGCCGTCTGGCGCTCCGCCTGATCAGCGGCGTGGCCGACAGACGTTGCCAGCACACTGATCACCAGCGCGCCGGTGACCACGCGACGCTGGTTGAGCCCGGATATTTCCATGGCCGACTCCCTGATGAACCGATTGTTGTGGATTCATTCTAGGACCAGTCGTCTGACGAAAACCTCGGGGCCTGCCCGCCCACCATCCGTTGATCGACCGATGTGTGGCCGAGGGCCTGTTCACACCCGGAAAAACAGTGTGAACAGGCCTCAGTCTTGTTGCGCCAGCAGCGTGAAGTCGCCCATGTGGTCGCGCAGCCGGGCGGCCACGTTGGCGCGTTGTGCGGGCGAGCTGCTGTTGTGCAGGGCGGCGATCAGAGCGCAGCCTTCGCGCTGCCACTGGCGCGACGCGTTGCGGTAGGTGCTGGACGGGGAGTCGAGCGAGCGTTGCACCACCGCTTGCACCAGGGCGGCTCCTTGTGCGGGTGTGGCCTGCAGGGCGGCGACGGTCTGCCGCACGTCGTTTTGCCGCCGTTCGCGTTCGGCCAGTGCCACCGCGCCATCGAAGCTGCCACGGGCGAGGTGCTCGCGCACCAGCTGCCGCTGCGTTGGGTCCAGCCTGCCGTAGAACATTTCAAGCCGGTCGATCAGGCGGTCGACGCGCTGGTCCAGCCCGTTTTGGGGCGCCTCCACAAAATCCTGCCGAAAACGCTGGTTGTCCTTGGCCTGCTGGCGGCGCAGGCGATCAACTTGCGCTGGCGAGAGGGACTGCCCCAGTTGCGCCAAGGGCTGGGCGCTGCGTGTGGCGATGGGCATCAGCAAGGTGCGCGCCGCTTCAAATTGCTCGCAGGCCTGCGCGGGTGTGATGTCTTGTGCTGCCAGTTGTTCCCAGCGTTGCAACAGCGCGGCGTACTGTGGCAGGGCTTCGCGGCGGTGCCAGCGGTGCAGCGCGTCCAGGTCGGTGCGCAGTTGTTGGCTTTGGGCCTCATTCAGGTCCAGCTGGCTGTCCAGCCACCAGTAGCCCAGCGTGGCGGCGCGGTTGTAGCCCAGGGTCAGGGTGCTGCAGGCCTGCAGCAGCAACAGGGCCACCAGGCCCACGAACCCGATAATCCTCAGCTTGAGCGCCGCTGCATCGGTGCGGCGCTTGTCCAATGGAGCAATCATGAGTCAGGGTGTCAACGTGGATGTGGTGGTGATGGCGGCCGGCAAGGGCACACGCATGAAAAGTGCCCGGCCCAAAGTGTTGCACCGTTTGGGTGGGCGTGCACTGGCCGTGCATGTGCTCGACTGCGCCGCGCGGATATCGGCGCGCCAGGCGGTGGTCATCACCGGCCACGGCGCCGATCAGGTGGAGCCCGCACTGGCCCACGCCGTGCCCGAACTGCCCCTGCGGTTTGCCCGCCAGGAACCCCAACTGGGCACCGGCCACGCGGTGCAACAGGCGCTGCCCTTGCTGGCCGACGACGGCGTGACCCTGGTGCTCTCGGGCGACGTGCCCCTGACCCAGCCCGACACCCTGCTGGCCCTGCTGCGCGCCTGCGATGGCCAGCACCTGGCCCTGCTCACCCTGGACCTGCCCGACCCCACAGGCTACGGCCGCATCGTGCGCAACGCCGCTGGCGACGTGCTGGCCATCGTCGAACACAAAGACGCAAGCGAGGCGCAGCGCGCCATTGGCGAGATCTACAGCGGCGTTTTGGCCGTGCCCACCCGGCTGCTGCGCGGCTGGCTGGCCCGGCTGGACAACCAAAACGCCCAAGGCGAGTACTACCTGACCGACGTGGTCAAGTTCGCCGTGGCCGATGGCCTCACGGTCAAGGCCCACCGCATCACCGACGCCGTGCAGGTCGCCGGCGTCAACAGCCCGGCGCAACTGGCCGAGCTGGAGCGCGCCCACCAACGCCGCCTGGCCGAGGGCCACATGGCGGGCGGCGTGCGCCTGGCCGACCCGGCGCGGTTCGACGTGCGCGGCGAACTGGTGTGTGGGCTGGACGTGGAGATCGACGTCAACTGCGTGTTTGAAGGCCGCGTGCTGCTGGGCGACGGTGTGCGTATTGGTGCGAACTGCGTCATCGCCAACGCCGTGATCGAAGACGGTGCGGTCATCCACCCCTTCACCCACATCGACGGCGAGAAGGCCGGTGTCACCGTGGGCCCCGGCGCGCTGGTGGGGCCGTTTGCCCGGCTGCGCCCTGGCGCGCGGTTGGGTGCCGAGGTGCACATCGGCAACTTTGTGGAAGTGAAAAACAGCAGCCTGGCCGCCGGCGCCAAGGCCAACCACCTGGCCTACCTGGGCGACGCCACCGTGGGCGAGCGCGTGAATTACGGTGCCGGCAGCATCACCGCCAACTACGACGGCGCCAACAAACACCGCACGGTGATCGAGGCCGACGTGCACGTGGGCAGCAACTGCGTGCTGGTCGCGCCGCTCACGCTGGGAGCGGGCGGCACCGTGGGCGGGGGCTCCACCATCACCAAAGACACGCCGCCCGGCGCCTTGAGTGTGGCGCGGGGCAAGCAGGTGAGCATCCCGAACTGGAGCCGCCCCCAGAAAAAGGGCTGAGCTGTTCGGGGCGGGGGCTTATTTTCCTTTCGCTAACCACACGATGGCCGACAGCACCACCGCACCCCCCACCAACTGGATGGGCGCCAGCGTCTGCCCCAGCAGCCCCCAGCCCAGCAGCAAGGACGCCACAGGTTCGATGTTCATCACAGGCGCGTTCTCCGCCATGTTCAGGCGCGGCAGCGTCACAAACAACACGCTGAACGCCACCCCATAGAGCAGCATCAGGCTGGCCAGGCCCGCCCAGCCCGGGGTGCCTTCTGGCCAGCTCATGCCACCAGGCACCAGGCCGGCGGCACCCGCCAGGCCCATGCTGCTGACCACAATGGCCATGGTCATGAAGCTGCGCACCGGGCCACGCAGGCTTTTGAGCTTGTGGTCGGTGATCCACAGGCCCAACGCAAACACCGTGGCCGCCACCATGGCAAAGGCCACACCCGCCCACCAGCGCGGGTCGCTGCCGTCCACACCGGCCAGGCGGGTGGGCAGGTCGAGCACCAGCACCAGGCCCACCAGGCACACAGCCATGATGGCGGCGGTGCGTTTGCTGGGCGGTTGCCCGCCCAACACCCAGGTGATGAGGGCCAGCAGGATGGGGAAGGTGTTGGAAATCAGCAGCGCCAGCGCCACCGGGATGCGCGCCACCGCCGAGTACAGGCACAGGCTTTGCACCGCGATCAGCAGCCCCAGCAGCAGCTGCCAGCCGGCCGTGCCGGGGGGCAGGCGCAGGGTTTCGCGTTGCCACCACACCAGGCCGGCCAGCACCAGCAGTGTGGCGCCCGAGCGGCACAGGATGGCGAGCAACAAACCGGCCCCGTGGTCGAAGGCAAAACGGGCCGCCACGTGGTTGGCGGCAAACGCGCAGGCCACGCCCATGATCACGAAGATGGCGATGTGGCGCGGAAACAAAGCGGGGGTGGCGTTCATTGGGGTGGGCGGTGCAGGGGCAGGCTGGGGGCGAACTTGGCGCGCTTGACGCTGAAAAAGGCCTTGACGTTGCGCACATTCGCATCGGCCGTGAACAGGCGCTGCGTGAGCGCCAGGTAGGCCGGCATGTCAGCGCAGTGCAGCACCAGCATGAAGTCGGGGCCGGGGCTCACGCGGTAGCACTGCTGCACCGCGTCGTCGGCCACCACGCGGGCTTCGAAGCGGTCCAGCGCTTCGGCACTTTGTTGGTCCAGGCTGATTTCCACCAGCGCGGTCAGGCCGTGGCCCAGCACCGGGGCCAGGCGGTCGGGGTTGAGCAGGGCGATGTCGCGCTCGATCACCCCCAACTCGCGCAGGCGCTTGATGCGGCGCAGGCTGGTGGGCGGCGAAACGTTGGCCATCTCGGCCAGGGCGTTGTTGCAGCGCGAGGCGTCGCGTTGCAACAAGTCCAGCAAGCGCATGTCGATGTCGTCAAGTTCCAAATGTTCCATAAATTGTCAAACAATGGAATAAAAATTCATGACGCCATCATACTGAAATAATCATTCATGAAAGTAAAAAATGAGATGATTAATTTCAACAAACCCTGTCTACCATCCGCCACCTCAAGACACGAAAGGGCCTGCTCATGTGTGGCATCGTCGGCGCGGTTTCCGCGCACAACAGCGTTCCGGTTCTGGTGCAGGGCCTGCAGCGGCTCGAATACCGGGGGTACGACTCCTGTGGCGTGGCGGTGCACACAGGCACGGGTTTGCTGCGCGCGCGCAGCACGGCGCGTGTGGCCGAGCTGCAGACGCAGGTGACGCAAGAGGGCCTGAGCGCCGGCACCGGCATTGCCCACACCCGCTGGGCCACCCACGGCGCGCCGGTGGTGCACAACGCCCACCCCCACTTCAGCCATGGCCCCGGCGAGGCCGACCAACGGCCCGCCCGCGTGGCCCTGGTGCACAACGGCATCATTGAAAACCACGAGGCCTTGCGCGCCGAACTGCAAGCCAAAGGCTATGTGTTTGCCAGCCAGACCGACACCGAGGTGATTGCCCATCTGGTGGACGCGCTGTACGACGGCGACCTGGCCCACGCGGTGCAGGCCGCTGTGGCGCGTCTGCACGGCGCCTACGCCATTGCCGTGTTCCACAAAGACGAACCGCAGCGTGTGTTGGGTGCGCGCGCCGGTTCACCGCTGGTGCTGGGTGTGGGGGCCGAAGGGGCGCATTACCTGGCCAGCGACGCCATGGCCCTGGTGGGCGTGACCGACCAGATTGTCTACCTGGAGGAAGGCGACGTGGCCGACCTGCAACTGGGCCGTTTCTGGATCACCAACACGGCGGGCCGCCCCTACACCGCCGAGCAACGCCCCGTGAAAACCGTGCGTGCCCACAGCGGCGCGGCCGAGCTGGGGCCGTACCGCCACTACATGCAAAAAGAAATCTTCGAGCAGCCGCGCGCCATTGCCGACACGCTCGAAGGCGTGCAAGGCATCGCGCCCGAGCTGTTCGACGGCGTGGGCCCCGACGGCGAGCCGGGCGAAGCCGCCTGGCGCGTGTTCAAAGACATCGACCGCGTGCTGATACTGGCCTGCGGCACCAGCTACTACAGCGGCTGTACCGCCAAATACTGGCTCGAAGACATCGCCCGCATTCCCACCCAGGTGGAGGTGGCCAGCGAATACCGCTACCGCCACAGCGTGCCCGAGCCCCGCACCCTGGTCGTCACCATCAGCCAAAGCGGCGAAACCGCCGACACCCTGGCCGCGCTGCGCCACGCCCAAAGCCTCGGCCTCACACAAACGCTGACCATCTGCAACGTGGCCACCAGCACCATGGTGCGCGAATGCAAGCTCGCCTACATCACCCGCGCCGGGGTGGAAATTGGCGTGGCCAGCACCAAAGCCTTCACCACCCAACTGGCCGGCCTGTTTTTGCTCACGCTGGCGCTGGCGCAAGCCAAAGGCCGGCTCACCGAGGTGCAAGAAGCCGAACACCTGCGCGCCATGCGTCACCTGCCCGTGGCCCTGCAAGCCGTGCTGGCGCTGGAGCCCCAATTGGTGGACTGGGCCGAACAGTTTGCCCGCAAGGAAAACGCGCTTTTCCTAGGCCGTGGGCTGCACTACCCCATTGCGCTGGAAGGCGCCTTGAAGCTCAAAGAAATCAGCTACATCCACGCCGAGGCCTACCCTGCCGGCGAACTCAAACACGGCCCGCTGGCCCTGGTGACCGCCGACATGCCCGTGGTCACCGTCGCGCCCAACGACACCCTGCTGGAAAAACTCAAGAGCAACATGCAGGAAGTGCGTGCGCGCGGCGGCGTGTTGTACGTGCTGGCGGACGCCGACACGCAGATACAGAGCAGCGAAGGCCTGCACGTCATCCGCATGCCTGGGCACTACGGCCAACTCAGCCCCTTGCTGCACGTGGTGCCGCTGCAACTGCTGGCGTACCACACCGCGCTGGCGCGCGGCACCGATGTGGACAAACCCCGCAACCTGGCGAAGTCGGTCACGGTGGAGTAGTGGGGCCGGTGGCCGCCGGTCACATGATTTCCTTTATTTGCCTTTTTGTTCCATTGGTTGGTCGGTGCGCTGCGTGCGCCCACCACCACCCTATTGCGCTTTCGATGATTCTGAAATTGACGCCTGCCGGTGAGCAGGCCATTTGGTCCTGGGTGTGCTCGGTCGCCAAAAATGCCGATGCCTTGAATCGCCAAGTTTGGCTGGCCGCTGCGCACAAGCAGGTCAACTTGAGCGGCAACGACTTTGATGGGCGCTATCGCATCTGGATCAGCGGCGCCGAGTCCGAGAGCGGGCATTTGCAGGCCCTGGTGTTGCAACACGGGTGGTTCCGCGTTTTGCCCAAACCACAACACGCGCCCACGGGCGGTTTGATGATGGTGTGATGGCGCCCGCCCTGCCGCCAGCAGCGGCAGCAGCGGCAGGCACCCACCGCTCAAGGCCGCAACTGCAGCATCGCCTCGCCCGACACCGGGTCGGTCACGCCCAGGCCGTTGCCCAGGTCTTCCAGCAAGGGGCGCAGGCGGTCGAGGTTGCCGATCATGGCCGCGCGGGCATTCACCAGGGCCGACAGGTCGTCCCACTCACCAATCACACAAAAGCTGCGCTCGCCGGTTTGCAGGAGGGAGAACTGCCGCAGGCCGGGCAAATTGCCGTCCATGGCCCGGTGGGTGTCGACAAACGCGGTCTCTTGGCCTGGCTTGACGCGAAAACGCACAACGTTGAATGCGGTCATGGTCGCCTCCTGCAAAAAAGGGGGCTGTGAGTGTGGCGCTGTTTGGGGCGGGCGTCTACGCCCAACGGGCGGGTGGCGCGGCTGGCTAGCCGAGCAGGCCGTCGAGCCCACCCGCATGCCACACCACAAACCCCGCCATGTTGAGCAACACCGTGGCCCAGAACAGGGCCACAAACGCCGGCTTGGCCGTTTTGTGCCGCATCAACTGCTGCGCCACCAGCCCGCCCGGCCAGCCTCCCGCCACGTCCAGCAGGTGCAGTGTTTGTTCTGCCGTGCGCCAGCGCCCGCGCTCGGCGGCGGCCTTGTCGAACACATAGGCAAAAAACGAGAGCACGCTGAGCCCCCCATACACCAGCAGCACGCGCGGCTGCAACCCCCAGCGCCAGAACACATAGGCCGCCAGCAGCCCAAATGCCGGGATGGCCAGCAGGCGCGGCCAGGTCCAGCGGGCCGGTGCTTCCACACGCGCGCGCCCCTTGGGCACCGCGCGCGCGTGGGTTGCAAACTGCACCCCCACAGCCCGCTTCTTGCCGTTGGGCCCCATTTCCACGCGAAAGTTGAGCGCCTGGCCCACTTGCGGCCGGCCCGTGCCGGGCGGAAAGGCCTTGATGTGCACAAAAATCTCTTGCCCACCTTGCGCCGGCGTGATGAAGCCAAACCCCCGGTCGTCGTGCCAGGTGCTCAGCGTGCCGGCGATGTGCGCGGTGGCGTGCGATGCGCGCACGCCGTCACTTGCGTGCCGCATCCGCTTCCTTTTTGTACGTGTCGTAAGACGTGTTCGCGTCTTTCAGGCAGCGGTCGCGCGCGGCGGCGTCGGCCTGCTTCAGGCACTCAGAACGCTGGTTGCTGCGGCCGGCTGCGTAGAACTGTTCGGTGGAGCAGGCGACAAGCAGCAGCGTGCCGAGGACGAGTGTGAGCGTGGTGCGCATGGGTGTGGTGGTTGGTTGGGTTATTCGGGTTGATGGCAGGCCACACACAGCTTGTTGCCGTCCGGGTCGCGAAAGTACGCGCCGTAGTAGTGGGCGTGGTACTGCGGGCGCAGGCCCGGCGGCCCTTCGCAGGTGCCACCGTTGGCCAAGGCCAGGGCGTGAACGGCGTCCACCTGCCGGCGCGACGCCGCCAGAAAAGCCACCATTTGGCCATTGCCCGGCTGGTGGGCTTGTTGGTTGTGTGGGCGGCCAATGAGAAACAGCGGCCGGGGATCGGGCGCCGACTGCCAGCCCGCCCAGGGGCGGGTGTCGTCTTGAAACCGGAACTGGACGCCCAGCGCACCAAGCACGGGCTTGTAAAACGCCAGCGCGCGCTCGAAATCGCTGACGCCGACCATGATGTGTGAGAACACCGTCTGTTTCTTTCTCTGCGCGGGGTGGTACAGCGATATTAGCTGTGGGTTTGGCCTGTGTTGTTCGCGCGGTGCCACGGCAATGGTTTTCACGAGCAAGCGCTTGGGAGTAGTCCATAAGGCGGCTGTATTGCTGTTTGTTGGCTTCCTGCCGAGAACCCAGCTTGGTTACTGCATCAGTCCAATAACGTGTTTTTTATCATTTATGGCGTGATTGATATGAATCAAGGTGAAAAATATCGAAATTTGTTAAATTCGACGTGTTGTTTTTCACTTTGATGAAGTGCTGCTCCCTTCTGGGTAGTCCCTTGTTTCGTATGGGTATTGATAGGGCTCGATAGTTCGTCTCTAAAAATCTTGACGACTGATAGGGTTATTTCGCTGCATGGACCGTTTGTCAAAATTGCCGCACACGAAATCTGGCCGGTTTGCCGCATGGTTGATGGCTGGCAACGTGGCCGTGGCCGTGGTGTTGGTGTGGGCGACGTGGCACTACTTGTCGGACACCCGTCAAGCAGAAAGGCACCTGGCGGAGCAGATCGCAGACAACCTCGCCGTGAGTGTGAGCGCCGAGGTGGCGGCCGAGCTTCGATTGATCGACAACGCCCTGCAAAGCATCCAGCAGCGGCTGCCCGCGGTGTTGGACGTTGGTGACGCCGAGTTCAGGACCCGGCTCGGACTGGCCTTACGCGACCAATCCTTGTTGCTTCCGTTTGTTTACGCCATCCGGTTCGCCGATTTGCGCGGGCAGGTTAACGACGGGCGTGGGCAAGTGGACATCAACGTGGCGGATCGCGCGTATTTTCAACAGGCATTGACGTCAAACGGCGTGGTGGTGTCTGAGCCCATGGTGAGCCGGGTGTCCGGTGAATGGGTGATCATCCTGGCACGCCAAGTCAAGGGCGCAGATGGCAAGCCTTTGGGTGTGGTGTATGCCGCGGTGCTCTCCAAACACTTCAACACGCTGTTTTCCCGTTTTGCTTTGGGTTTGGGCGGTGCGGTGGCCCTGCGAACGGATCAGCTCACCCTGGTTGCGCGCTTTGCTTCGGGAGAGCCCGCCTCAGATGCAGAGCTCGGGACGCAGCGCGTTTCCCCGGCTTTGCATCAGGCCTTGGCGAACAACCCAGCGAAGGGGCTATTGACCACTCGCACGGCTCTGGATGGCATCGAGCGTGTGAACGCCTACCGTCGTATCCCAGAGATGCCCCTGGTATTGCTGGCGGGCTTGAGCACCGAGCACTTCGTCAGCAATTGGAGTCGCGACGCCACGCGCGTCTGGGGCATCGCCGCGCTGATCCAGCTCATGTTGATGGGGGGCTCAATTTACGCTTTTGTGCAGCATGGGCGAGAGCGACGGCTCAGTGCGGTTGCGACGGAGCTTGCCAAAGAGCAATCGATGGTGATTGACAACAAGTGGATCGGTGTCGCTCGCTTGAAAGATCGGAAGATCACATGGGCAAACGCCGCCATAGGCAACATGTTGGGCGTTCCTGCCTCGGAGATGGTGGGCAGGGAGAGTCGTGTCTTCTATGGCGATGCCGACGGTTACGCCAAAGTGGGGCAGGAAGGCTACGGGCAACTTGCTGACGCAGGCTCCTACCATGCCCAAGTTCAATTGAAGGCAGGGGATGGCGGCATCCTCTGGGTGGATATGACCGGGGTTGCGTTGTCCAATGGTGAATCCGCTTGGGTGCTGGTGGACATCACCAACCTCAAACATCGGGAGTCACAAGCCCAACACCAGGCCATGCACGATTCGCTCACGGGTCTGGCGAACCGCCGCTTGTTCAGCGAGCAGATGAAACTGGTTCGGGCGCAAAGCGAGCGCAGCCGTGCTGGCTGGGCCCTGTGTTTTCTGGACCTCGATGGCTTCAAGCCGGTGAACGACACCTTCGGACACGAGGCCGGCGACGAAGTCCTCAAAACGGTGGCAGACCGGCTGCGATCAGCCACCCGAACCAGTGACTTTGCCGCCCGCATGGGAGGCGACGAATTTGCCCTGTTGCTGACGGGCGTGAGTGATGCCGAGGAGGTCAAATCGACCGTTCAGCGCTGTTTGGATGCGATATCGCGTCCCATCGAGCTGGCGAGCGGCGTCACTGTGACAGTCGGCAGCAGCGCGGGTATCGCCATCAGCCATGACGGACAAGCCGACCCTCACGAACTGTTGGTCGCAGCCGACGAGGCCATGTACGAAGTCAAACGAAGCGCCAAGGGGCATCTCGCAGTCGTCACGTTCGGTGACGACGCAGTCAAACCTGGCATTTGATTGAATGTGCCGGCTGAGGTGGTTGCTCGGCGGCAAGGCGCTTCGAATTCATTGGCTGGGCCGACAGCCGGGATAATCCCCCCTTCCCCCAGACTTCCCCCCAAGCGGACCCGCCCGATGACTTTCGCCCCTCTGCAGAACGACACCTTCCTGCGCGCTTGCCTGCGCCAGGCCACCGATCACACGCCGCTGTGGCTGATGCGCCAGGCGGGCCGCTACCTGCCGGAGTACTGCGCCACGCGGGCCAAGGCGGGGTCGTTCATGGGCTTGGCCACGAACGTGGACTACGCCACCGAGGTGACACTGCAGCCGCTGGAGCGTTACCCGCTGGACGCGGCCATCCTGTTTTCCGACATCCTCACCATCCCCGACGCGATGGGCCTGGGCCTGTCGTTTGCGCAGGGCGAGGGCCCCAAGTTCGCCAAGAACGTGCGCGATGAAGCCGCTGTGGATGCGCTGGCCGTGCCCGACATGGACAAACTGCGCTACGTGTTCGACGCGGTCACCAGCATCCGCAAGGCGCTGAATGGCCGCGTGCCGCTGATCGGCTTTTCGGGCAGCCCCTGGACGCTGGCCTGCTACATGGTGGAAGGCGGCGGCTCGGACGACTACCGCGCCGTCAAGACGCTGATGTACCGCCGCCCGGACCTGATGCACCGCATGCTGGCCATCAACGCCGACGCGGTGGCGCTGTACCTCAACACGCAGATTGACGCCGGCGCGCAGGCGGTGATGGTGTTTGACAGCTGGGGTGGTGTGCTGGCCGATGGCAATTTCCAGGATTTCAGCCTGGCCTACACGCGCCGCGTGCTGGCGCAGCTCAAGCGCACGGGGGTGGACGGCAAAGTGGTGCCGCGCATTGTGTTCACCAAGGGTGGCGGCCTGTGGCTGCAAGACATGAAGCCGCTCGACTGCGAGGTGCTGGGCCTGGACTGGACGGTGAACCTGGGCGCCGCGCGCGCACTGGTGGGCAGCGGCGAACACGCCAAGGCCTTGCAAGGCAACATCGACCCCAACGTGCTGTTTGCCGAACCGGCGCAAATTGCCGCCGAGGCCGAGCGCGTGCTGCGCAGTTTTGGCGCCCCGCACACCGACAAAACCACCACCGGCCCCACCCACATCTTCAACCTGGGCCACGGCATCAGCCAGTACACGCCGCCCGAGAGCGTGGCGGCCCTGGTGGAGGCGGTTCACCGCGTCTCCAAGCAGATGCGGACGGGCGCATAGCACAAAAATGGGCCGTTTTGGAGACTTGACAACGCGACTTATGCACACTTTTGATGCTGCGGCGCGTCACAGTATCCATTTGTAAGCCGTTCGCATTTCATCCCGTGCAAAACGGCTAAGTGGTTGATTTGTATAGGGTTTGAATGTTGCTTTTTTTGCGGGCAATCTAACAAAGTCCTTGATTTACAAGGGCTTGCGGGCCAGAAAAGGCAACTATCAACAAAGTTATCCACAGAAAATTGGGACATCGTCCAAAACGCTGTCAAATCAACCACTTAAGCCACAAACCGCAAGTGCGACAGCAAAAAACCCAGCCAACATGAGCCACCTGCTCTCTGTGGTGGTGGCCACCCCGGCCCATGCCGGGCTGGGTGCCGCCCTGACTTACGAGCACCCCGAGGTGCTGGCGCCGGGCACCCTGGTGCGGGTGCCGCTCGGCAAACGCGAGGTGCTGGGCGTGGTGTGGGACGGCGCCCCCCTGGACACCGGCGCCGACCTGGCCACCCGCCCCATCACCGAGGTGTTCACGCCCCTGGCCCCGCTGCCGGCCAGTTGGCGGCAGTTGGTGGGCTTTGCCGGGCGCTACTACCAGCGCAGCCTGGGCGAGGTGGCCCTGGCGGCCCTGCCGCCGCAGTTGCGCGAACTCAACGGCGTGCAACTGGCCCGCCGCCTCAAGCGCCAGCCGGGGCCGGCCACCGCGCACACGCCGCCGCCCGTGCCTGCGTTGAGCCCCGAGCAGACCGAGGTGATGGCCCGGCTGCACACCGCCCGCCAGCCGGTGCTGCTGTTTGGCAGCACGGGCAGCGGCAAAACCGAGGTGTATTTGCGCAGCGTGCAGCAGTTGCTGGAAAGCGACCCGCAGGCCCAGGCGCTCATCATGGTGCCCGAGATCAACCTCACGCCGCAGCTGGAAGAGCGTTTTGGCGAGCGTTTTGGCGCCGACGGCGTGGTGGCCATGCACAGCGGCATGACGCCGCCGCAGCGCCTGGCGAGTTGGCTGGCCGCGCACAGCGGCGCGGCGCGCATTGTGCTGGGCACGCGCATGGCGGTGCTGGCCAGCCTGCCGCACCTGCGCCTGATCGTGGTGGACGAAGAACACGATCCCAGCTACAAAAGCCAGGAAGGCGCGCGCTACTCGGCGCGCGATTTGGCCGTGTACCTGGCCAAGCAGGTCAACGACAGCCACCCCACCCCTGACGGTGAAGCCAGCCACTGCCGCGTGCTGCTGGGCTCGGCCACACCTTCGCTGGAAAGCTGGCACGCGTCCGAAACCGGCCGCTATGTGCGCCTGGCCATGCCCAGCCGCATCGGCGGTGGTTGCCTGCCACGCCTGCGTTTGGTGGACATGAACCACCAGCCGCGCAAAACCCTGCTGGCCCAGCCGCTGCTCGACGCCATCACCGAGCGCATTGGCCGGGGCGAACAAAGCCTGCTGCTGCTCAACCGCCGAGGCTACGCGCCCGTGCTGGCCTGCCACGACTGCGGCTGGAAAAGCGAGTGCGCGCACTGCAGCGCCCACCGCGTGTTCCACAAGATCGACCGCACCCTGCGCTGCCACCACTGCGGCTTCACCGAACGCGTGCCGCGCGCCTGCCCGGCCTGCGGCAACCTCGACATCGCGCCGCTGGGCCGGGGCACCGAGCAGATCGAGGAACACATCATCGAGCGCCTGGCCGGCGTGTTGCGCCCTGACGGCCAGCCCGCCCAGGTGGCCCGCATGGACGCCGACAGCACCCGCCTCAAAGGCAGCCTGGAGCAGCACCTGGCCCGCATGCACAGCGGCGAGGTGGACGTGCTGGTGGGCACCCAAATGGTGGCCAAGGGGCACGACTTCCGCCGCATCACCCTGGTGGCCAGCGTCAACGCCGACGCCGCTTTGTTTGCCAGCGACTGCCGCGCGCCCGAGCGCCTGTTTGCCCTGCTGATGCAAGCCGCCGGCCGCGCTGGGCGCGACGCCAGCCTGGGCGCCGGCAGCGAAATGTGGGTGCAGACCGGCTACCCGCAGCACCCCCTGTTTGCCGCCCTGCGCCAGCACGACTACCCCGCCTTCGCCGCGCAAGAGCTGAAAGACCGCGAGGCCGCCGCCATGCCGCCTTTTGCCTTTCAGGCCCTGGTGCGGGCCGAGGCGCGCAGCCAGGAAACTGCGCAGGGTTTTCTGAACGAAGCGGCCGCCCTGGCCACCGAGTTGCCCGGCGCCGATCAGGTGACGGTGTTCCCCGCCGTGCCCATGACCATCCAGCGCGTGGCCAATGTGGAGCGCGCCCAGATGCTGCTGGAAAGCCCCACCCGCATGGCCTTGCAGCGTTTTCTGGCGGCGTGGCAGCCGGTGTTGCTTGATACCCGCCAGGGGCCGGCGGGCAAAGGCTTGATCCGCTGGGCGATTGACGTGGACCCGCTGAACCTGTGACCCTTCGCGGGCCGGCTTCAGGGTTGAAGCTGTGTCCAGCGGGGCAGTTGAAACCGAGCGAAATCGGCATCGAACGTGACCAGCCGCAACCTCGCCGCGTGTGCGGTGGCGGCCAGCCAGGCGTCGGTCCACAGGCGTGGAGGCAATTCCGCTGCCAGCAGGTGAGCCAGAGCGGCGTCGGCAGCTTCGGCATCGGGCACAAAGCCCACGCCCGGCTGGGCGCGCAGCTCGCGGTAAACGCCATGGGCTTGTGCCAGGCTCAACGCCGCATCGCCCATCAGCTTGGGCTGGCTCAGCAGCCGCACCAGGCCCAGCATGGTGGGGCGGCAAAAACACAGGCGCTGGCCTTGGTTCATGGCGTCTGCCATGCCGTCCCAGTACCGGCGGGCGGCCGCGTGGTGCGGGTGTTCGGGGATGACCAGCGCCAGCCAGACGTTGAGGTCAGGCAGGTCGCCTTGCAGGGGCGGGTGGGTGTCTGTCAGCCAGGTGGCCGGCGGTTCGGCCACTCGCAGCGGTTTGGCCACAACGTCACTCCTCGGCCAAGGCGCTGAGGTCGGCGTGGTTGAGTCGGGATGCCGCCAGCTGCAGAGGGCGGCCCAGCCTGACCACGGGCAAAGGCGTGGGCGTGGTTTGGGCGGCTGGGGCCTGCAAACCCCGTGTGACCAGTTCCAACACCAGGTCGCGCAGGCTGCGCCCCTCCAGCGCCGCACGGGCTTTGAGGTGGCGCATCAGCTCGTCGGGCAGGTCCAAGGTGGTTCGCATGAAAGCATATTTGTGCAGATGTGCCCGTCTGTCAATGCCGCTGACACAAAAAACCGCCCAGCGGCAGGTGCCGGTGGGCGGTGGTTGCGGCCGCAGTCAGGCCGGATGTCAGGCCAGGTCGAAGCGGTCCAGGTTCATCACCTTGGTCCAGGCTTTCACGAAGTCGCGCACAAACTTCTGGCCGTTGTCGCTCTGCGCGTACACCTCGGCAATGGCGCGCAACTGCGAGTTGGAGCCAAAGGCCAGGTCCACGCGGGTGGCGGTCCACTTCACAGCGCCGGTTTGGCGGTCGCGGCCCTCAAAGCTGTTGTCGCCGGTGGGCTTCCAGGCGGTGGCCATGTCCACCAGGTTGACGAAGAAGTCGGTCGTCAACTGGCCGGGGCGTTGGGTGAACACACCGTGTTGCGAGCCGCCGTGGTTGGCGCCCAGCACACGCAGGCCACCCACCAGCACCGTCATCTCGGGCGCGCTCAGGGTCAGCAGTTGCGCCTTGTCGAGCAGCATCTCTTCGGGCGAGACGCTGAACGCCTTTTTGCGGTAGTTGCGGAAGCCGTCGGCCACGGGTTCCAGCACGGCAAAGGAGTCGGCGTCGGTCTGTGCCTGGGTCGCGTCGGTGCGGCCGGGGGCGAAGGGCACGTCCACCTTGTGGCCGGCGGCCAGGGCGGCTTGTTCCACGCCCACGTTGCCGGCCAGCACGATGAGGTCGGCCAGCGACACTTTTTTGCCACCAGCGGCGTTGAAGCCGCGCTGCACCTCTTCCAGCACCGCCAGCACTTTGGCGAGCTGGGCCGGCTGGTTGGCCTCCCAGTCTTTTTGAGGGGCCAATTGGATGCGGGCACCGTTGGCGCCGCCCCGCATGTCCGAACCCCGGAAGGTGGACGCGGACGCCCAGGCGGTGGACACCAGTTCGGCCACGCTGAGGCGGGACGCAGTGATGCGGTCTTTCAGCTCGGCGATGTCGCGAGCGTCGATCAGCGGGTGCTCGGGCGCCGGCACCGGGTCTTGCCAGATCAGGTCTTCGGCCGGCACCTCGGGGCCCAGGTAGCGGGCCTTGGGGCCCATGTCGCGGTGGGTCAGCTTGAACCAGGCGCGGGCGTAGGCGTCGGCAAATTCGTCGGGGTTGGCGTAGAAGTGGCGCGCGATTTTTTCGTAGGCCGGGTCGAAGCGCAGCGACAGGTCGGCGGTGGTCATCACGGGCGGGTGTTTCTTGCTGGGGTCGTGGGCGTCCACCACCATGTCTTCGGGCGCCACGTTTTTGGCACGCCACTGGATGGCGCCGGCGGCGGTGGTCATCTGCTCCCACTCGTACTTGAACAGCACCTTGAAGTAGCCCATGTCCCACTGCGTGGGGTTGGGTTTCCAGGCGCCTTCAAAACCGCTGGTGGTGGTGTCGCCGCCCTTGCCCGTGCCGTGTTGATTGATCCAGCCCAGGCCCATTTCTTCCATGGGCGCGCCTTCGGGTTCGGGGCCCACCAAGGCGGCGTCACCGGCGCCGTGCATTTTGCCGAAGGTGTGGCCACCTGCCACCAGGGCCACGGTCTCGTAATCGTTCATGGCCATGCGGGCGAAGGTTTCGCGCACGTCCTTGCCCGAGAGCACGGGGTCGGGGTTGCCGTCCGGGCCTTGCGGGTTCACGTAAATCAGGCCCATCTGCACGGCGGCCAGCGGGTTTTCCAACTCGCGCTCTCCGCTGTAGCGGCTGTTGGGCTTGTCGCTGGTGGCGAGCCATTCCATTTCGGCGCCCCAGTAAATGTCTTCCTCAGGTGCCCAGATGTCGGGGCGGCCGCCGGCAAACCCGAAGGTTTTGAAGCCCATGGTCTCCATGGCCACGTTGCCGCAGAGGATGAACAGGTCGGCCCACGAGATGGCGTTGCCGTATTTCTGCTTGATGGGCCACAGCAGGCGGCGGCCTTTGTCGAGGTTGCCGTTGTCGGGCCAGCTGTTGAGCGGCGCAAAACGCTGGTTGCCGGTGTTGGCGCCGCCCCGGCCATCTGCCGTGCGGTAGGTACCGGCCGCGTGCCAGGCCAGGCGGATAAACAGGCCGCCGTAGTGGCCGTAGTCGGCCGGCCACCAGTCCTGGCTCTGCGTCATCAGATCAGCCAAGTCTTTTTTGAGCGCCGCATAGTCCAGCTTCTTGAAGGCCTCGGCGTAGTCAAAGTCCGGGTCCATGGGGTTGGACACGGCCTGGTGCTGGTGCAGGATGGACAGGTTGAGCTGGTTGGGCCACCAGTCGGCGTTGGACTGGGCGCCATGGGTGGCACGGGCGCCGCCTGCGGCGTGGAAGGGGCACTTGGCTTCAGAGGATGCTTGTGTCATCGCGGGTCTCCTGTGGGTGACAAAAACGGCTCAGCTGGCAGACGCCAGCGCGGCGAGGCGCTCCAGCCACTCGGCCGGCAGACACAGCATGGAGAAGGTGTTTGACGCTGTCATGTCGGGCTCCGGTGGGTGGTGGAGCCCTCACTGTAGGCGGGCACCGAAAATTGCGCAAACCAATTGTCAGCATGTAAGCAATAGCTGATTGCTATTCATCGCGTCAGCGACACCGCTCCCGAGAACGTGAGGAAGGCCGCCGCCGTGGACACCAGGATGATGCGTGCGATGCGCCCGTTGTCGGCGCCCAGGCGTTCGGCCAGCAGCGACACGTTGCTGGCGCTGGGCAAGGCTGCCACCAGCACCATCACCTTGAGCGCGAACGGGTCCAGCGGCACGCCCAGCTGGATGGCGCTCAGGCCCGCCAGCAGCACCAGCAGCGGGTGCAGCAGCAGCTTCATCAGCGCCACCGGCAGGTAGTCGCTCAGGGGCATGGGGTGGTTGGACGTCATCTGCGAACGCGCCAGCACCGCGCCGATGGTGAACAGCGCCACGGGCGAGGCCGCGTCGGCCAGCAGCCACACGGTTTTTTCCACCGGACCGGGCAGTTTGAGTTCGATGGCGGAGGCCACCGCGCCCAGGATGATGGCCCAGGGCATGGGGTTGGCCACCACGCCCTTGAGCGCGTTTTTACCCGCTTGCGCCGCGCCGCCCGGGCTGTCCAGCCGCGAGAGCGCCACACACAACGAGCTGGTGATGATCATGTCCACCACGATGGTGACGATGACCGTGCCCACCGCCTGCGATCCCAGCAGCGCGGCAATCAGCGGCACGCCCATGAAGCCCGTGTTGGGAAAGGCCGCCACCAGCGCGCCCAGCGAGGCGTCGTTCCAGCGGATGCGCCGGTTCATGCTCATCACAATGGCAAACCCCACCATGACCAGCGCGCACACCAGGTAGATGCCGGCCACCGCGCCATCAAGCAGCGTGGCAATCGGCGTGGTGGAGCCGAAGCGGAACAACATGCAGGGCAGGGCGAAGAACAGCACAAAACCGTTCAGCCCGGGGATGGCCTCCAGCGGCAACATGCGACGGCGAGCCGCGATGTAACCGGCCAGCACGAGGGCGAAGAAGGGGAAGGTGACGAGGAGGACTTGCAGCACGCGGAGGATTGTCGCAGTTGCGCGAAGCTGACTTTCTCCGTCGAAATGTTTATACTCAGTTTAAACATCAGGAGTTAGCCATGCCCGAAGCCGTGCTGTCTATCAAACACTGGGGCAACAACCTCGGGGTGCGCTTGCCGCAGAGTGTGGCGCGCGCGGCGCAACTGCACGCCGATCAGCAGGTGCGTGTCACGGTAGAGGGGGGCCGCGTGGTGATAGAACCCTTGCCGACGGCGCCCCTGAGTCTGGACGAACGCCTCAAGCGCTTCGATCCGCAGCGCCACGGCGGCGAGGTCATGCCCACCCAGCCGCTGGGTGCCGAGCGGTGGTGACGCGCCGATCCACATCGCAACCGGCTTCCCGGTCTGCTGGCTGGGTACCGCAGCGGCAGGACATCATCTGGATCGACTGCAACCCCCAGGCAGGGCGGGAAATGCGCGACGTCCACCCCTTCCTGGTCTTGTCGCCCGCCGTCTTCAACGAGCGCACCTCACTGGTGGTCGGTCTGCCCATGACCACGGCGGTCTACAACGCCGACAACCCGTTTGCCGTGGTGGCCGGTCAGGCGGGTGGGGCCAAGGCGGGGCTGACCAGCTATGTCTTGTGCCACCAGCCCAAGTCGTTTGACTGGCGGGTGCGGCAAGCGGCGCCACACCCGATGAAACGCCTGCACGACGCAGCCTTTGCCGAGGTCTGCGGCGTGCTCAACCAGATCATCGCGCTGGCCTGACCCGGTCGGTATGATCGGCCGCTTTGCCCAAAGCCCCATGTCCGCCGGCCTGAACATCGCCCAACAAGACGCCGTCAACCACCTGGGCGGCCCCTGCCTGGTGCTGGCCGGTGCCGGTTCGGGCAAGACGCGGGTGATCACGCACAAGATCGGCAGGCTGGTGCAGGCCGGGCTGGAGGCCAAGCGCATCGCGGCCATCACCTTCACCAACAAGGCGGCGGCCGAGATGCGCGAGCGCGCCAAGGCCTTGATTGGCAAGCCGGCCAAGGACGTGCTGATCTGCACCTTCCACGCGCTGGGTGTGCGCCTGTTGCGCCAGGACGGCGCGGTGCTGGGGCTCAAACAGCAGTTCAGCATCCTCGACACCGACGACATCACCAGCATCCTCAAGGACTGCGGCGCCACCAGCGACACGGCCACGGCGCGCCAGTGGCAGTGGGCCATCAGCGCCTGGAAAAGCGCGGGCCTGAACGCGGCCGAGGCGTTGGCGCAAGCCACCAACGACAACGAGCGCCACATCGCGGTGCTGATGGGCCGCTACGAGGAACGCCTGAGCGCCTACCAGAGCGTGGACTTTGACGACCTGATCTCGCTGCCACTCAAGCTGCTGCGCGATCACGCCGAGGTGCGTGAGAAGTGGCAGAAGCAGATGGGCCACGTGCTGGTGGACGAGTACCAGGACACCAACGCCACCCAATACGAACTGCTCAAGCTGCTGGTGGGCGAACGTGCGCGCTTCACGGCGGTGGGCGACGACGACCAGAGCATTTACGGCTGGCGCGGCGCCACGCTGGACAACCTCAAGCGCCTGCCGCAGGACTTCCCCGAGCTGCGCGTCATCAAGCTGGAGCAGAACTACCGCTCCACCAGCGCCATCCTGCGCGCGGCCAACAACGTCATCGGCCCCAACCCCAAGCTCTTTCCCAAGACGCTGTGGAGCGACCTGGGCGAGGGCGAACCGGTGCGTGTGGTGGACGCCGATCACGAGGACCACGAGGCCGAGCGCGCGGTGGCGCGCATCCAAAGCCTGCGCGCCAATTCCAGCCACAAGGAGTTCAAGGACTTCGCCATCCTCTACCGCGCCAACCACCAGGCGCGGCCCTTCGAGACCGCGCTGCGCCGCGCGCAGATTCCGTACAAAGTCTCAGGCGGGCAGAGCTTTTTTGACCGCGCCGAGATCAAGGACCTGTGCGCCTGGCTGCGCCTGATCACCAACAACGACGACGACCCGGCTTTCATGCGCGCCGTCACCACGCCCAAGCGCGGCATCGGCCACACCACGCTGCAGGCGCTGGGCAACTTCGCCACCCAATACAAACTCAGCCTGTTCGAGTCGCTGTTTTCGCACTCGTTGCCCAGCGCGGTGTCCACGCGGGCCATTGGTGGGCTGCACGAGTTTGGTCGTTACCTCAACGAGCTGGAGCACCGCGCCCGCCACACCCTGGGCAACGAGGCCGCGCGCACCTTCTTGAACGACTGGCTCAAGGACATCGGCTACGAAAAACACCTGTACGACGCCGAGGACAGCGAAAAGCTGGCCGCCGCCCGCTGGAACAACGTGCTGGAGTTTTGCGACTGGATGGCCGGCCGTTGTGGTGGCGAGGTGGACGAGAGCACGGGCATCGCCGACGAGCGCAAGAGCATGCTGGAGGTGGTTCAGACCATCGCGCTGATTTCCACCTTGAGCGAGCGCGAACAGGACCAGAACGTGGTGACACTCTCCACCCTGCACGCCTCCAAGGGGCTGGAGTGGCCGCATGTGACGCTGGTGGGCGTGAACGAAGGCTTGCTGCCCTTCAAGCTCGACGACGCCGATGGCGACCTGAGCGCCGAAGCCCTGGCCCTTCGCTTGCAGGAAGAGCGCCGCTTGATGTACGTGGGCATCACCCGCGCCCAGCGCACGCTGGCGGTGAGCTGGCTCAAGCGCCGCAAGAAAGGGCGCGAAACCGTGCCCGGCACGCCCAGCCGCTTCATCAAGGAAATGGCGCTGGACCAGACCACCATCAAGGAAGACCCGCGTGAAAAACTCAAGGCCTTGCGGGCCGAGTTTGCACAGCGGGCTCAGGCCGCTGCGGCGTCCGACAAGACCTGATTCAGTGCGCCCCGCAGTGGGCAAACAGGTTGTGCTCGTCGCTGCGCACCTGTGTGTCCACATCGGCCAGGCCCAGCAGGCTGTGGAACAGGTGGTCGTGCGAGAGCGGCTGCTTGGCTTGGCTGGCCAGGCAATCGCGAGCCCAGCCGCGCGCCTGGCGCAGCGCCGGCGACACCCATGTCACCATGGGCACGTGTTTTTGTGTGTCGGGCGCCATCGCGTAGGGCAGGCCGTGCAGGTAGAGGTTGTTTTCGCCCAGCGATTCGCCGTGGTCGGACACGTAAACCATGGCGCTCGGTTGGGTGTGCTGTTTGAGCCAGGCCACGGTCTGGGCCAGCACATGGTCGGTGTAGCGGATGCTGTTGTCGTAGGCGTTGACCACCGCTTGCCGCTCGCACTTCTGCAGGGCATTGGTGTCGCACTCGGGCGTGAAGTGTTTGAGCGCGGCCGGCGTGCGTTTGAAGTAGGCCGGCCCGTGGCTGCCCATCTGGTGCAACACCACCACCACGCCGCGCGCGCGTTTGACCGGGTCCAGCGCGGCGATGCGTTCGTCCAGGCCGTGCAGCATGACCTCGTCAAAACACGCGCCATCCGGGCACAGGCCGGGCAGGTTCAGTGCGCGGGTGTCCACGCTGGGCACGCGATCACACACACCTTTGCATCCGGACTGGTTGTCCACCCACAACACGGCCAGCCCGGCGTGTTGCAGCACATCCAGCAGGTTCTCAAAGCGGTCCTGGCTGCCCACAAAGGCCTCGCGCCCCTGGTGCGAAAACATGCACGGCACCGACGCCTGGGTGCTGGTGCCACAGGATGTGACCTGGCTGAAGTAGGTCAGATCGCCTTCTTGTGCCAGGCGCGACAGCTCGGGGTTGGTGTCGCGTGGGTAGCCACCGAGCGCAAAGTTGGCCGCGCGCGCGGTTTCGCCCAGCACCAGCACCAGCAGCGGGGCGGGTGCACGCGGGTTGCTCGGGTGGGCGTCGGTGCCCACGGGCTGCAGGGGCGCCAGCGTGGCCGGACCGGCCAGCGCCCGGCTGGTGGACCAGGCGGCGTTGAAGGGGTTGACCATGTAGCGCAGCGACTTGTGGTTGCGCATCAAGGGCGCCAGGTCTTGAAACCCCAGCACCAGCAAGCCGCCGGCCACCAGCAGCGCGGCCCCCAAGGCCAGCAGGTTGTGTTGGAGCTGGCGTGGCCACGGCAGGCGCGCCACCGGCTGGCGCAGCAGCCAGACCCCCGGCAGCAGCAGGCCCCAGGTGAAGGTCCACAACAAGCTGGGCGAGAGCAGGTCGCGCACTTCGCGCAGGTCGGTCTGCAGGGTGTTGGTCATCATGCCGGGGTCGATCACCACCCCATAGGCCAGCATGAAGTGGCTGCTGCTGGCGGCGGTGGCCAGGCACAACAGGGCAAGGGGCTTGGTCAGGCGCGGCCAGCTCAGCGGGGCCAGCACCAGCCACAGGGCGGCGGCGACGAACAGGGCGGTGCCGGCGATGAACAGCCCACCCCGCCAGCCGGCCAGATCGGGCAGTGCCCACAGCGCGCGCCACAGCGGCAGGTTGCCCAAGGTGGCCAGCCACAGCGCCAGGGCGCCACTGAGCCACAGGGGGTGGCGTGCCGGGCGGGTGGGCGGGTGCGCGGAGGGCGATACGGGGGTCATGAGCGCAGTGTCTGGCGCTCAAATTAACCTTCCCTTAACCGTTTGCCGCCTGGGTCGGCCAGGTGATGCGCCAGCCGTGTGACCACTCGGCGGTGGGTGGTGCGGGCTGCAACTCGGCACCGTGTTCGGTGGCGATGCGCCGCACCAGGGTCAGGCCAATGCCGAGGTTGTGGCCAGGCTGTGCCGGGGTGGATGCGTTTGTGGGACCACCCCCGTCGTCGAGCACGTCGATGCCGTAGGCGTTGGCGCTGCGCCAGGTGCGCACCAGCACCTGGGTGCCGCGCGGCGTGTGGCGCAGGGCGTTGTCCACCAGGTTGCGCAGCGCCAGCTCCAGCATCAGCGGGTGGCCGTGGGTTTGTTGGCCCGGTGCATCGTCTTGCAGGCCCAGCTCGCGCCCACCTTCAAACGCGGCCTGGGCGTGGTCGGCGATCACGGTGGAGGCCAGGTCGGCCAGTCCCACCGACACCATGCCTTGCCGGTTGAGGCCCTGGGCTCGCGCCAGTTCCAGCAACTGCGACAGGATGCGGCCGGCGCGCAGGGCGTCGCGTTCCACTTGTGTCAGCGCTTGCGCACGTTCGGTGGCGTCGCCGCTGCTGCGTGCCAGCTGGGCTTGCCAGACCAGTGCGGTCAGTGGCGTGCGCAACTCGTGTGCCACGTCGGCCGCAAAACCGCGCTCGCGCCGCACCTGGTCTTGCAGGTTCTGCACCAGGGTGTTGATGGCGTGCACCGTGCCCTGGAGTTCCACAAAACGGCGTTCATCGGGAAGGTGGTTGCCGCTGTGCAGATCGAGCGCTGCCACCTGGCCCGCCAGCCGGCGCAAAGGGCTGAGGCCTCGCTTGAGGGCCCAGGCCAGCAGCAGCGCCACCAGTGGCAGCAACACCAGGGCGGGGCGCACGATGTGTTCAGCGATGTCGCGGCCGAGCGCCGCGTGTGCTTGGGTGGGCACCAGCACCACCGCACGGCGCGGCGTGCCGTGATCGGTCGCGTCCTGCACCCACATGCGCCATTCGCCGGGCAGGCCGGGCAGGCGCAGGCGGTGCAGGCCGGCGCGCAGGTCGGTGGGCAGCTGAGGCTGCAGCCCGTGGCTGTCCAGGCGCAGGTTGGGGCCGCTCCAGAGCAGCACGGCCCATTCGCTGGTGTAGGCCTCTTTGCGTCGGGTCAGGGCGGTGGCGTCTCGCACAGGGGTGGCAGACGCGGCTTCGGGCCACTGTGCCGCCGGCAGCGCCAGCCAGTGGCTGGCCACCGATTTCAGCTGCCCTTCGGCGATTTCCTCGGCCTCGTGGTAGCCGGTGTAGAAGGCCACGCCCGCGAGGGTGAGCCACACGGCGGTGGTGGTGCCCAGCACCCACCACCACAGGCGAAGCCACAGGCTTTGGGGGCGCGACGTCATGCCACGTCCTTGGGCATGAAGTAGCCGACGCCGCGCACGGTTTTGACGATGCCGTCGCCCAGCTTGCGCCGCAGGTGGTGGATGTGGACCTCCAGCGCGTTGCTCTCCAGCCCTTCGTCGAAACCGTAGAGCGATTGCTCCAGCCGGTCGCGGCTGAGCACCTGGCCACGTGCCTGCCACAGGGTCATCAGCACCGCCCACTCCTTGGTGCGCAGTTCCACCGGCTGGCCGGCGCGCGTCACGTGCCGCGTGGCGGGGTCGATGGCCACCTCGCCGATGTGGATGAGCGGGTTGGCGCGGCCGGCGCTTCGCCTAAGGGCCACGCGCATGCGGGCCAGCAGTTCATCGGCGTCGAAGGGTTTGACCAGGTAGTCGTCGGCCCCTTGGTCCAGGCCGGCAATGCGGTCGGGCACGGCGTCGCGGGCCGTCATGATCAGCACCGGCAGGTCGGGGTGGGGCAGGCGCACCTGCCCAGGCGTGGCGGCGGGTTGGCGGCGCAGGCGTTGCAGCAGGTCGCCGCCGTCGCCATCGGGCAGGCCCAGGTCCAGCAGCATCAGGTCAAAGGCCTCGGTCTGCAGTGCCGACCACGCGTGGGCCAGCGTGGCGCAGTGGTCCACCGCATAGCCCACGCCTTTGAGCATGGCCACCAGGCCGCCGGCAATGCCGGCATCGTCTTCCACAATCAGCACGCGCATAGGGGCAAAGGGTAGGCGTTGTAGGGTGTCAGTGTAGTCACCCGGTATTCGAGCCTGCCTGGGTTAAGCCCGGCTTAATCGCGGTCGCTTGCAATCCGCGCATGCGTTGGAATTCCTTTTTGTCTGTGCCCGCGGTGCGTGCCGGTGGGCTGCTGTTGGTGGCTGCGTTGCTGTGGGATCTGGGCGGACAGGACATGGCCGTGATGCACTGGTGGGGCGATGCCAGCGGCTTCGCCTTGCGCCACCACCCTTGGCTGGAACGCTATGCCCACGATGGCGTGCGCCGGCTGCTGGTGGCCGTTTTGCTGATCGGCTTGGTGGTGTTGGCGCTGGGCCGTGGGCCGGTGCGCGGCTGGTCGGGCCGCGAGCGGCTGTCTGTGGGCCTGGGCGTGCTCGCGGCTTTGCTGGTAGTAAACGTGATCAAACGCGCCAGCCTGACCAGTTGCCCTTGGGACTTGGCCGAATTCGGCGGACCGGCACAGTACGTGTCGCACTGGGTGCTGGGGCTGGCCGATGGCGGCGGGGCACACTGTTTCCCGGGTGGGCATGCCTCGTCGGCGCTGGCCTTTGTGGGCGTGGCGCTGCCTTGGCTGAGTGGCCGGCGCGGCCCCGGCCGGACGGGGGCGCTGCTGCTGGTGGCGCTGTTGTTGGCCGGCGCGGCGTTGGGCGCAGTGCAGACGGCGCGTGGCGCCCACTACCCCAGCCACACCCTGTGGACCATGGTGATTTGTTATGCCGCCAACGCTGCCGTGTGGTGGGCGGTGCACCGCGTTGCGGCGGTGCGCGAACAGGCTTACCAGCCCAGCCCGATGTGCAGCGGCAGGTAGACCGCCATGCCACTGACGATGGTGCCCAGCACCCCGCCGCGCCAGAAGAACCAGGCCGCGCCCACCGCGGCCGCGTACAGCCGGGCGTCTTGCCAGGTGCTCACCCAAACCCCTTGTGTGGTCAGCACCTCGGGCGCCACCACGGCCGACAGCGCCGCCACCGGCGCATAGCGCAGGCCACGTTGCGCCCAGGCGGGCAGGGTCCAGGGGCGGTCGGAAATGAAGAACAGCGAGCGGGTGACCACGGTGATCACCGCCATGCCGATGATGCTCATCAGCGAGGTCCAGGTGATGTCAAACATGGCGGGCCTCCTCATGCGGGCCGGTTTTGCCCGTGGCCTCCAGCACCAGGCAGATGGCCACCGCACTGGCGATGGCGACCAGGATGTTGAGTTTGAGCGGCAGGGCATAGGCCACCACCGCCGCGCTGGCCGCCACACCGGCCGACACCGCGCGCAGCCGGGACGTGACCAGCGAACAGCCCACACCCAACAGGGCCAGGATGCCGGCAAAGCCCAATCCCCATGCCGTCGGAATGGCGTTGGCCAGCGCCACACCCAGCAGGCTGAACACCATCCACGCACCGTAGTTGATGGCGCAGTTGCCGGCCAGGTAGGCGTGTTGTGCCAGCTGCTGCGCTTCGTTCTGCGGGGCGTGGGGGTAGCGCCTGGCAAAGTACACGTAGGTCAGGTCACCGGTAAGGTAGCCCGTGACCAGGCGCTCCCAGCGGGGCAGGTGCATCATGTGTGGGCGCAGGTGGACCGAAAACACGATGAAGCGCAGGTTGACGCAGAAGGCGGTGGCCAGGATCACCCAGATGGGCGCACCGGCGCCCAGCAACGGGATGGCGGCGAGCTGCGCGCTGCCGGCGTAGACCAGCAGCGTCATCAGCGAGGCCTCCAGCGGGCTCAGGCCCGACTTGACCATGGCCACCCCTGTCATCAGCCCCCAGGCGGCGATGCCCATGGCCACCGTGGCCTGGTGTTGCAGCCCCAGCCGGTACTCGGGGTGCTCGCGGTAGATGCGCTTAAGAAACATGGTCGGGCCCGGTGGCGCCCAGGCGTTGGCCAGGGTGCAGGTCGGCCCCTTGCAGGAAGGCGGTGGCGGGCAGGCGTTTGCCGCCCGCACGCTGCAGTTCCGTCAGCCGCAGCACACCCTGGCCGGTGGCCACACGCACCCCTTGTGCGCTGGCTTCGAGCACGGTGCCTGGGGGGGCGTCGGATGCGCCGGGTTCAGCGAAGGCCGCCCAGATCTTGAGGTTTTCTTGGCCTTGGTGGGTGAGCGCGCCCGGAAACGGGTCGAAGGCGCGCACCCGGCGCGCCAGCACCTCGGCCGGCAAGGACCAGTCGATCAAGGCCTCGTGTTTCTCGATCTTGTGGGCGTAGGTCACGCCTTCGGCGGGCTGGGACGTGCGCCTCAGCTGCTCCAGGCGCGCCAGCGCGTCCACGATCAGGCGGCCACCCAGCGCCGCGAGCTTGTCGTGCAGGCGGGCCGTGTTGTCGTCGGCGGCGATGGGCAGGGTTTCCATCAGCAGCATGTCGCCGGTGTCCAGGCCAGCGTCCATTTGCATGATGGTGACGCCGGTCTCGGCGTCACCGGCTTCGATGGCGCGGTGGATGGGCGCCGCACCCCGCCAACGCGGCAGCAGCGAGGCGTGGATGTTCAGGCAGCCTTTGGCCGGGGTGTCCAGCACCCATTGGGGCAAGATGAGCCCGTAGGCGGCCACCACCATGGCGTCCAGGCCGGCGTCGCGCAACAGCCACTGTGCGGCCTGGGCGTCGTCGGGGTATTTACCGTCCAGGCGCAGGCTGCGCGGTTGGGCCACTTGCAGGCCATGGTCCAGTGCCAGCAGTTTCACGGCCGATGCCTGCAGCTTCATGCCACGGCCAGCCGGGCGGTCGGGCTGCGTCAGCACCAGTGGGACTTCGTGGCCGGCTTCCAGCAAGCGCTGCAGGGCCACGGCGGCAAATTCCGGCGTGCCGGCGAATGCGATTTTCATGGGGCGTTGGTTTGACAGCTCACTCGACGAAGCGGTCGGACGGCTCGAATTCGGGTTCGTCGGTGGTCAGCAGCTGGCGCACAGTGCCACCCGGATCCAGGTGCACATGCAACTGCCTGCGGCGCATATTGTCCAGGAAGCGGTAGGTCCAGATTTCCCCTTCGAAGCGCGCCACGCGCTCGACCAAGGCCGGACGACCGTAGCGCATCAGCACGTCATCGCGGCGCCAGCTACCAACTTGAATGTGGGCGAAGTCGTTGGGTTCCAGCACCTGTTGCGTGTGGGTCAGCCGGCCGTTGGCATCGAAGTCGAGGTTGTGCACCCAGGGGCCGGCGGGCTGGTAGGAGTATTGCAGGCGCTCGCCGTCGGGCAGGCGGTGCACCGCGCTGGGCGGGCCGAGTCGGGCCAGGGTGTCGTCGCGGCTGCTGCCCAGGGGCATTCGGTCGGGCGTGGCGCAGGCGGCCAGCAGCGCGGCGAGCATCGCCAGCACAGGCCACAGCAGCCAGCGCCTGGGTGTCATTCGCGGGCCTCGCGTTCGGCCTTGAGCAGCTTGGTTTTGATGCGGTTGCGCTTGAGCGGCGAGAGGTATTCCACGAAGACCTTGCCCATCAGGTGGTCCATCTCGTGCTGAATGCACACGGCCAGCATGCCTTCGGCCTCGATGGTACGCGGCTGGCCTTCGCCGTCCAGCGCGCGCACGCGCACTGCAGTGGAGCGCTCCACGCCGTCGTAAATGCCAGGCACCGACAGGCAGCCTTCCTCGCCCTTGCGGGTTTCGGGGCTGGCCCACTCGATCTCGGGGTTGATGAGCACCAGGGGCTGGTCGCGTTCTTCGCTGACGTCGATCACGATCAGGCGCTGGTGCACGTCCACCTGGGTGGCGGCCAGACCGATGCCGTTGGCTTCGTACATGGTGGCCAGCATGCGCGGGATGAGCGCACGCACGGACTCGTCCACGGCGGCCACGGGTTTGGCGACGGTGTGCAGGCGGGGATCGGGGTAACGCAGGATGGGGAGCAGGTCGGCGGACGGCATGGTGAACAAGGCAAAAAAGTGTGAGCGCGCGAGACGGCGGTTCCCTTCAAATGGGGACGCTGGCGCGGATTTGTAGCTATTTTCGCCACTTTTGAGTCGGACCGAGTGGGCGCTCGGGCCTAATCATTGCCTAATCAAGGGCTTGGGCGCAAAATCAAACGCAAATTGTCAAGAAATGGTGGGCGCCGACGTGCCTGGGTGCCGCCCGCCAGCAACAGGGCTTCAACATGCCGTTTTCCCCTTTTTGTACGCGTCCGACCGCCCGCCATGTGGCGCTGGCCCTCGGCACGGCGGCTTGGCTGGCTGCCGGTGTGGTGCAGGCCCAGTCGGCCACCCAGCGTTATCCCATCACGCCACAACAACGCGACACCGCGCAACAGGTGGCGCAGGCCGGCGTGGCGCTGAGCGAGTTGGCGCCCAATGCGCCCAGCAGCCACACGGTACAACGCGGTGACACCTTGTGGGGCATTTCGGGCCTGTTCCTCAAGAGCCCCTGGCGTTGGCCCGAGCTGTGGGGCATGAACCTGCAGGCCATCCGCAACCCGCACCTGATTTACCCTGGCCAGAAGCTGGTCCTGGACACCTCCAGTGGCCGCGCCATCCTGCGTTTTGCCCAAGACAGCACGGGTGGTGTGCCCACAGTCAAGGTGTCACCGAGGGTGCGCTCCGAGAGTTTGGCCGACAGCGCCATCCCGGCGCTGTCACCGCAGCAGATCGAGCCCTTCCTGACCGAAGCCATCATCGCCGATCAGGACTCGCTGGGCGACGCACCGCGCATCGTGGCCGCCCAGGAGGGCCGTGTGTTGCTCAGTCGTGGCGACCGGGCCTATGCCCGTGGCCTCACCGGCTATGGCACACAAGGCACGGCGCTGAGCATGGACCCGGGGGAGCCGCGCGCCTTCCGCGTGTTCCGCAACGTCACGCCCCTGAAAGACCCCACCACCGGCGACGTGTTGGGTTATGAGGCCAAGTTCCTGGGACGTGCCACGCTGGTGCGGCCCGAGGAAATGCGCGAGACCCCGGGCAGCGGCGGCAAGTCCACGCTGGAGCTGGTGCCTGCCACCATCGACATCGTGCAGACCAAGGAAGAAATCCGCGCGGGCGATCGATTGCTGCCCGAGCCGCCGCGTGCCTTCCGCAACTACGTGCCCACCGCAGCGCCAGCCGATGTGAATGGCCAGGTGGTGTCGGTGTATGGCAACGCCGTCACCTACGCCGGCCAGAGCCAGGTGGTGGTGATCAACCGTGGGACAGAACACGGCCTGCAGCCGGGCCACGTGCTGGCGGTGTTGCTCAACAGCACCAAGGTCACCGACACCACCGACAAGCAGCGCGTGCAAATCCAGTTGCCCGGTGAGCGCAATGGCCTGATGATGGTGTTCCGCACCTTCGAGCGCGTGTCGTACGCGCTGGTGCTGGAAATCGCCGACGGTGTGACCGTGGGCGCCCGGGTGATCAGCCCCAACCCCAGTCCCTGACAGGGCAGGCTGAGCGCACAAGACAAAAAAGACATCGCAGGGAGGCGCCGTGGAGCGCGACGAACTGGGCGCCTGGTTGCGCCTGCTGCTCACGCCTGGCGTGGGCAATGCCACCGCACGCCAGTTGCTGGCGGCTTTGGGTGGCCCTCATCAGGTCTTTGAGCAATCCCCCGCCGTGCTGGCTTCGCTGGTCGGGCCGCGTCTGGCCGATGCGCTGTTGACGCCACCGCCCGAATGGGTCAGCCAGCTCAGCACGACCTGGGCCTGGTTGCAGGCCGGTCCGGCCCACCATGTGCTGAGCTTGGCGGACGCAGGCTACCCTCCCGACTTGCTGCAGATGCCCGATCCGCCCACGCTGCTCTTCGTGCAGGGCAGCCTGGCCGCGCTGGCCCACCGGCAGCGGGTGGCCGTGGTGGGCAGCCGCAACCCCACACCCCAGGGCCAGCTCAATGCGCGCGAGTTCGCGCGCGCCTTGGGCCACGCCGGTGTGTGTGTGGTGTCGGGCCTGGCCCTGGGGGTGGACGGCGGCGCCCACGAAGGCGCGCTCGATGCCGGCGCCCCCACCGTTGCCGTGGTGGGCACCGGGCTGGACCGCGTGTACCCCGCGCGGCACAAGGCGTTGGCGCACCGCATTGCCGCCACCGGCGCGCTGATCAGCGAGTATCCGCTGGGCACGCCGCCGCTGGCGCCCCACTTTCCCAAGCGCAACCGGCTCATTGCCGCGCTGGGGCAGGGCACGCTGGTGGTGGAGGCGGCGCTGCAGTCGGGTTCGCTCATCACCGCCCGTTTGGCGGCCGACATGGGGCGTGATGTGTTTGCCATTCCCGGCTCCATCCACTCGCCGCAGTCGCGCGGCTGCCATGCACTGATACGCCAGGGTGCCAAGCTGGTGGAGTCGGCGCAGGACGTGCTGGAAGAGTTGCACGTGTTGCCGCCGGCCGATGCCGCTGCCCCCGCCGACGAGCCCCCCGAGGTGCCCGCAACAGGCGATGCGGCTTTGCTGGCGGCACTGGGTCACGACCCGGTGGGCCTGGACGCGCTGCAAGCCCGCACCGGTTGGCCCACGGCGCAGCTGCAGGCGGCGCTGCTGGAACTGGAGTTGGTGGGCGAGGTCGGGCGCTTGCCTGGCGGGTTGTTTCAACGCGTGGGCCGCGTCTGAGTCGCTGTTTAAGAAATTCTTAGGGAAGCGTTAAGCGCTATTTAGCAGCGCGCTTGGGACCCCATTTTTAGACTGCATGGCAGGCACGGAGGCGCACGGTGCGCCACCGCCCACCCGGAGTTTTTCATGCAATTCAACGCCCTTGAAATCAGTGCCGTGGCCCTGTCGGCCGCCACCGCCGCCGCCCCCCGGCTCGACCTCTACGCCGGTATCCACAAGGCCTTGCGCGCCGCCATGAGCGATGCCTTGCTCACCCTTGGCCGCTGCGACACGCAGGACCCCGTTGAGGTGTCGGCCATGGCGACCACCCTGCGCGAACTGCTGTTTTTTTGTGAGCAGCACGTGCTGCACGAAGACCGCTTCATGCACCCCGCCCTGCACGCCCGCGCGCCGGGGGTGAGCGACCACGCCGCCGACGACCACCACGGCCACCTGGAGCACATTGCCATGCTGCGCGCCGAGGTCGACGCTCTGCTGGCGCGTGCGCCCGCCCACCGCGAGTCCGCAGCCCTGGCGCTGTACCGCCGGCTGTCGCTGTTCGTGGCCGAGAACTTCGAGCACATGCTGATCGAGGAGACCCGCCACAACGCCGCCCTGTGGGCGCACTACAGCGACGCCGAGCTGGCCGCTCTGCACGACGCGCTGCTGGCGTCGATTCCGCCACAAGAGATGATGGCCACGTTGCGTTGGCTGGTGCCCTTCATGGCGCACGGCGAGCGCTGCGCCTTGCTGGCCGACATGCGTGCCCACGCGCCGGCGCCGGCCTTCGAGGCGGCATTGGGTGTGGTGCGGCCGCACCTGAGCGAGCGCGACTGGGGCAAGCTGGTTCAGGCCCTCGGCCTGCCCGCCTGAGCGCCATCACCCCTGGGTCAGCACCACCTGCCCTGACACGCAGAGGCGGAAGCGGCCGCGGCCGGTTTTCTCCAGCCGCAGGCCCACGTTCTGCTCCAGCAGGCGGCGTTGCAACAGCAGCAGTCGCGCCTCCAGGTTGTCCACCACATCGGGCAGGCCCAGGCTGGGGTCCAGCCGCAGCTCGCGGTTGGAAAACTCGGTGCGGCCGTGCGCGGCATGGTCGCGCAGCAGCTTGCACAGGATGGCGCCTGCCACCCCTTTGATGAGATAGCTGCCGTTGACGAACACGCTGTGGTTGGCCAGAAAGCAACGCACCTGCAGCACCGCCGGTGTCTGTGGGCAGGGGCCGGTGTCGGTCGGGGGGGCTTCCGGCGCATCGCCATGGGCTTGGAGGTGGGCCAACGTGGCGCCCACCTGGCCGGCCAGCGCCACCAGCATGTCTTCGTCTTCAAAGCTGAAGCGCATGTCCTGCCCGCTTTCCACGAACAGCACGCCCAGCAGCCGGCCCGCGCAGCGCATGGGCACCGCCATCTGACTGCGCGGCTCGGGCAGGCCGGGGTAGGGGATTTCCTGGCCCAGCGCCGCATCGGCTTCGCCCAGTCCGCTGCGCACCGCCTGGCTGTAGCGGTAGGCGCTGGTCAGGTGGTTGACGCGCACGGCGGTTTGCTCCTGCGCGGCCACGCCGATGACGCCGTCGCCCAAGGCAATTTCTGACCCCACCCCGGACAGCGGGTAACCACAACTGGCCACGGTGTAGAGCGAGCTGCCCGCTTCGTCGCACAACAACACCATGGCGTGGGGCATGTCCAGAGGGCCACGCAAGGTATCGATCAAGGTGTTGAGCAGCGCGTCCAGCGAGGTGCTGCGGCTGAGCTGGTCGCTCGCGCGCCGCAGCAGCGCCAGTTGGCCGCTGCGCTCCGGTGGCGCAGGCAGGGGCTGGCCGTCCACGGCTTCGATGCCCAGCACCGCGTAGATGTCGGACCCGCGCAGGCGGAACACCTCGGCCAGGCCTTCGTGTGAGGCGATGCCGGCCAACTGCGCCTTCATGCCTTCGAACACCGGGCCGCTGGTTTCGGTGCGCAGGTAACGCAGGTGCAGGCGGTAGAACTGCGCGGTCTGCGGGTGCAACACCAGCACCGTGGCCTGGGGCTGGGCCAGGATGTTCTGGCGCGTCTTGTTGAAAAACTGGAAGGACAGCGCCACGTGCGCCTCGTCCACGTAGAACACCTGTGACAGGTAGGCCACGTTGGGCGTGCCGTCGGCCGAGCAGGTGGCCATGGTGGCGGGGACCGCACCTTCCATGCAGGGGCGCAGGGCGCTCAGCGTCAGGCTCATGTCCCCACCCCCGGCGTCATCAACGGTGTGCCGGCGCGTGGCCCGGGGCTTTGGTCGAAGGCCTGTTCGGGGCAGAAAACGATGGCCACCACATCGTCGATGCGGTGGGCCAGCATGGCCTGGGTGAAGGTGGGCGGGAAGCCCACCGCACCGACCTCACGTTCCATGGATTCGCGGTAGCGCTGCAGGATGGGCAGGTCGCTCACCGCCATGGGGCGCAAGCTGACCTGACGGCTCTTGAGCTGCAGCGTCTGGTGGCTGGCCGGTGAACTGAAGACCACCGCCACCTGGCCGGTGTGGGCGATGTCATCGAGCAACTGGCCGGCCTGACTGCTCGACACGTAGACCGTGACCTCGCGCCCACCGTCGGCCACATGGCTGCCCACCGCACGCATGAGGCTGGGCACACGTGCCGCGCTGGCAGACGCGACGATCACCGACACCCCCCGTGCCATCAGTGCGAGGTATTCAGGGGGCAGCAGGGGGGTGGCGTCGGTCATGGTGAGGGACGCTCGGTGGCTCAGGCGAGCAGGCGTTCGGGGTTGGCGTCGAGCTTGTTGAGTGCGTCGCGGGTGGCGCGCAGCGTCAGCGTTTCGGCTTCGCAGGGCTTGAGCAGGCCGGCTTCGAGGTAGCTGGCCACACGGCCTTGCTGCAGCAAAAAGCTGCGCCGCTCGGGGCCGGCAAACAGGAAGAGTTGCTTTTGTGGGCTGCGCCACGACAGCTGCACCAGGCTGGCAAAGCCGTTGTGGCTGAGCTCGAACCAGGCGCCGCGCTCCAGGCCCTTGGCCCAGGCCCGCAGCGCGGCCGAGATTTTCTGTTCGGTGTCCGGCACCACCACGATGTCCGAGGCGTCCACGCCGGTGATCATCTCGATGCTGTACTGGTCGAGCTTGATCTGCTCGACCTCGGTGTCGGCCAGGTAGGCGTCGAGGCTGCCCAGGCGCTGGGTCATGTCTTGCAGCCACTGGTCGGACAAGGGTTGGGTGCGGGCCATGAAGGCCTCCACCAGCGCGTCGCTCACGCGTTTGATGTGTTGGTCCTGCAGCGCGGCCGTCAGCCCCAGCAGCGTCATGCCTTCGCGCAGCCGCGCCATCAGGCCGGGCAGGCGGCCAATCACCTTGGCGCGTTCTGCGCGGGTCGGCTTGGCGCTGGCCATCCACAGCAGTTCGCCGGCCACGGCACGGAAACCGGTGGACACCTCGTGCTGCGCCCCATGACGCACCGTGGCCACGGCCAGCACCTCGGTCCAGACGTGGAACAGGAAATCGCGCACCGGTTCGGCCACCGGCGCCTGGCCCAGCAGCTTGCGCAGTTCGATGGTGAACTTCACCGTCAGCGTTTCCTTGAGCTCCACCTGCTCGGCCAGGTTGGCCAGCTTCTGGGTTTCGCCGCGCTCCAGCAGGTGCTGCGAGAGGAAAGCCTCGAACTCCTTGTGGACGATCTCGAACACCTTGCGGCCGGTCTCGGGGTATTGCTCCACCACCTGCACGATGCGGCGCATCTCCGCTTCCAGCGGCTCCAGCGAGACGCCGGCGTCAAAGCCCATCACGCAGGCGCCCATACGGTCGAGCAGCAGGCGCGCCGGGTGGTCGGTGCTGCCCAGGAAATCCGCGTCCACCAGCGCCACACGCAGCACCGGCATCTGCAGCCGCGCAAACCACACACGGATGCTGGGCGGCAGGCGCTCCTCGGCCAGGATGCTGTCGAAAATCAGCGCCACCACTTCGATGACGGCTTTGTCCTGCTGGCTGGACGCGGCCTGTTTGAGCGCGCGTGTCTGCTGCCGCAATTCGGCCACGCCGGCCTGGTAGGCCTCGGGTGCGATGGCACCGGCGTCGGCCGCACGCAAGGCGCCTGGCGTGGGCGGGTGGGGCATGGCCACCATCAGGGTGGTGGCGTCGGCACGTGCCTTGTGGGACGGCGCCGAACCGCCGCCACCCGGTGTGCCAGCGTCCGGCCCGCCCGCAACACCTGGTGTGGGGGTGCCCGCGCTGGTGGGGGTGGCAGGGCCCATCCAGCGCGCCGCCGCTGGGATGTGATCGGCCAACAGCTGGCGCATGCGCTGCGTCATGTCCTGCAGCTTGGCGGCCACCGGGCTCATGCCCGCAGCGGGCGCGCCCGGCGGTGGGTGGGTGGGTGCTGGCCCGGTGGCGGCCGCGGTCCCATGGGCGGGCAGGGGGGCGCCGTCACGTCCACGCCGCACCAGCGCACGCAAATCGATGTGAGGCAGCACCCCTTGCTGCAACAGCCAGGCGTTGGCCAGGTGGCAGGCTTCGTTGAACACCTGGGCCAGGCGGCGCTCCACCACCGGCTGGCAGTGGAGCCAGTCGTCGCGCGTCAGCCCGACGTCCGACCACGCCCCGAGCATGGCCTGTGTGATGTGTGCGGGCTGCACCGTGTCGTTGTGGGCCAGCTCGTGGGTTTGCTCCAGGTGTTGCAAGCGCAGCCGCAGGTCGTTGAACTCGTCCTGTGCCGGGGCTGCCAGCGTTTGGGCCAGCCGCCCCGCGAGGATTTGTATCTCCATGTCCTCTTCTTCGAGCAGGCGCAATTCGCTGCCCAAAGGTGTGCCCGAGGTGGAACTGGGTGCCTGCTCGAGCAGGCGCTGCCCGGCGGCGCGCTGCCAGGGGAGGGCGCGTGTCAGCCAGCTGCGGCGCAGGTTGTCTGCCAGCTGGACTTTGTCGCTGCTGGCACCCGGTTCGGGCAGCTTGTCCAGCAGGGTGGCGATGTCCTTGACCACATCGGGCAGCGCCTTGAGCACATGGCGCAGCAGCAGGCGCCTGGCCTGCTGTGCGTGGGATGTGTGTGTGGAGGCGTCTGACACTTCAGCTGTGGTTCAGGGTGTGGGCCTCGATTGTCCCCGAGAAGCGCGAGCGTGCGCCGCCCCCGTGTGTCAGACCACGGCGCCCGCGTTCGGGTCGTTGGGGTCTTCCTTCTTGCCGCTGCCGCCACCGCCACCCTTGATGAGGTCTTCGCGTTTGATGCCCAGCCACATGGCGATGGCCGCCGCCACAAACACCGAGGAGTAGATGCCGAAAAGGATGCCAATGGTCAGGGCCAGGGCGAAGTAGAACAGCGTCGGACCGCCGAACAGCAGCATGGACAGCACCATGATCTGGGTCGAGCCGTGGGTGATGATGGTGCGGCTGATGGTGGAGGTGATGGCGTGGTTGATCACGCCCACCGTGTCCATCTTGCGGTATTTGCGGAAGCTCTCGCGGATGCGGTCGAAGATCACCACCGACTCGTTGACCGAATAGCCCAGCACCGCCAGCACGGCGGCCAGCACCGCCAGCGAGAACTCCCACTGGAAGAAGGCAAAGAAGCCCAGGATGATGATGACGTCGTGCAGGTTGGCGATGATGGCCGAGACCGCGTACTTCCACTCGAAGCGGATGGCCAAGTAGATCATGATGCCCAGGATCACGACGCCCAGCGCTTTGAGGCCGTCTTCCACCAGCTCCTGGCCCACTTGTGGACCCACGAATTCGGTGCGGCGCAGTTGCACTGCCGGGTTCTGGGCCTTGAGCGCGGCCAACATCGCCTCGCTCTGCTGGCCCGATGTCTGGCCCTGCATGGCCGGCAGGCGCATCAGCACGTCGCGTGAGGTACCAAAATTCTGCACTGGCACGTCGGCGTAGCCCAGGCCCTCGACCACTTTGCGCACCGCTTCCAGGTCGGCCGGTTGTTCGTAGGCCACCTCCATCACCGTGCCACCGGTGAATTCCACCGACAGGTGCAGGCCACGCGTGACCAGGAAAAACACCGCCAGTGCGAAGGTGACAAATGAAACCACGTTGAAAACCAACGCGTGTTTCATGAAAGGGATGTCCTTGCGGATCTTGAACAGTTCCATCGCGTGTGCTCCGCTTCAATCGGCCTTGACGGCAGGGGTCTTGACGGCGTCGTTCGCCGGTTTCCACACGGTGCCGATGGACACCGACTTCAGGCGCTTTTGGCGGCCATACCAGAGGTTGACCAGGCCACGCGAGAACAACACGGCCGAGAACATGCTGGTGAGAATGCCGATGCAGTGCACCACGGCAAAACCACGCACCGGGCCGGAGCCAAAAGCCAACAGCGCCACACCGGCGATCAGGGTGGTGATGTTGGAGTCCAGGATGGTGGCCCAGGCGTGTTCGTAGCCGGCGTGGATGGCCGCCTGCGGCGACGCGCCGTTGCGCAGTTCTTCGCGCACACGTTCGTTGATCAGCACGTTGGCGTCGATGGCCATGCCCAGCGCCAGCGCCATGGCGGCGATGCCGGGCAGGGTGAGGGTGGCCTGCAGCATGGACAGGACGGCCACCAGCAGCAGCAGGTTCAGCCCCAGCGCCAGGCTGGAGAACACGCCGAACAGCGCGTAGTAAATGCACATGAACAACACGATGACGGCAAAGCCCCACATCACGCTGTTGAAGCCTTTTTCGATGTTCTCGGCGCCCAGGCTGGGGCCGATGGTGCGTTCTTCGATGATCTCCATGGGCGCGGCCAGCGAGCCGGCGCGCAGCAGCAGGGCGGTGTCGTTGGCCTCCACCGTGCTCATCTGGCCCGAGATCTGCACCCGCCCGCCGCCAATTTCGCTGCGGATCACCGGTGCGGTCACGACCTCGCCCTTGCCCTTTTCGAACAGCAGGATGGCCATGCGTTTGCCCACGTTCTCGCGGGTCACGTCGCGGAACACGCGTGCGCCTTTGGCGTCCAGCGTCAGGTGCACGGCGGCCTCCTGGGTCTGGCTGTCGAAGCCGGCCTGTGCGTCGGTGAGGTTCTCGCCGGTGAGCATCGCTTCGCGTTTGGTGATGACGGCGCGCCCTTCGCGGTCCAGGTGGCGTTCCGAGCCAAACGGCACCGGCCCGGTGCCACGCTCGGCGGCGCGGCCTTCGGCGCTTTCGTCCACCATGCGCACTTCCAGCGTGGCGGTGCGACCCAGGATGTCTTTGGCCTTGGCCGTGTCCTGCACGCCGGGCAACTGCACCACGATCCGGTCGGCGCCCTGCTGCTGGATCACCGGTTCGGCCACGCCGAGTTCGTTGATGCGGTTGTGCAGGGTGGTGATGTTTTGTTTGAGCGCCTGTTCCTGCACACGGCGGGCCGCTTCGGGGCGCATGCTCACCCGCACCACCAGGTCATCGCCAGGGGTGGCTTCGGCCACCAGCAGGTCGAGGAAGGTGTCTTGCAGCAGGTTGACCACCGGTTGGCGCGTGTCGGCTTCGCGCAGGCGGATTTCAATTTGCTGGCCGCTGCGCGAGAGGCCACCGTGGCGCAGGCCCTTGTCACGCATGGCGGTGCGCAGATCGCCCACCAGGGTTTCGACGCGCCGGTCCAGGGCCGCCGCCATGTCCACCTGCAGCATGAAGTGCACGCCGCCACGCAAATCCAGGCCCAGGTACATGGGGGCGGCGTGCAGCGATGCCAGCCAGGCGGGGGTGCGCGGCAACAGGTTGAGCGCCACCACATGGCTGGGGTTGGCCGGGTCGGTGTTGAAGGCCCGTTCCAGCGCATCGCGCGCCTTGAGCTGGTCGTCGGTGCTGTTGAAGCGCGCCTTGACCGAGTTGCCGTCGAACTGCACCAGCGCGGCTTGCAGGCTGTTCGCCGCCAGCGCTTCTTCCACCTTGGTGACGGTGCCGGTGTCGACCTTGACCGTGGCCTTGCCCGCCGACACCTGCACCGCAGGCGCTTCACCAAAGAAGTTGGGCAGGGTGTAGATCACACCGATCAACAGCGCAACCACCAAGATCGCGTATTTCCAGAGCGGATAACGATTCATAAGAGAGCAAACCTCAAAAGCCGGCGCGCGGGGAATTCATCCAAGGGCACCGCAGATCCGGCTCCGCCGGTCTGCCAGTGCCGCCCCCTTGAGGGGGTGACGCGCCGCAGGCGCGGCGCGGGGGGGGTCAAAACTTCACGGTGCCTTTGGGCAGCACGGTGGCCACCGCGCTGCGTTGCATCTGGACCTCAACGCCGCTGGCAAGTTCCACACTGATGTAGGTTTCGCCAATTTTGGATACTTTGCCCAGCATGCCACCGGCGGTCACCACCTCGTCGCCCTTGGCCAGCGCGTCCACCATGGACTTGTGCTCTTTTTGTTTCTTCATCTGCGGGCGGATCATGACGAAGTACAGCACCACAAACATCAACACCAGGGGCAGCATGCCCAGCAGCGTGTCTTGGGTGCTGCCGCCAGCGGCGGCTTGGGCGTAGGCAGAAGAAATGAACACAGCGGATCTCCAGTTCGAATCAATGAGGGCTCAAGCGAAACGCACGGCCCAGCCGCTGCCCCGCTTGAAGGCAACCGGGGATTGTATTCGGCTGGGTTGTCGGTGGCCGAATGACCCCGCCAGGGCGCGGCGGGGTCACGGGTTTGTCGCTTGTCAGGCGGCCTGGCGCACCGCCGGGTCACGCCACTGGGCCATCAGGCCGTCCCAGCGGCTGCGGGCGGCGCGTGCGTTGCGTTCCTTCACATGGCCAAAGCCCTTGATCTGCTCGGGCAGGCGGGCGATGTCCAGGGCCAGTGCGTGGTTGCCGGCGTTCAGGCCGCGCAGCACCTCGTCGATGCTGGCGCGGTAGTCGGCGATCAACTGGCGCTCCATGCGGCGCTCCTCGGTCTTGCCGAACACGTCCAGCGCGCCACCGCGCAGGCCTTTGAGTTTGGCCAGCAGCTTGAACGCGGTCAGCATGGCCGGGCCGTACTTCTGCTTGATCAGCTCGCCCTTGTCGTTCTTCTTGGCCAGCAGGGGCGGCGCCAGGTGGTAGTTGAGCTTGAAGTCGCCTTCGAACATCTGGGCAATGCGCTCGTGGAACGCCGGGTCGGTGTGCAGGCGCGCCACCTCGTACTCGTCTTTGTAGGCCATGAGCTTGAACAGGTTCTTGGCCACGGCCTCACTCAAAGACGTTTTGCCCAGGGCACGTTCGGCCTGCTGCACCTGTGCCACGAAGCTGCGGTAGGTGTCGGCGTAAGCAGCGTTCTGGTAGCCGGTGAGGAACTCGGCGCGGCGCGCCACGATGCTGTCCAGCGTTTCGCGTTTTTTCAACTCAATCACCTGGGCCGGCGACAGCAGGGCTTGCACCCGCGCCCAATCGTGGGCGGCCTGGCGGCCCCATTCGAAGGCGGTCTTGTTGGCCTCCACCGCCACGCCGTTGAGTTCGATGGCGCGGTACAGCGAGGCGCGCTCCAGCGGCACCCAGCCCTTTTGCCAAGCGTAGCCCAGGATCATGGGGTTGACGAAGATGGTGTCGCCCATGAGTTTGCTGGCCACGGCGTCCGCGTCGAACAGGCCCAGGTTGGCGGGTTCGCCCACGGCCTGCGCCACGTTGGCCACACACTGCTCGGCCGGGTTCTCCCAGTTGCCGTTTTTCACGAACGCCGCCGTGGGCGTGCTGTGCGTGTTGAGCGCCACGTGGGTGCGGCCGGCACGGATGCGCAGCGTGGTTTCCTTGTTGGCGGCCACAATGGGGTCGCAGCCGATGATGAGGTCGCCCCCGGCCATGCCCACGCGGGTGGTGCGGATGTCGTCCTGGCGGTCGGCGATCAGCACGTGGCTCCAGGTGGCGCCGCCCTTTTGGGCCAGGCCGGCAGCGTCCTGCGTGACGATTCCTTTGCCTTCCATGTGGGCGGCCATGCCCAGCAGCTGGCCGATGGTGATGACGCCGGTGCCGCCCACGCCCGCCACCACAATGCCCCAGGCCTGTTCGGTGGGGGGCAACACGGGCTCGGGCAGGGCGCCCAGTTCCACGGGCGAGGCTTTGGCCGCGCCTTTGGCTTTCTTCTTGAGTTGGCCACCTTCCACCGTCACGAAGCTGGGGCAGAAGCCCTTGGTGCAGGAGTAGTCCTTGTTGCAGGTGCTCTGGTTGATGGTGCGCTTGCGGCCGAACTCGGTCTCCAGCGGCTCCACGCTCAGGCAGTTGCTCTGCACGCCGCAGTCGCCGCAGCCCTCACACACCAGCTCGTTGATGACCACACGCTTGGCCGGATCGACCAGGGTGCCGCGTTTGCGGCGGCGGCGCTTTTCGGTGGCACAGGTCTGGTCGTAAATGATGACCGTGGTGCCCAAGATAGAGCGGAATTCGCGTTGCACCGCGTCCAGCGTGTCGCGGTGCTGGATGGCGATGCCGGCGGGCAGGCCGCTCACGCCAGCGTATTTCTCCGGCTCGTCGGTGACGATGGTGATCTTCTGTGCGCCTTCGGCCCGCATGCTCTGCGCGATCTGCACCACGCTGTGGCCTTCGGGGCGCTCGCCCACCTGCTGGCCACCGGTCATGGCCACGGCGTCGTTGTAGAGGATTTTGTAGGTGATGTTCACCCCGGCGGCGATGCTCTGGCGCACCGCCAGCAGGCCGCTGTGGAAGTAGGTGCCATCGCCCAGGTTGGCGAACATGTGCTGGTCGTGGCTGAAGGGCTGCTGGCCCACCCAGGGCACACCCTCACCGCCCATCTGGGTGAAGCCCACGGTGTCGCGGTCCATCCAGATGGTCATGAAATGGCAGCCAATGCCAGCCATGGCGCGCGAGCCTTCGGGCACGCGGGTGCTGGTGTTGTGTGGACAGCCGCTGCAGAACCAGGGCTGGCGCTCGGCGCTGCTCAGCACCGGCACCGCCTTCATGGCGTTTTCCTTGGCCTCCAGGATGGCCAGCTGGGCGTCAATGCGGGCGGCCATGTCGCCGTCCACGCCCAGTTTTTTCAGGCGTTTGGCGATGGCGCGCGCGATGATGGCGGGCGTCAGGTCGGCGTTGGCGCGCAGCAAGGTGTTGGCGCTGGGGTTGGGCACGCTCCATTCGCCGCCCGAGAAGTCGCCCTCCACCTCGTCGAACTTGCCCAGCACGTTGGGGCGCACGTCACCGCGCCAGTTGTACAGCTCTTCCTTGAGCTGGTATTCGATGACCTGGCGCTTTTCCTCCACCACGAGGATCTCGCGCAGGCCGGTGGCAAATTCGCGTGTGGTCTGTGCCTCCAGCGGCCACACCACGGCCACCTTGTGCAGGCGGATGCCTAGAGCGCGGCAGGCGTTGTCGTCCAGGCCCAGGTCCAGCAGGGCCTGGCGGGTGTCGCTGTAGGCCTTGCCGCTGGCGATGATGCCCAGTCGGTCGTTCGGGCCTTCGATCACGTTGTGGTTCAGGCGGTTGGCGCGGATGTAGGCCAGGGCCGCGTACCACTTGTAGTCGAACAGGCGGGCTTCCTGGTCCAGCGCGTGGTCGGGCCAGCGGATGTGCACGCCACCCGGCGGCATCACAAAGTCGGGCAACACGATCTGCACCCGCTCGGGGTCGATCATGGCGGTGGCGCTGGACTCGACGATTTCCTGGATGGTCTTCATGCCCGCCCACACGCCGCTGAAGCGGCTCATGGCGAAGGCATGCAGGCCCAGGTCCAGGATTTCCTGCACCGAGGCCGGGAAAAACACCGGCAGGCCGCAGGCCTTGAAGATGTGGTCGCTCTGGTGGGCGGCCGTGCTGCTTTTGGAGATGTGGTCGTCACCCGCCACCGCAATCACCCCGCCCCAGGGTGTGGTGCCGGCCATGTTGGCGTGTTTGAACACGTCGGAGCAGCGATCCACGCCTGGGCCTTTGCCGTACCAGATGCCGAACACGCCGTCGAACTTGTTGCTGCCGGGCGGCGCAAAACCCAGTTGCTGCGTGCCCCACAGCGCGGTGGCGGCCAGTTCTTCGTTCACGCCCGGCTGGAACACGATGTTCTGCTGCTTCAGGTAGGGCGCGGCCTTTTGCAGCGCCTGGTCGTAGCCGCCCAAGGGCGAGCCCCGGTAGCCGCTGATGAAGCCGGCGGTGTTTTTGCCCACCAGGGCGTCGCGCTGGCGTTGCAGCATGGGCAGTTTCACCAGGGCCTGCACCCCGCTCATGAAGGCGCGGCCGTGGTCCAGGCTGTACTTGTCGTCCAGCGTGACGGTTTCCAGGGCTTTGCGGATGTGTTCGGGCAGCGGTGCGTTCAAGACAGTCTCCTGCGTGGGCGCCAGCCTTATGGGCCGGTGTTTTTTTGGGGGCTTGGCCTGGGTGTGGCCGGGTTGAAATTGAACGCAAAGTGTATGTCTCGTCGCCAGATATGTCTTTGCGTTTCATGCCTCCAAAAACGCGACTTGACAAAGATTCTTGCGCCTCCATTGACAAATTGACAAATTTCTACAGAATTCGCGCACCTGGGGCCTGGGTGATCCGGGCCCCTTCTTTTTGCCTGTCATTTTTGCGCTCTCTGTCCTTGCCTCCTTTGTTTGTGATGCCAGCCCTCGCGCTGGCTTATGCCGCGCTGGGCTGGTTGTCCTTGCGGGTGACCATCGCGCCCGACCACGTGTCGCTGGTGTTTATGCCGGCTGGCCTGGCCTTTGTGGCGGCGCTCACCTGGCGCCGCGTCGGGCTGGTGGGGGTGGCCCTGGGTTCGCTGTTGCTCAACGGACTGACCAACGGGCAGAGTGGTGGCGATGTGCTGAACTGGAACCTGCTCGTCACGCCGCCGGCCGCAGCGCTGCAGGCGGGGCTGTCGGCCTGGATGGTGCGGCGGTGGGTGGGCTACCCGAACGCACTCGACAACCCGGGCCGCGCGCTGGCTTTGCTGGCGCTGGGCGGCCCCGTGGCCTGCCTGATCAACGCCAGTGTGTCGGTGCCGGTGCTGGTGGCCTTGGGCGTTGTGCCCGAGCCCGAGGCCTGGTTCAGCTGGTGGAACTGGTGGTTGGGCGACGCGTTGGGGGTGGTGTTGAGCACGCCCTTGTTGCTGGTGTTGTGGGGCCAACCACGCGAGGCTTGGGTGACACGACGCACCACCGTGGCCTTGCCCATGTTGGTGGCCATGGCCCTGGCCAGCGCCACCGTCTACCAGGTGCGCGACAGCGAGGAGCGCACGCTGCGCGACCAGTTCGAGGTCGAAAGCCGTGAACTCGCCCGGCAACTGCAGCGCCGGCTCGATGCCCAGTCTGACAGTGTGATGGCGGTCGCCAAGCTGATGGAACTGGCCTCGCTGACCCGACCGGAGGATTACCGCGAGGCGGTGATGCCCTGGCTGCGGCGCTACAGCGGCACCCAGAATTTCGGCTGGAGCCCACGTGTGCTTGAGGCGCAGCGCGCGCAGTTCGAGGCCGAACAACGTGCCGCCGGGCGGACCCAATTCCGCATCCTGGGGCGCGATCCGCAAGGCGCAACCTTCCCCGCCTTGCCGGCGGCCGACCATTTGCCCATCACCCTGGTGGAGCCCCTGGAGACCAACCGCAGCGTGCTGGGCCTGGACGTGCTGGTGCTGCCGGCCACGTCCGAGGCCGTGATGGCCACCCAGATCTCGGGTCGCCCGGAGGTGACGCAGGCCATCCGGCTGGTGCAAGAGACCCGCCAGCAGCGTGGCGTGGTCATGTACCAAGCGGTGTTCCACCCGCAGCCCGACGGCCGACCGTATGGCGAACTCAAGGGCGTGGTGTCGGCCGTCTTCCGCATGGACGATGTGTTGACCGCCGCGCTGGGCCCCGTGGCCCCGCAGCGCTTGCAACTGTGTCTGATCGACCCGCAGGGCCGGGCTGGCAACCAGCGCCTGGTGGGCGCGGAGGGCTGCGAGCTGCAGGCGGTGGTTGGGCGCACCATGTCCATGCAGTTGCCGGTGCGTTTCAGCGACCGTTTCTGGGAATTCCGCCTCACAGAAGGGCCAGGCTACCGCGCGGAACAACGCAGCTGGACCGCCTGGGCCACGGTGGCGCTGGGGATGGGGGCTGTGGGCATGTTGGGTGTGTTCCTGGTGGTCATCACCGGCCACGGGCGGCGCACCCAGCTGCTGGTGCAACAGCGCACCGAAGAGCTGGCCGGTAGCAACGCCCGCCTGGTGCAGCTGGCGCATTTCGACCCGCTGACTGGGCTGGCCAATCGCAAACACTGGATGGACCAGGCCCAGGCCACGTTGGAGGCGGCACGTCGGCACGGCGACCGGCTGGCGGTGATGTTCATCGATCTGGACCGGTTCAAACACGTCAACGACAGCCTGGGGCACAGCGCAGGCGACCGCCTGTTGGGCACGGTGGCGCTGCGGCTGCGCGAATGCCTGCGTTCGCGCGACGTGCTGGCGCGTTTGGGTGGCGATGAATTTGTGGTGCTGCTGCCACGGCTGAAGGAGCGTGACGGTGCCGCGGTGGCGGCGCGCAAAATCATGCAGTTGCTGGTGGCGCCGGTGTTCATCGACCAACACGAAGTGACGGTGTCGGCCAGTGTGGGCCTGGCCTGCTACCCCGAAGATGGCGACAGCATTGAAACCCTGCTTCGCCACGCCGACACCGCCATGTACGCGGCCAAAGACGCCGGACGCAATGGCTGGCGTTTCTTCTCCTCCGAGATGAACGAGCACCTGTCGCAGCGCATGTTCATCGAAACCGGGTTGCGCCGCGCGCTGGCGCAAGGCGAGCTGTTTTTGCAGTACCAGCCGCAGGTGGACACCCGAAGCGGCCGGCTGGTGGGGGCCGAGGCGCTGGTGCGCTGGGCGCACCCAGAGCGCGGATTGATCGCGCCCGACCAGTTCATTGCCGTGGCCGAAGATTGCGGCCTCATTGAGCCGCTGGGGCGCTGGGTGTTCACCGAGGCCTGCCGGCAACTGCGTGCCTGGGAGGACGAAGGTCTCAGCGGCCTGCAACTCGCGGTCAACATCTCGGCGCTGGAGTTCAACCGGCCTGGGTTTTTGCCGCAGGTGCGCGACATCCTCAGCGCCTCGGGTGTGAACCCGGCGCAGATCGAACTGGAGATCACCGAAAGCCTGCTCATGCAGTCGTTGCCCGAGCTGAGCGAGCGCCTGGGCGAGCTCACCGCGCTGGGCCTCAAGCTCGCCCTGGACGACTTTGGCACCGGCTACTCCAGCCTGGGCTACCTCAAGCGCCTGCCGCTGTCGCGCCTGAAGATCGACAAGTCGTTTGTGGCCGGCGTGCCCGGCAGCCCGGAGGGCGAGGCCATCATCCGGGCCAGCCTGTCCATGGCACACGACCTGGGGCTGGACGTGGTGGCCGAAGGCGTGGAGGCCGAAGACCAGCGCGACTTCCTGCTCAGCCACGGCTGCGACCGCCTGCAGGGCTACCTCATCGCCCGGCCCATGGGGGCCGACGCCTTTGGTGACTGGTGGCGCCAGCACCTCCACGTCCACGGCAAGGCCATGGCACCCTCGCCCTGAACATCCCCGGGTCTATTGCATGGAACACCTCGACAAATTCGACATCGCCATCCTGCGTGAACTGCAGGCCGACGGCCGCCTGACCAACGCCGAGCTGGCTCAGCGCGTGGGCTTGTCGGCCGCGCCCTGCTGGCGGCGGGTGCGTGCGCTGGAGGAGTCTGGCTACATCCGGGGCTACCGCGCCGAAATCGACCGCCACAAGATCGGCCTGGGTGTGCTGGCCTTTGTGCGTCTGCACGCCGAGCGCAACAACGGCGACAACATCCGTGCGTTGGAAGAAGCCGTGCGCGCCCTGCCCGAGGTGGTGGCCTGCCACTACATCAGCGGCACCGGCACGTTCGAGCTGCAGGTGGTGGCGCAAGACCTCGACAGCTTTTCGCGCTTTGCCCAGCAGCGGCTGGTCAACCTGCCCAATGTCAAAGACCTGCAGACCAGCTTTTCACTGGGTGAGGTCAAGGCCGGCGGGGCCTTGCCGCTGGGGCACCTCAGCGGGCGCTGATCGCGCGCTGATCGGGCGCTGACTCAAGGCCTCAAGGGCGTGCTGGCAAGCCGAACAAGCGTGCGCCATTCCCCCAAGCAATGGCACTGGCCACATCCGTGGGCAGCCCGCCCAGCCACACGCGGTAACCCTGCATCAGCGCGTCGTATTGTTCCCAACGTCCATTGACCCAGGTGTCCGATCCGATCAGAAAACGCCCCGGGTACTTGAGCATGAGCGCGCGCCATTCGGGGCACAGCTGCCCACCCTCGCAGGTCAGGCCGGGGCGGTAGGAGAGTTCGCCCATCAGGCCGGGGTAACGCGCCAGCAGCGCCTCCACCCGCGCCACCGGCGTGCCGCCGATGCCGGTGTGTGCCCAGATCAGCCGCAGCTTCTTGCCTTGGCTGGGGGTGTGTGCCATCAGCAGGTCGATGGCCGCGTCGTCCACATGGGCCAGCACCACCAGGTCGCGTTCCTCGGCCAGGCGCATCAGGCGCCGGGCCGTGGGGCCGTTGGCGGCGGGGCTCTGGTACAGGTGGAATTCGCCCAGGCCTTGGTAGGGCCCGGCGGCGGTGCCAGCGGCCAGTTCGGTGTTCACCATGTCCACGATGCTGGCGTCGGTGGGCCAGCCTTCGTAGTCGGCGCGGTTGCGGTAGAGGCGAACGAAGGGCACCACGGTGACGCTGGCTTTCTGCGCCGCCTCGGTGGCGGCGGCCAGCGCCTTGGTGCCGTCGTTGGGGCGGCTGTTGGCCAGCACCGCGCGTACGCCGTTGCGCTGCATTCGGGCCAGCACGTCGGCCAGCGGGTAGGGGCAGGCGGCGCTGGCCTGGTGCACACAGGCCTCGTCGTTGTAGTGCAGGTGGGCGTCGAACAGCGGGCCGCTGTAGGGCGCGGGTTGGGCCCCCGCCGAGCCGCCAACCGCCAGTGCGAGGAACGCCAACCAGCGCCACATGGCCGTCAGCTCAGGTGCTGGGCGAAGAAGGCCAGCGTGCGTTCGCGCGCCAGCGTGGCCGACTCGGCGTGGTACGAGCCACGCTGGTCGCAGTTGAAGCCGTGGTTGGCGCCGTACACGTGCACCGTCACGCCGGGCTGGGCGGCGCGGAAGGCCTGCACCGTCTCCAGCGGGATCCAGTGGTCCTGGTCGCCAAAGTGGGCCATCACCGGGCACAGCGGCTTGCGCCCGGCATCGGCCTCGGCGGTCATGCCGCCGCCGTAGTAGGGCGCTGCAGCGCTGATGCCGCTCAGGCCGCAGGCCGCGCGCCAGGTCAGCAGACCGCCCCAGCAGTAGCCGACGATGCCGACCTTTTTGCCACTGACCGCCGCCGCGTGGTCAACCGCCGCCTGGATGTCCTGCATCACGCCCGGGGCGGGCAGGGCCTCGACGGCCATCTTCAGGCCGAACCCGGCCTTCATGTCGTCTTCGGTGTAGCCCAGTTCAACGCCTTGCTGCACGCGGTGGAAGGTGCTGGGGGCCACGGCCAGGTAGCCCGCGGCGGCGTAGCCATCGGCCACCGAGCGGATGTGGCTGTTGACGCCAAAAATCTCTTGCAGCACCACCACGGCGCCCTTGGGCGCGCCTTGTGGTTGGGCCACGTAGGCGGGGAAGCTGAAGCCGTCGGCGGCCTTCAAATCTACAAAAGAACCCATGTCACTTTGCTCCGAGTTGGTGTTGCAGAAAATCGAGCCGGTCCTGGCCCCAGAAAATTTCGCCGTCGAGCACGTAGCTGGGCGCACCGAACACGCCACTGTCGATGGCGGCCTGGGTGTGGGCCTGGCAGGCAGCGGCCACGGCAGGTGTTTGCGATTGCGCCAGCCGCTCGGCCGGCAGGCCACAGGCTTGCAGCAGGTCGGCCAGCGTGGTGGGGTCGGCAATGTCGCGGTCCTGCGCCCAGCAGGCGGCCAAGACGGCACCGGTCAGGGCCAGCGCTGCGTCGCTGCCGTCGTGCTGGTCCACCGCCACGATCAGCTGGGCCGAGGCGTCGCCCTTGACCGGGAAAAACGCCGGCTGCAGGTTCAGCGGCAACTGCAGCCAGTCGGCAAATCGGCGCAGCTCCACCAGCCGGTAGGCCTGGCGCTGCGGTGAGCGTTTGGGCAGTGGCAGGCCGCCCGACACTGGGAACACCTGGCCCAGGTCCATGGGACGCACACGCACGGTGGCCCCGGCCTCGCGGGCGATGCGCACAAAACGCGCGTGGCCCAGGTAGGTCCAGGGGCTCATGGTGGCAAAAAAGTAATCGACGCAACGGGGCGCTTCGGTCATGCTGTCTCCGGTTTTGTTCTAATCGGCCGCCTTGGGGCGAGCCGCCAAGCTTAAGCCCCATCCCATTTGTTTGCTGAAAGGTCTGTGCATGTCCCGAGTTCTGTTGGTCACCGGTGGCGGGCGCGGTATTGGCGCGGCCACCTGCCTGCTGGCGGCGCAGCGTGGGTACGCGGTGGCGGTGAATTACCAGGCCAATTCGCTGGCGGCCGACGAGGTGGTGCGGCAGATCCGCGCCCAAGGTGGCACTGCCATGGCGGTGTTGGCCGATGTGGCGGACGAGGCCCAGGTGCTGCGCATGTTTGCCCAGGTCGATGCCAAGTTCGGCCGGCTCGATGCCCTGGTCAACAACGCCGGTGTGGTGGACGTGGCGCAGCGGGTGGACGAGATGGACGTGGCGCGCTGGCAGCGCATGTTCAACACCAACGTGATCGGCAGCATGTTGTGCGCGCGCGAGGCGGTGCGCCGCATGAGCACACGGCATGGCGGCCAGGGTGGTGCCATCGTCAATGTGTCGAGCGTGGCCGCCAAGCTGGGCTCGGCCGGGCAGTACGTGGACTACGCCGCCAGCAAGGCCGCCATCGATACCTTCACCCTGGGGCTGGCGCACGAAGTGGCCACCGAAGGGGTGCGGGTGAACGCGGTGCGCCCCGGCATCATCGACACCGAGATCCACGCCAGCGGCGGGCAGCCCGACCGGGCACAACGTTTGTCGCACCTCATTCCCATGCAACGCCCCGGCACGGCGCAGGAGATCGCGGCGGCCATCGCCTGGCTGCTGTCGGACGAGGCCAGCTACACCACCGGCGCCGTGCTGGATGTGGGCGGCGGGCGCTGAAAGCTGACCATGGACCTGAAACCCCTCATCACCCTGCTGGCGCTGGTCAATCCGCTGGCCATCGTGCCCTTCTTCATCCACTACACCCAGGGTTTCTCGCCCGCACAACGCCAGCGCACCATCACCATCGCGTCCATCAGCGCGTTTGCAGTGATCGCCCTGTGTGCGCTGGTCGGCCTGCAAATCCTGGACTTCTTCAGCATCTCGCTGGCCAGCTTTCAGGTCGGCGGCGGGCTGCTGCTCATGACGTCGGCACTGTCCATGCTCAACGCCCAGCCGGCCGAGGCCAAAACCACGCAGGGCGAGGTGGACGACGCGTCCTCGCGTGCATCGATTGCGGTGGTGCCGCTGACCATCCCGCTGCTCACCGGCCCGGCCACCATGTCCACTGTGGTGATCTACGCCGACCGCGCCCAGACCTTCTGGCAACACGCGGCCCTGGTGGGGTACGGCGTGGTGATCGCGGCGGCCACGGCCGTGTGTTTCACCCTGGCCGAGCCGATCGCGCGTTTTTTGGGGCAGACCGGCATCAACGTGATGACGCGCTTGATGGGCCTGATCCTGGCCGCGCTGTCGGTGGAGGTGATGGCCAGCGGGCTCGTGAAGCTGTTTCCCGCTTTGGCTGGCTGATCAGTACAGGCCCTTGGCCTGCGCATGCACACGCGCCAAGCCCATCAGCGCCCGGGTGAAGGGCATGGCGGTGGTGGTGAGCTGGCCCAGCTCGATCACCGCACCCAGCAAGGCGTCCAGTTCCACTGGCCGGCCGGCTTCCACGTCTTGCAGCATGGAGGTTTTGAACGCGCCGAGTTTGGCGGTGACCGCGTGCCGGTCCTCCGGTTCCTGCTCGATCGGCAGGCCGATTTTTTCGCCCACGGCGCGGGCCTCCAGCATCACGGCCGAGACCATGGCGCGCAGATCGGGGTCGCCCAGGATGCGGTCGGTGGTGGCGCCGGTGAGCGCCGACATGGGGTTCATGGTCATGTTGCCCCAGAGCTTGAACCAGATGTCGCGCTGGATGCGCGACGACGTTTCCAGCTCCAGCCCACTGCGTTGCAACAGGGCCTCCAGGGCTTGCAGGCGCGGGGAGGTGCCGCCCGCCGGTTCGCCGATGATGAGTTTGTTGCCGAAGTGGCGCCGCACCACACCGGGCGCATCGGTGGAACAACTGGCGTGCACCACACCACCGATCACCCGTTCGGGCGCGATGGCCGCTGCGATGTCGCCCGTGGGGTCCACCGAGCGCAGCGCGCGCTGGTTCAATGGCGTGTTCAGCCCGTGCAGAAACCACCAGGGCACGCCGTTCATGGCGGTCAGCACCACCGTGTGGGGCCCCAGCAAGGCTTGCACCTGGGGTGCAACCGCCGCCAGCGCCGGGGCCTTCACCGCCAGCACCACCAGATCGGGTGTGCCCAGGTCGGCCGGCTGGTCGCTGGCCCGCAGTTCGTGGCTGACTTCCTTGTCGGCCTCGCGCAGCCGCAGGCCATGGCGTTGCAAGGCCTGCAGGGTGGCGCCTCGGACCAACAGGCCCACCTCGGCACCCGCCTTGTGCAGCGCCGCCGCCAGCCAGCCGCCAATGGCGCCAGCACCCACCACCACCACCCGTTGAATCACCACGTTGTCTCCCATGCTGTGCTGTGCCGGCTGTGACACCGGCCCCTGGTTCACGCGGTTCCGTCGGCTTCGCCGGTCTCGAAGTCGCTGTCCAAAGCGGTGTCCTCGCTGGGTTTGACCAGCGTCACCGGCACCGGCGCAGCGTGCACCATTTCCACGGTGACCGAGCCCAGCAGCGCCTGGCGCACCATGCCCTTGCCGTGCGCGCCCATGACCACGCCGTCGCAGGCGTGTTGCTCAATCAGTTCGACCAAGGTGTGCGCCGGGTCGCCGCGTGCCACCACCGCCTCAAACGGCACGCCCGAGGACTCGACCAGCGACACCGCCGGGGCCAGCACGTGCAGGCCCGCGCCTTCGCTCACTTCGTCCAGCACCGCCGGGTCGTGGGCCACCACCATTTCATACAGGCTGGCCGACTCCTGCACATTGGCCAGCAGCAATTCGACGTCCAGACCGGCTTGAGACAGCTTGAGCACGTGGCGCACTGCCTCCAGGGACAGCGCCGAGCCGTCCACCGGGATCAGGAATTTCATGAAGTCTCCTCGAAAAGATCGGGTGTTTGGCACCATGATAGATCGGTTTTTGACAAACCACGCGCTTCGCACGCCCGGTAGACAATAGCCCATGCCCGACGCCAAGCCCCCCGAGTCACCCTCACTGGACCCCGATCAGGACAAGTCGACCTTGGCGCCGCTGCGCCGCCCGGTGTTCCGCATGTTGTGGACCACCTGGCTGATGGCCAATGTCTGCATGTGGATGAACGATGTGGCGGCGGCGTGGCTCATGACCTCGCTGACCACCAAGCCCATCTGGGTGGCGCTGGTGCAGACAGCGGCCACGCTGCCGGTGTTTCTGCTGGGCCTGCCCAGCGGCGCGCTGGCCGACATCCTGGACCGGCGTCGCTACTTTTTGATGACACAGATCTGGATCGCCGGTGTGGCCATGCTGCTGTGTGCGGCCATCGTGCCCGATCTGGTGACGCCGCCCTTGCTGCTGGCCCTGGTGTTTTTCAACGGCATCGGGCTGGCCATGCGCTGGCCGGTGTTTTCGGCCATCGTGCCCGAGCTGGTGCCGCGCGCCCAGCTGCCGGCGGCGCTGGCGCTCAATGGCGTGTCCATGAACGCCTCGCGCATCATCGGCCCGCTGGTGGCAGGCGCCCTGATCGCCAGCGTGGGCAGCGAATGGGTGTTTGTGCTCAACGCGGTGCTGTCGCTGGCCTCGGCCGTCATCATCTGGCGTTGGAAGCGCGAGCACGTGCCCAATCCCCTGGGCCGCGAAAAGCTGTGGAGCGCCATGCGCGTAGGCGTGCAGTTCGTGAGCCAGTCGGCCCGCCTGCGCGCGGTGTTTCTGCAGGTGTTCCTGTTCTTCTTCCATTCCACCGCCTGTGTCTCCATGTTGCCGCTGCTGGCACAAGGGCTCGAAGAAGGGGGCGCAGGCACCTTCACCTTGCTGCTGGCCACCATGGGGATGGGCGCCATCCTGGCCGCGCTCGCCTTGCCCCGCCTGCGCCAGCGCCTGTCGCGCGATCACCTGGTGCTGGGGGGCACGGCCCTGCAGTCGGCCGGCATGTTGGTCATGGCCATGACCTCGCACCTGTATTTCGCCGTACCGGCCATGTTCGTCTTTGGCGTGGCCTGGATCAGCACCGCCAATTCCCTGTCGGTGTCGGCCCAGTTTTCCCTGCCCGATTGGGTGCGCGCGCGCGGCATGTCCATCTACCAGATGGCCATCATGGGCGGCAGCGCCATGGGCGCGGCGCTGTGGGGGCAGCTCGCCACCGTGACCGATGTGCACTTGGCGGTGGGTGTGGCTTCTGTCACCGGCTTGCTGCTGGCCGCACTGGCCCAGCGCCACAACCGCGACCGTGGCATCGAGGAGGACATGACGCCTTCGCGTGTCATCCAGCGCCCGGTGGCCGAGGCGCCGCCCAGCAGCGGCCACCTCATGGTCCACATCGAGTACCTGATCGACCCGGCGCGCAGCAACGACTTTCGCGCGCTGATGCAGGAGAGCCGCCGCAGCCGTTTGCGTCAGGGCGCGCTGGCGTGGGAGTTGTTGCACGACATCACCGAGCCGGGGCGTTTTGTCGAACAGGTGATCGACGAGTCGTGGACCGACCACCTGCGCCGCTTCGACCGCGTGACCGGCGCTGACGTGGCGCTGCGCGAACGCAAGCTGGCCTTCCACATTGCCGAAGCGCCGCCGCGCGTGACGCGTTATGTGCTGGAGAGCACGGTCAGCGAGTGACGACGAGGGCTCCCACGATTGCAAGCAACAGCCATCCTGGGTCGATTGCACGCCAAACGACCCAGGTATCGGCATCCTGTCTTTTCATTCAGATCAGAACAAGCGCAGGCTTTGTGCGGGATGCAGTTGACGTTGTGCTGCAAAGTGTGCAGCGAGGCAATGGGTTCGAGCAAGCTCGCGCGAGGCACACTGGGCGCACCAGCGCGGGCGTGCCTGTGGCGGCCACGCCATGAACCGCGGACCTTCTTGGCCAGATCGATGCCGACGGGGACAATACGCATGGACTTCCCCTTCCAAACAACAAGCGAGTTGATGAGCGTTCGAACTTCCCATCGTGGCACCCAGATGCCGTACCCCGCAACGGCGCGGATCACTCAGGACGGGGAAGTCCCTTTCATTCGTTGAGGCTGTGCAAAACCCCCCGCCGAGCCGGAACGAACGACCATCGGCGGAGTCCATGTTCAAACGCTCAATGCTGGAGAGCAGGACATGGCCAGATACAAGCTCATTGATCGCAATCCCCGGCTCTTGCCCGTGGTGCTGAGCGAGCAGATTCAACCCGGCACATTTGAATTTGCGCTCGACCATCTGGTTGACAACGAACTGGATCTCAGCACCCTGGACGCGCGCTTTCGCAACGACGAAACCGGCGCCAGTGCCTACGACCCACGCGTCATGCTCAAGATCGTGCTGCTGGCCTACATTCGGGGGCTGATCTCCTCGCGCCGCATCGAAGCGGCCTGTCTGCACAACGTGCAGTTCATCGCCCTCAGTGGCGACAGCCAACCGAGCTATACCCACATCGCCAACCCAAGGTGGGCACGCAGTGGCGGTTGTATTGCCTGGTGCACAACATCGAGAAGATGGCCTGGTGCGATCTGAAGCGGTAACGGTAGAAAGGCTGGCGGTGTTGATGCCAGAATGAGCGGCGCAGGCTTGATCAGGCGCCCGTTGGAGCGAACCGATCACCGCAAAAGCACATCGGGAGGAAACAAGGTCATGACCAGCCACAACATCGCAACCCTGCCCCAGCCTACGGCTGGATTTGGGGTTATTGCACAGTCTCGTTAGGCGTCACAGCAAATGCCGCGTTACGTCACGCTCGGAACGGTGCGCCCCCTTGGTTGGGTCACGCTCGTAGGCTTCCTCATCGCGGCAGTCTGGGCGCTGCGAGCCGGGGAACCCTGGCCAGCGCTTGGCTTTGCCGCTTTCGCGCTGCTCGGCGTCTACTTGCTTATTGGCGCCTACGGGCGCTACGCCGTCGAAGATGATTCGCTTCACTCGATCACGCCCCTCGGTTGGCAGTACCGGATGAGTTGGGCCGAGGTGAAGTATGTCGAATTCGGTACCGGTGGCACGCTTGTCTTCTTCGGTGATGGAAAGCGCTTCGTGCTACCCCCGGCCGCTTTCTGGTCTGGCGAGCACAAACCAGAGATGTACAAGCGCCTGGTCCAACTCATCGAGGCCCACAGCCTTACTCCGGTCCCAAGCAACACTGCTGACTACCGGTTCAACAGGAATGTGCGCGTACAAGGTGAGGCCTCTCAAAAAGACCGCCCAAGTGATTGATTTTGTATCCCGCGTTCAAAGTCCAAGTGCAACACCCTCCTTGGAGAATCTGTTGCATGCCCAAGGTCTTGGCCCGTTGGGCGAGGTTGTGCGGCACCCGCTGGCGGTAACGCTCCTCAAAGCAGTCCCGCATCCGGTTGGTGTATTCCTGCCCGTGGGTGAACATGACGTAGATCAGACGGGCGAGCGCCGTCACGGCCTTGGGTCTGTCCTGCGGGCGCACATGCGCCGGTAGTGGCCGCCCTGCGCCGATCGGCTGGATCGCAGGACGGCGTTTGTACACTGGGACGCTCCAGTGGCGTCTACGCCATGAACCGCGAAGACGTTCTTGGCGAGATCAATGCCGATGGTGACAATACTCACGGACTTCCCCTTCCCAACAAAGCGTGAGTTGATGAGCGTTCGTATTTCCCATCGTGGCACCCAGATGCCGTACCCCGCAACGGCGCGGATCACTCGGGACGGGAAAGTCCCTTTCCTTCGTTAGACATCATGAATAGCCTGCGTTCCCCGTTTGTCGTCTATCTGCTCGGACTGCTGTCCCACGGCATCTTCTATGAGCCGGTGAAGTACATACTGGGCCGAGGCGCAGTGTTCTTTTTGGCGGCTCTCGTCTACTTGCTTTTTCTGCGCGGCATTGGCTGGCTTGTTAGTCGGAGGTCGAAGGATGTTGACGCGTAGCGCCGGGGTGCTTCTTCTTGCGCTTCTGATGGCAGGGGGGCTCTGGGCGAAGCGCGAGCTCGAAATCGACCGTTGCCTAGACGCCGGTGGTAAGTGGAACTACGATGCCCGCTTGTGCATACAGGCGCCATGAGGTCTCTCAAGAAACACCACCCACCAAGTGATTGATTTGTATGGTGTTGTCAGTACTCCGGTTCGCTTGGCACAAGCTGCATGCCACGAGGCCGTGGCCCGTTGTGCGAGGTTTGTGCGGCACCCGCTGGCGGTAACGATCTTCAAAGTAATCCTGCCCCCGGTCGGTGCATTCCTCCCCGTGCCTGAGCATGGCGTAGCTCAGACGGGCGCCCATGCGCCGGTAGTGGGCGCCCAGCGCCGATTGGCTGGATCGCAGGATGGTGTCGGCTGCGTCGTTTTTTCCCGCGCTTGCCCGAGGCGGTAGGCCATGATGAACTTGGGCGCTATCAGGCGCTCGGTGTGGCCGAACCTCTGAAATGCGCGCGCCGAGTGGTGGGCGCCGGAGCAGCCCTCGACCCCCTATGCTGTACCCCGAACTTCGCGGATCGCCCGGGACGGAGAAGGCCCTTTCATTCGTTAGGATGGCTGCCTGCAACCCAGCGGCTCAGACCGCATGACTTCAGGAGGGTCTGCCATGACCGATACCAACGCACTGAGCGAAAATCTGCAGAAAAACCGCCTCAGCCGGCGCCAGGCCTTGTGGCTGATGGGCGCCAGCACCGCCGCCACGGTAGGCTTGCAAGGCTGCGCGCAGTCGCCGGTCACTGGCGAGCGCATCGTGGTGGGCATGAGCGAGGCGCAGGAGCGTGCGGTGGATGCCGAGGTGGCGCCGCACCAGTTCTCACAAGACCTGGGCGCCTTGCAGGACCGTGCCGTCAACGATTATGTGAGTGGCGTGGGCCAGCGCCTGCAAGGCCTGTCGCACCGGCCGCAGATGCCGTACTCCTACCGCGTGCTCAACGCCAACTACGTCAACGCCTACACCTTCCCCGGTGGCGCCATGGGGGTCACGCGCGGCATCCTGGCCGATCTGCAGGACGAGTCCGAGCTGGCGGCCTTGCTGGGCCATGAGATCGGCCACGTCAACGCCCGCCACGCCGCGCAACGCCAGGGCCAATCGATGTTGGCCCAGGTGGCGGTGCTGGGTCTGAACATCGCTGCGGGTGATTCGCAGTGGGGTGGCCTGGTGGGTCTGGGCAGCCAGGTGGGGGCCAGCGCGTTGCTGGCGGGTTACTCGCGCGAACACGAGCGCGAGGCCGATGCCCTGGGGCAACAGTATCTGGTGAAAGCGGGCTACCCGGCGAGTGGCATGACGCGCTTGCACACCCTGCTGGTGTCGGAACAAAAAGAGCAGCCGGGCCTGCTGGAGACCATGTTCTCCAGCCACCCCATGAGCAGCGAACGCCTGGAGACCGCCCGCCGCGCGGCCGACACCACTTACGCCACCAGCGCCCGTGCGCCCACGCAGCGCGAGCGTTTCATGGACCACACGGCCAGTCTGCGCCGCATCAAACCCACCATCGCCGATTGCCAGCAGGGCGAGCTGGCCATGGCCACCAAAACCTACCCCGCCGCGCAAGCCGCGTTTGCCAGCGCGATCAAGCGCACGCCCCAAGACTACGCGGCCAACTTCCGCATGGCGCAATGTCTGCAAGCCCAGAACCAGGCGCAACAGGCGCGGCGCTACGCCGAGGCGGCGCAGGCCATCTACCCGCAGGAGGCGCAGGCCCACAAGTTGTCGGGCGTGTTGGCGCTGAGCTTGCGCGACCCCGGCGCGGCCTTTGCCCACCTCGACCGATTCGACCGCCAGTTGCCCGGCGACCCGGGCGTGACCTTCCTCAAAGGGGTGGCGCTGGAGGGGAGTGGCCAGCGCCCGCAGGCGGCCGCGCAGTACCGGCGCTTTCTGCAAATGGGCGCCAGCGGCCAGGCCGCGCAGTACGCCAACAGCCGCCTGCAGGCCTGGGGCGCTTTGCGCTGAGCGCCCAGGTCAGGCCGCTTGCCGCAGCCGCCAGGCCGCCCACCAGCCGCCGGCCTGGTTGACCACCAGCCCCAGCAACACCAGCCCCGTGCCCAGCCACTGCTGGGCCAGCGGGCGCTCACCAAAAAACACCCAGGCCGCCCACAGGCCCACCACCGGCACCAGCAGCGAAAACGGCGTCACCTTGGCGGCGGGGTGGCGCTGCAGCAGGCGTGTCCAAAGGGTGTAGGCCAGCAGGGTAGCGAGCAAGGCCAGGTAAAGCACGGCGAGGAAGGCGTTGAGCCCCAGGCCTTGCAGTTGTGTGCTCACGGTGTCGGGGCCGGTGGTCCACAGTGCGAGGCCAAAGAAGGGCAGGATGGGGAACAGGCTGCTCCAGACGATGAAGGGGAAGGGCTGGTAGTTGGCTACCCGGCTGGCCTGGCGCGCCACCAGGTTGGACACGGCCCACATGAACGCGGCCGACAGCGTGAGCACAAAGCCCACCAGGGTCATTTGCCCCGGGCCATCGCCGTGTGCGGTGGCGATCATGAGCAGCCCGCCGAGCGCCACCGTCAGCCCCAGCCACTGGACCGGCTTGCCACGTTCGCCCAGCAGCGGCGCGGCCAGCAGCAGGGTGAAGAAAGCCTGCGTCTGCATCACCACCGAGGCCATGCCCGCCGTCATGCCCAGTTGCAGGCCCAGGAACAAAAAGCCGAACTGGCCCAGGCCCTGCGCCAGCCCGTAGGCCGCGACAAAGCGCCAAGGCAGGCTGGGCGGTCGCACGAACAGCAGAAAAGGCAGCGATGCGAGCGTGAAGCGCAGCGCGCCCATCAGCATGGGGCTCAGGCCTTGCAGGCCCACCTTCATGACGACGAAGTTCAGGCCCCAGATCACCACCACCGCAAGGGCGCGCAGCAGGTCGCCGTGGCTCAGACGCGTGGTGCTCATGCGGCTGTGACCGGTTTGCCCTGGGCGGCACGCGCCGCCACAAAAGCGTCGAAGGCCTGGGCGCTGGTTTGGGCGGGTGTGTAGCCAAAGCGGGTTTTCAGCGCGGTGTTGAGCAGCACCGGGCGGTAGCGCAAAAAGTCGAGCTGCTCGGGGCCGTAGCGGCTGATGCCCAGCGCCTTGCCCACGGCCAGTGCGGCCTGCAGCAGCCCGGCGGGCAGCACACGGGTGCGTTTGCCCAGGCGCTGGGCGATCTGGTGGATGGTGAGGGCGCCGTCACCGGCCAGGTTGTAGCAACCGGGCGGCGCGTCCCCGCTCAAGGCGTGGCAGATGGCACCGGTCACGTCTTCGTTCCAGATGAACACGAAGGGGCTGTCGCTGCCGGCGATGGCGATGAGGCGGGGCTTTTCGAACAAGGCGGTGATTTGGTTGTCCACCCGCTCGCCCAGGATGGTGCCGATGCGCAGCACGGTCTGCGCCAGTGCCGGGTGCTGTGCGCGGTACTGGGCCAGCATTTCTTCGACCAGGCGTTTGTGGTCGCTGTAGGCAAACACCGGGTTGCCACGCAGCGGGTGGTCTTCGGTCAACCAGGCCGGGTTGTCGGCGTGGTAGCCGTAGGCCGCGCCACTGCTGGAGACGATGAGGTGCTTCACGCCCTGGGCCACACAGGCGTCGAGCACATTGCGGGTGCCGCCCACGTCCACCGAATGTTCGAAGGCGCGGTTGGAGCCTTTGCCCGGCGTGACGATGGAGGCCAGGTGCACCACGCTGTCGATCCGGTGTTCGGCCAGCAGGGCGCCCAGGCCGCTGTCGCGCACGTCCAGCACCCGGTAGGTGATGCCGGGCAAACGTCGCGCCTGCGGCACTTCGCGCACGTCGGTGGCCACCACCGCGTCGGTGTTGTTGCGGCGGGCCAGTTCGGCGATCAGGCCTTGGCCCAAAAAGCCGTCGGCGCCGGTGACGAGAATGCGGCGCGCCCTCATGACTGGGCCACCGGTTTGCGGGCCCACCAGCCGGCCAGCAGCAGGCCGGCGATGATGTCCCAGAAGCCCCAGACGCCGGCCACCACGGCCATGCCGCCCAGGCCACCGAAGAAGCTGAAGATGAGGACCAGGCCCAGGCCGGCGTTGCGTATGCCCACCTCGATGGCCAGGGCGCGGCGGTCGTAGTCGCTCAGGCCAAAGGCGCGCGCGCAGGCCCAGCCGGTGCCAAAGGCCAGCGCATCGTGCAGGGCTACAGCGAGGATGACCATGCCCACGTAGTCGAGGAAATAACGCCAGTTGCCCGCGATGGCGCCGACGATGAAGCCGATCAGCGTGAGGAAACTCAGGATGCGCATGGGCTTCTTGAAGCGCTCGGTCCAGACCGGAAAGTGATGGGCACAGGCCAGGCCCAGCACAAAAGGTAGGCCGATGATGAGCAGGATGTGGCCGGCCATCTCCAGCGGGTCCAGCGAGATGGTTTTGAGCAGGCTTGACGCCGTGGGATGCAGCCCACCCCAGAAGGCGAAGTTCAGCGGCATGGCCACGATGGCGATGGCGTTGGACACCGCCGTCATGGACACACTCAGCGCCACATTGCCCTTGGCGCGGTGGGTGAGGACGTTGCTCACGTTGCCCGGCGGGCAGCAGGCCACCAGGATCATGCCCAGCGCGATGCTGGGTGCCACGCCCAGCAACAGCGTGAGCGCGTAGGTGATGGCCGGCAGCACCACAAACTGCGCGCCCACGCCCACCGCAAAGGCCACAGGCATGCGCGCCACGCGCTTGAAGTCTTCGATGCGGGTGTCCAGCGCGATGCCGAACATCAGAAAGGCCAGCACGCCGTTGAGCACTGCCAGCGAGGCGGGGTTGAAGTTCAGGCGAATCTCGTCAATCGGCAACATGGTGTGTCCTCAGGCGAAGGCGGCGGCGGCCTGGCGCACCGCCTGGCGGTAGGCGTCTTTGTTGACGTAGTAGGCCATGCGTTCCAGCTGCAGGTACTTGTAGCCGCCGCTCAGGTCGGGCGGCGGGCCTGCCTTGGCGGTTTTCAGCGCATCGGCCTTCGGGCTGCCGCTGTCCAGTGCCTTGAGGTAACGCGCCACCAGTTCGGCCTGCTCGTAGCGGCCTTGCCAGCCCAGGCCGCTGGCTTCCACCATGCCCAACACCGCCAGGCGGTCGTGGCGTGGCGCGAAGATGTTGAGGTAGAGGCTGGGCGCCATGCCCTGCCAGTTCAGGTGGGCGCGGTCCAGGAAGGGGTAGTGCAGCTTGTAGCCGGTGGCCGCGAGGATGAGGTCGTAGTCGCGCGCGCTGCCGTCCTTGAAGTGCACGGTGTGACCGTCCAGTCGGGCGATGTCGGCGCGAACGCCCACGTCGCCGTGGCCTATGTGGTACAGGATGAGGGAGTTCACCACCGGGTGCGATTCGTACATCTTGTAGGCCGGTTTGGGGAAGCCGAAGCGCACCGGGTCGCCGGTAAACCACTTGAGGATGGTGCCGTCCACCCTTTGTTTGAGCCAGGGCGGCAGCGTGACCTTGCCGCCCAGCGAATCGGCCGGTTTGCCGAACACGTATTTGGGCACGAAGTAGTAGCCCCGACGCACCGAGATGTCCACGCTGTGTGCGTGGTGCACCGCGTCCACCGCGATGTCGCAACCGGAGTTGCCCGCGCCCACGATCAGCACCCGTTTGCCCTTGAACTGCTCCGCGCTTTTGTAGGCGCTGGTGTGTTTCAGCTCGCCGTCGAACTGGCCCTCAAACGTGGGCATGTTGGGTTCGGCCAGTGTGCCGTTGGCGATCACCACGCCTTTGAAATCGGCCGACTGCGTGTCGCCGGCTGCGTCGCGCCAGGTCACGCGCCACAGGCTGTCAGCGGCCTCGCTCAGCGGCTCCACCTGCAGCACCCGCACCCCGAAGTGGAAGTGGCGTTTGAGGTCGAAGTGGTCGGCAAAGGCGCGGAAGTAGGCCAGCAGCTCGCGGTGGCTGGGGTAGTCGGCCACGCTGTCGGCCATGGGGAATTCGCTGAACTCCGTCATGCGTTTGCTGGAGATCAGGTGGGCCGATTCGTACACCGTGGAGCGTGGGTTCTCGATGTTCCACAGGCCGCCGACGTCGGTCCAGGCTTCGAAGCCCTGGAAGGGGATGCCGAGTTTCTGCAGGTTGCGTGCGCCGGCCAGGCCAGACGGGCCGGCCCCGATGAGGGCGATCTGGTCTTGGGTGTTCACTGGGGAAGGACGGGTCATTTTTTCAGTCCGGGAATGTGAGTGGCGCCGGCTTCGCCGGGGCGGGGTTTGCGCGGTTGTTTCAGCAGCAGGCCATCGTGCCAGCGCGCCGGCAGGCACATGAGGGCCCGCGCCAGCCACCCCGTGCGGCGTGGCAAAACGATGTGCTCGCGCCCGGCGGCCACACCCGCCAACAGCGCACGCGCGGCGGCGTCGGGTTCCAGCAAACCGGGCATGGCAAAACGGTTGCCGGCGGTGAGTGCGGTGCGCAGGTAGCCGGGGCTCACCGTGTGCACCGTCAAGGGCGTGGGTCGCAGTTCTGCGCGCAGGCTTTGCAGGTAGGCGATCAGCCCAGCCTTGCTGGCGCAGTAGGCGCCATTGCCCGGCAGGCCGCGCCAGCCGGCGATGCTGGCCACGCCCACCAGTGCGGCGGGTTGTGGCGCCGCTTGCATGGCGGGCAGAAAGGGGGCAAACGTGGTGGCCACGCCCAGCAGGTTGATTTCCAGCATGCGGCGCATCACCGCCAGGTCGCCCGGTTGCGCGGTGTCAAAGCCGCCGGCCACACCGGCGTTGGCGATCACCAGGTCGGGCGTGCCGAAGTGGCCCATCCAGTCCTGCGCCATGGCGGTCATGGCGGCCGCGTCGCTCACGTCGGGCGTGTACACCGCGCAGCGGCCCGGGGCGGTGGCGGCCAGGTCTTGCAGCGCGCTGCGGTTCAGGCCCACCAGTGCCACGCGGGCCCCGCCGGCCAGCAGCGCGCGGGCCAGGGCCTGGCCCAGGCCGCCGCAGGCACCGGTCAGCACCACGTTGTTGAAAGTGCGTGTGGACACGCGTTGTCTCCGTTGGTTCTTTGACGCCGGACTGTAGGCGGAACTAGAATGCGTCTCGAAAAAATTTATTGAATCGTCTCATTTTTCGAGATTTATGTGATGTATGGGCACGGATGAAGCCCCTGGCCTGCGGCTCTTGGCGCTGCTGGAACACCTGGTGACCCAGGGCGAGCCGCAGGCTTTGCCCGAGGTGGTGGCCCTGACCGGTTGGCCCAAGCCCACGGTGCACCGCATGCTGGCCCAACTGGAAAGTGGCGGCTGGTTGCAGCGCGAACCCGATGGGCGGCGCTACGCGCTGACACCGCGTCTGCACGGTTTGGCCGAGGCCACCTTGAGCGCCAGTACCCAACACGGTGTGCGCCACGCGGTGTTGCGCCAGCTGGTGGCCGACCTGGGCGAGAGTTGCAACCTCACCGCCTTGTCGGGCGCCGAAGTGGTGTACCTCGATCGCGTGGCGTCGGCCTTCCCGCTGCGGCTGGAGTTGCGGCCAGGCACGCGCGTGCCCATCCACTGCTCGGCCAGCGGCAAGCTGTTCCTGGCCTTTTTGCCCACCCGCCAGCGCAACGCCTTGCTCGACGGTCTCACGCTGACCCGCCACACCGCCACCACGCTCACCACACGCGCGGCGCTGCTCGCGGAGCTGGACACCATACGCCGCGAGGGCTATTCGGTGGATGCCGAGGAGTTTGTGGACGGGCTGGTGTGTGTGGCCGTGCCGGTGCGGGCACCTGGAACGACAGCTGGGTCGGTGCGTTGTGCCCTGGCCTTGCAGGCGCCTTCGGCCCGCATGGACCTGGTCCAGGCCCGTCTGCAGTTGCCGCGCTTGCGCGAGGCAGCCCTGGCCTTGGCGCGCACTTTGTGAAAGCGTGGGCAATTGTGAAAGAGTGGGCTGTCAGCAGCAAATAGAACTGTCCGGTTTTGTAGCAAGTAGATTGTCCGCTTTGACGTGATGTGATGGTGCTGGCAGCCA
>NZ_JBHTBZ010000045.1:0-1167 GCF_042665235.1 Hydrogenophaga defluvii | reverse complement strand
CTAGTGTGCTGTCCCGCTGATACGTGAGCAAAGTCTATGCAACTTTTCAAGAATCGAATCGGCGGTGGCAGTCCACTTGAACGGCTGGCAGTTCGTGTTGTAGGCGGCGACGAAGTGATCAATGCGCTGCACGAGTTGTTTGACACTGGTGAACGAGCCGCGCCGAATGGCCTTGTCAGTGATCAAGGCAAAGAAGCGCTCGACCTGATTGAGCCAGGAACTGTAGGTCGGGATGAAATGCATGTGCCAGCGAGGCCGACTGGCCAGCCAGGCCTTGATCTTGGGATGGCTGTGCGTGGCGTAGTTGTCGCAGATGCAGTGAATGTCCAACTCGACGGGGACGGCTTTGTCGATCTCGCGCAGAAAGGCCAGGAACTCCTGATGCCGGTGGCGCGGCTTGCAGGCTGCCAGCACGGCGCCATTGAGCACGTTCAACGCCGCGAACAGCGTGGTCGTGCCATGGCGTTTGTAGTCATGGGTGACGCCTTCGACGTAGCCGAATCCCATGGGCAGCATCGGCTGCGTGCGCTCCAGGGCCTGGCACTGACTCTTTTCATCCACGCAGATGACCAGCGCGTTATCCGGCGGGCTCAGGTACAAGCCGACCACGTCGCGCAGCTTCTCGATGAAGAACGGGTCGTTGGAGAGCTTGAAGGTCTCGGTGCGGTGCGGCTGCAAACCGAAGAGCTGGAAGTAGCGCTGCACGCTGGTCTTGGAGATGCCGGTCTCGGCCGCCACCGTGCGCACGCTCCAGTGTGTCGAGCCGTTGGCTGGCTTGGTGTGCAGCGTGGTCTTGATCAAATGCGCCACGCGTTCATCATCGATCGTGCGCGGTTTGCCAGGGCGAACATCGTCATACAAGCCCGCGATACGTCGCTCGACAAACCGGGCTCGCCACTTACCCACCGTGGCCTTGGTCAGCTCCAGTCGCTCGGCGATGGCGTTGTTGAGTTCGCCATCGGCACTGCTCAGGACAATACGGGCCCGCGCACTCAACGCCGCAGGCAGGGATCGGCTGCGCGCGAACGACTGAAGCTGCTCGCGCTCATCGTCTGTAAGCAGCAATTCGACTTTCGGTCTTCCTCTTCTCATGGCGGTATCTCCGTTCCCAAGATACCGCATTGGCATGCAGGATTAATGCCAGAAAATAACGGGACAGCACACTAG
>NZ_JBHTBZ010000044.1:0-1793 GCF_042665235.1 Hydrogenophaga defluvii | reverse complement strand
TTGGAGTTGACCGGGTTCCGTGGACACATCATTCTTTGTGTTCAAGGAGTCGCAAATGTCCAAAGTACGACCGCCGTACCCGGCGGAATTTCGCCAGCAGATGGTCGATCTAGTGCGAGCGGGTCGCTCACCCGCGCAGCTCTCACGTGAGTTCGGTGTCACCGCTCAGTCCATCACCAACTGGGTCGGCCAGGCCGCCATTGATGACGGCAAACCTTTACCAGGCAAGGAAGGCCTGACCACGGCCGAGCGGCAAGAACTCGTTCGCCTGCGCCGGCAGTTGCGCCAGGTTCAGATGGAGCGCGACATCTTGGCAAAGGCTACGGCCTGGTTTGCCGGTCGCAGCGATGCGACATCCACGAAGTCTTCGGACTCGTGATGGCAAACCAGGCCGACCTTCCTGTGCGCACCATGTGCCGCGTCCTCGGTGTCTCAGCCAGCGGGTTCTATGCCTGGCGCGAACGTGCCCCGTCGCAGCGCAGCATCGCCAACGCGGTGATGACAGAGCGCATCCGCCAGATTCACCAGGACTCCTACGATTCCTATGGCATGCCCCGGGTACGGGCCGAGCTCATCGAGCAAGGCGTGTGCATCAGCCGCCAGCGTGTGGCGCGTCTCATGCGGCAAGCCGGTATCCACGGCATCAGTAAGCGCCGAGGCTTCACCGTCACCACACGTCGCGACAAACGTCAGGCCCCGGCCAATGACCTGGTCAACCGGCGCTTCCACGCCACTGGCCCGAACCAGCTGTGGGTGGCTGACATGACCTACGTGCCGACCTGGATGGGCTTCCTCTATCTGGCCGTGGTCATCGATGTCTGGAGCCGGCGTGTGGTGGGCTGGTCCATGGGTGAACGCATGACGGCAGACCTGGTGCTGGCGGCCTTGAACATGGCGCTGGAGCAGCGCAAACCCAAGGGTGTCATCCACCACAGCGACCAGGGCAGTCAGCCCGCATTCAACGAGTCGTCGCAACACTGCGTTTATTGACCGAGCGTATCAGCTCATTGAAGGCCTCTGCGGGCGTCTGCCAGTCGAGTGACTTGCGCGGTCTCGTATTCAAGGCCAGTGCTACTGCCTGCAGATCAGTTGCTCGATGCGCGCTGAGGTCCGTGCCCTTTGGGAAGTATTGGCGCAACAGCCCATTGGTGTTCTCGTTGGTGCCTCTCTGCCAAGGACTTTGCGGATCGCAGAAATAGACTTGTAGGCCAGTGTGCATTGAGAGTTTCACGTGCTGGGCCATCTCCGCTCCCTGATCCCAGGTCAGAGACTTCTTCAGCTGCTTTGGCAGCGAACTCATGACTTTTGTAATCGCCTCTCGGACGGCCTCGGCACCGTGACCTGCCAATGCGGGGCCGTGTTTGTCTCGTGGCTGCTGACGATGACCAGGCTGGGGTGGCAGATGCAGCAGCATCGTGAAGCGCGTCGTTCTTTCAACCAGCGTTCCAATTGCCGAGCTATCCAGTCCAAGGATGAGATCACCTTCCCAGTGGCCGGGCACTGCGCGATCTTCAACGCTGGCCGGTCGTTCGCTGATCATGATCTCCGCCGTGACGAACGATTTCCCGCGGGCTCTCACACGCTCTCTGGGTACGCGTAGAGCCCGTCCTGTGCGCAGGCATGCCGTCAATTCACGCTGCAACGCTCCACGACCCTGCACGTACAACGCTTGGTAGATCGCCTCGTGGCTGATACGCATCGAAGTGTCCTCGGGGAAGTCGATTGGTAGCCTATTGGAAATCTGTTGAGGGCTCCAAGCGCGCGACCATCGACGCGCTTGCCGACGCCCCTGC
>NZ_JBHTBZ010000043.1:0-239966 GCF_042665235.1 Hydrogenophaga defluvii | reverse complement strand
CATGGGGGCGTGTTGCATCGCTCCTCCACAAACCGGACAGATTACTTGCTACGAACCGGACAACTCATTTGCTGCTGACACATGGCGCGATTGTGGGTTGTCCTTGCCGCGCGGAATAACGAGAATCGGACAAGCGATGGCGAACTTGCGCCATCGCGCACCCCACACGCCATGCCCGCCACCCCTCGCCACCTGCGCCAGCCGCCCTTCAGCGACGCGTTGCCGGCGCCCATTTTTTTCCGCGCCACCTGGGTACCGGCCGAAACGGCCTACCCGCAGCACCGCCACGCCTGGGGCGAATTCGTCTATTCCTTCAGCGGCGTGATGGAGGTGAAGCTGGCCGACCGCCACTACACCGCGCCACCGCCCTACGGCATCTGGTTGCCGCCGCAGGTGGAGCACACGGGCCTGAACCACCTGGAGGCCTGCCACTGCTCGCTCTACATCAGCGCCCCCTTGTGTGACCACATGCCACGCGATGCCTGTGTGCTGATCGCCAGCCCGCTGCTGCGTGCGCTGCTGGACCACCTGCGCCAGACGCCGTCCAACGGCCCACCCCCGCCAGAACACGAGCGCCTGCTGCAGGTGGTGGTGGACCAGTTGGCCCAGGCGCCCCGCGCCGGCAGCTACCTGCCCAGCTCTGACGACCCCCTGCTGGCACCGGTGTTGCTGGCGCTGCAGGCCAGCCCGGGCGACAACCGCAGCCTGGCCGAGTGGGCGCAACAGGTGCACACCACCGAGCGCACCCTGGTGCGGCGCTGCCAGCGCGATCTGGGCATGGGCTTGCTGGAGTGGCGCCAGCGCCTGCGCATCGTCAAAGCCCTGCCCCGGCTGGAGGCGGGCGAGAAGATCGAGGCCATCGCGTTCGACCTCGGTTACGCCAGCGTGTCGGCCTTCATCGCCATGTTCCGCCGGCTCATGGGGGTCACGCCCGATGCGTTTCGCAAAGGCAGTGCCGTGGCCACGTCAGTCGCAACACACCCGGTTGCGGCCCTCTGACTTGGCTCGGTAGAGCGCTTTGTCGGCGCGGTGCACCGCTTCTTCCTCGTTTTTGTCGGCGCCCCGTGCCTCCGACACGCCCACGCTGACCGTGACCTCGCCCACCACCGGGAAGGTTTGTGTGGCCACGGCCTGGCGGATTTTTTCGCCCAGCGTGAGGGCGCCGGCCTGCGTGGTGTCGGGCAGCAGCACCAAAAATTCCTCGCCGCCGTAGCGTGCCACGAAGTCGGTGACGCGGGCGGCGCCTTGCAGCACACGCGCCAGTTGGCGCAACACCTCGTCGCCCGTTTCGTGACCATAGGTGTCGTTGATGCGTTTGAAGCGGTCGATGTCGATGAACAACACCGCATAGGGCTGGCCATGGCGTTTCATGCGCAGGAACTCCTGGCGCAGGCGCTCGTTGGTGGACAGCCGGTTGTTCAGTTGGGTCAGCACGTCGGTGTGGCTCAGCCGCTGCAGCGCCTCGTTGGCGGTGGTCAGCGAGGCGGTGCGCGAGGCCACGGCCTCCTCAAGGTGGTGCACGTGCACCAGCCGCGCGTGCTCCAGCGCCAGCTCGGCCTCCTTGCGCGAGGTGATGTTGAGCACGCTGCCACGCACCTCCACCAGTTGGCCCAGCGCATCGCGCACCGGTTCGCCCTTGAGTTGCAGCCACAGCATCTGGCCGTCGCTGCGCCGCGCGGGCACTTCCATCTCATAGGACGTGCTGCCGTTCAGCGCTGCCAAATGGGTTGCCTTGAGCTCCGCCCAGGTGCTGGCGTCGAACACCGTGCCGTGCAGGTCGCGAAATGTGTGCACGTCACGCCCCAACAACTCGCTGACCGACTCGGACACTGTCACCTTGTCGGCTGCGGGTTGGTAGCGCCACACACCAAATCCGGCCAGGCGGTGGGTTTCGTCCAGCTCGGCCGCTCGCGTCGCCAACTGGCGCGCCGTTTGATGCAGCACCTCGCTCACCATGGCACTTTCGCTCAGATACCCCGCCGTTTGCGGCCACGGGGCGCCTTCACGCAGGGCCAAGGCTTGCTGACGGAGTGCCTGCAGTGAGTCGGCGATGCGGCGGGCGGCCAACCAGGCCAGAAGCAGACCCAAGGCCAGCAACGCCACCATGACCAGCCCAAGCACGCCCAGCTTGTGCTTCAGGTGGCGTTCCAGCACCGGCTGAGCGATGCCTATGCCGACGCTCCAGCCCGTGGTGAGTGATCGGCTCCAGGCCGACAACGTCGGCACACCCTCGCGTGTGATGGTGGTCATGATCCCTTCCGGACTGGCCCGGATGCGCGCGATGAAATCGGCTACACCCTTTTGGCCCACATAAGTTTCCGGGGCGATGGTGCGTGCCGCGATGGTGCCCTCGGCGTCGAAGATAGCGGCTAGCTGTTCTTCGGGAAACCGCTGGGAGGCCAGGATGCCGTCGAACTCGTGTGGCAGCAGCCCCAGGCTCAGCACCTGGTGCACCTGGCCGTTGCGCCACACCGGCACATCCACGCTGAGGACAGGGCGGCCCAAAACGCCTCCTGTGTAGATCGACGAGATCACGGCCTGGCCGCTGGTCAACACCCCCAGCACCGAGGTGAGGTTGCCGTGGTGGGGCAAGGCTTCGCCCGGCGCTTTCAGGGTGTTCAGCAGTTGCTGCCCCTGCGGGTCGCTGATCACCACGTTCATGCCCACGCCGGTGGCCATCAGCACCTCGCGGGCGTGGGCGTGAAAGGCGGTCAGATCACCGGTTGCCAGGTGGTCGGAAGCGGCCATCGACAAGGCGCTGGCGCGGGCAATCAGCAACTGGTTGTCCACCGCCCGCACCAGGGCGCGTGCGGTGGTGAGCATGTCGTTTTCGAGTTGCGCCCGGCCCTCGCGGTACTGCAGCGCAAACATCACGCCCGTTCCCACCATGCCCGGCAGCAGGCAGGCCAGCACCAACCACAGCAGCACCGAGCCTATGCGCCAACGGCGAACGGCCGCAGGAGCGGCCGTGGCAGGGGGTATGCGGGGCTTTGTCGACATGGGGCTTACCGGTACGCGCCCCAGTATAGGCACGGGTGCCCCACGCACCCTTGTCCTAGCTCAAGCTGGTGTCACTGCACCTGCTGGATGCCCGCCAGCACCCAGCCGGCGTTACCCTGGCGGGGCTTTGTCAGGTGCCAGACCTCGTCGAAGGAGGTGGTCTGGGCGCTGTCTTCGCGCATGGTGCCGGTGAAGCGCACGCTCACCACGTAGCGCTGGTCGTCCTCGGTCACATCGGTCACGTCGGCTTCCACCGTCAGCACCTCGGTGGTCTGGGTGGCGCCAGCGCGCTCGCGCAGGTCCATCTGCAGTTCGGCAAACATTTCGGGCGTGGTGAAGCCGCGGATGTCGTCCAGGTTGCCGGCGTCGTTGGCGGCTTGCAGGCGGATGAACTGCACCTTGGCGTTGCGCACGAAGGCGGGCACGTCAAAGTCGGCTGGAATGCTGCGCGCGGGTTGTGCACCCAGGTTGGCGCCGATCATGGAGCCGGTCGAAGCCGAACCACCCGCAGGCATGGCGGCGTCGAACGCGCGCGGGGCGGGCGCACCGGCCTGGTTGCCCGCGCCCACGCCGGCGTAGGCCATGCCGTTCTGGCCACCCTGGGCGGCAGCGCGCTTGCGCATGATGAAGCCAATCACCGCGATGACGGCGAAGGCCAGCAGGCCCATCATCAGCATGGAGGCGAGTTCTTCGCCAAAGCCCAGGTGCGAAGCCAGGGCCGCAATGCCCAGACCCGCCGCGATGCCGGCCAGCGGGCCCATCCACGAACGCTTGGGCGCGGCAGCGGCAGCCGTGGCGCCTGCGGCAGCACCCGCCGGGGCGGCAGCGGCGGCGGGCGTGCCCGGGGTTTGTGCCGGGGTGGCGGTGGGGGCTTTTTCGGTGGTGCCCTGGCGCTGCATGCCGGTGGACTTGCCGCCGCCGATGCGCTTGGCCTCGGCATCGCTCATGCCCACGGCCAGGCCCAGCGAGAGGACCAGGGCCAATGCGGAAAGGAATTTCATGGAGTCTCCATCAATGGGTGGTTGAAACACGTTCAGGGTAGCTGAAGTGGCTTTGCGAAAAAACAAGATGATGGCTGATTTATATTCTTAAAAAATTGGAACAAATGGGGTTGGCCAAGTCGGGTAGGCTTGAGGGCACCATGACCCAACTTCCCGTGATCGACGCCTTGCTGCAGGCCCGCCGCAGCGCCACCCCCGCCGACGCCCTGCCGCTGGCGGCCAGTTTGTCCGAACCAGACCAGGCCTACGCCGTGCAGGTGGCCGTGATGGCACAACTCACCGGCCAGCCCGGCGTGCCCCGGCACTGGAAATCGGGCGGCCCCAGCCGCGACCTGCCCCTCACCCACGCGCCGCTGCCGCCCGATGGCGTGTGGGCCAGCCCCGCCACGGCCGGCGACTGGCCCTTTCACCAGCGGGGCATTGAAATCGAAATCGCGCTGCGCCTCGGGGTGGCGGTCGACGCCGCGCAGGCGGCCAGCCTTCAGCCCGACGCGGTGGACCACCTGATCGACGCCATGGCCGTGTCCATCGAAGTGGTGGACTCGCGCTGGCAGCAGGCGTCGGCCGCCGCGCCTTTGCTGCGGCTGGCCGATTTTCAATCGCACGGGGCGTTGGTGCTGGGCAACTGGGTGCCCTATGTTCGGCGCGACTGGGCGGCCCAGACCTGCCGGGTGACGGTGGGCACCCAGCCGCCATTGCAACGCCAGGGCAGCCATTCGCTGGGCGACCCGGCCTGGCTCTTGCCTCAGTGGTTGCAACGTGCCTGCGCCCTCTATGGCGAGGTGCCGGCCGGTACCGTGGTCACCACCGGCACCTGGGTGGGCATCGTGCCGGCCCAGCGCGGCGACGCGGTGGTGGCGGTGTTTGATGGGATTGGCGAGGCCCGCGTGCGGCTCTGATGCGCGCACCCACAGCACTCACACGGCGTCGCTTTCAAACGTAACTTCTTTGGTTCGCCTCGCCGTGCTAAGGCACTGTTGTCGGCTTCCCGGTCGTTCGTTGGCAACCAGCGATTCCATCGTGACCAGGTGATAGCGCCTCGTTCGGCCGACTAGAATTAGTTGACTCGGGCATGCCTTCGCATGGGCCGACCACTCCCAGAACCCCATGTACGCTGCTGCCTGGCCTCCGCTGGCCAACCGTTGATCACTCGCAGATGACGCGGCCGTTCACGTGGCCGCTCGCTGCATCAAGCCTGCCAACGGCCGCCGTTGTGTAGGCCGATGGGTCTCGACCGCCAGAGGCGCGACCGTATTTGCGTCCGCCAGGTCGTGACCCCAGGTTCGTTCACGGAGTTCTCATGTCTGCTTTCAATGCGATGGCCGTTCGCGCCATCCCCTGGATTCCCCGCGCCCTGGTGCGCAAGATCTCGCGCCGCTATATCGCGGGCGCCACGCTCGCCGAAGCCCTCGCGCGCGTTCGACTCCTCAATGCCAACGGCTTTGTTGCGACGCTCGATGTGCTCGGCGAGGCTGCCTCGTCGTTGGCACAGGCACGGCGCGCGACCGACGACAGCCTGCAGGTGCTTGAAGCTGTGCACGCCAGCGGGGTGCGATCGACGCTGTCGGTCAAACCGAGTGCCTTTGGTCTTCTGCTCAATGTCGAACGTTGCCAAGCGCTGCTCGACGAGGTGCTCTCGACAGCTGGCCGACTCGGCAATGCCGTTTGCCTCGACATGGAGGACGCGACCTGCACGCAGCGCGAGATCGATCTGTTCTTGGCTCTGCAGGTACGCCACCCGCACGTTGAGCTCGCGCTTCAGGCCTACCTGCGCCGCACACCTGGCGATCTTGATCGCCTGCTGCCCACTGGCAGCAGCGTGCGGATTTGCAAGGGCATCTACCGCGAGGCGCCAGAGCACCTCGTTGAGGGCTCGGACGATGATCGCGCGGCGATCAACCCGCATTTCCTCGCTCACGTCGAACGCTGCTTCACGGCTGGCGTTTTCGTTGCAGTCGCGACGCACGATGCCGGGCTCATAGACCAAGTGATCGCCCTGGCACGCAAGACCGGCACCGACCCAGCAGCGTTTGAATTCCAGATGCTGCTGGGTGTTTGCGAGCCGTTGCGCGATTCGCTCCGCCAGAAGGGGTTTGTGGTACGCATCTACGTCCCCTTTGGCGCAGCCTGGTACGGCTACAGCACGCGGCGCCTCAAAGAGAACCCGCGTATTGCAGGGTACGTCGCACGAGCGCTGCTGGGCCTCTGATCACAGGCGCTTGGGGTACTGCGCAGTCGCCTCACATGACGGCAGCGCAGAAGATAAAGCGTTGCGCAGACAGCATGCTGGTTGCCAGTTGTGGGGGCATGCCGCTTAACGACGGATGAGGACGTGGTCGTGCTGCACCCTACGCGTGAGGCGAACCCATCTGTTGCGAAGCGGAGAGAGTCACATCAAGATGGGGTCACTGGGTTCACCCCCCCGTTCTGGGCCTGAATGCAAATCCGTATCAGGCAGGCGTTTCCCAGCGCCGCAGGGCGTGCCGCAACCCCCACAGCAGCGGCAGCACACCGGCGCCAACGGCCAGCGCGAGGCCCAGGGTGGCCACATCGGGCAGGGCAAAGCCGAACAGCGTGCGCAATGCCGGCACGCCCAGCACCAGCGCCAGCATGGTCAGTGTGAGCAGCGCCGTCAGCAGCAACGCGCGGTTGTGGCCACCGAAGGCGCCGCGCCAATGCGGCTGGCGCGTGCGGTTGGCCAGCACCAGGGCCAGGTTGGCCAACACCAGGGCCACAAACGCGGCGGCCCGGGCTTCGTCCACCGCCCAGGCGTGCCCGAGCAACACCCCATAGAAGCCGCCCACCCCCAGCAGCGCCACGCTGCCCTGCAGCAGGCTGGTGGCGATCAGCGCGGGCGCGAACAGCGGCGCGTCGGGCCGGCGCGGCGGGCGCAACATGAGGTCGTTTTCGGCTTCCTCGGCCTCGAACACGATGGAGCCCACCGGGTCGATCACGATCTCCAGGAAGGCGATGTGCATGGGCGTGAACAGCAGCGGCCAGCCCAGCACCAGGGGCACCAGCGTGAGGCCGGCGATGGGCACGTGCACGGCCAGCACAAAACGCATGGCCTTGCCCAGGTTGTCGAATATGCGCCGGCCCAGCCGGATGGCCTGCACCAGGGTGCTGAAGTCGTCGTCCAGCAGCACCAGCGAGGCCGATTCGCGCGCCACGTCGGTGCCGCGCCCGCCCATGGCAATGCCGATGTGGGCGGCGCGCAGCGAGGGCGCGTCGTTGACGCCATCGCCGGTCATGGCCACCACCTCGCCGTTGGCCTTGAGCGCTTCCACGATGCGCAGCTTGTGCTGAGGCGCCACCCGCGCAAACACCGCCGTGTGCGCCACCGCCTGGCGCAGGGCCGCGTCGTCCAGGGCCGCCACCTGGGAGCCCAGCAACAGACCCTCGGCGCCGGCGATGCCCGCTTGCCGCGCAATGGCCTGGGCCGTGACCGGGTGGTCACCGGTGATCATCACCACGCGGATGCCGGCTTGTTGGCAGTCGCGCACCGCTTGCGGCACGTTGTCGCGCAGTGGGTCGGCCAGGGCCACCAGGCCCAGCGGCTGGAAGTCGAAGCCCTCGGGCGTGGCCGGCCATTGGCCGGTGCCCCATTCGGCTCGTGCCACGCCCAGCACCCGCTGGCCTTGCGCCGCCAGCGCCTGCGCTTGAGCGAGCCAGAGGTCGGCTTGAGCGGGGGGCAGCCGGCACAACCGCGCCACGGTTTCGGGTGCGCCTTTGATGGCCACCGTGGTGTGGGGCGAACCCGGGGCTTGCCACACGTGGGTCATGGCCGGGCAGTCGGCGCTCAGGCCGTATTCGTGCACCAGCGTCCAGCCCTCGGGCGGGGCGGGCAGGTGCTGACTGCCCAGCGTGTGGAAGGCCCGCTCCATGGGGTCGAAGGGGTCGTTCTCGCTCGCCAGGATGCCGTGGCGCAGCAAGGCGTGGAAGGGCTCGGGCAGCGCGCCGTCGGTGGCGTCCCAGTGCTGAGGTCTGTCCTCGGACAGGCGCACGAGCCGTGCGATCGCCATGCGGTTGACGGTGAGCGTGCCGGTCTTGTCAGTGCACAACACCGTGGCCGAGCCCAGCGCCTCGATGGTGGCGGCGCGTCGCGTGAGCACGCGGTGGCTGGAGAGGCGGTACGCGCCCATGGCCATGAACACGGTCAGGATCAGCAGGAACTCCTGTGGCAGCATGGCCATGGCCATGGTGATGCCGGCCAGCGCCGCGCCCAACCAGTCGCCCAGGGCCCAGGCGTACAGCAAGCCCACCACCACACTCACCAACAGCCCCAACACCGAGAACCACCGCACCATGTGGCGTGTTTGCCGGTGCAGCGGCGTGGCCTCCACGGGCAGGGTGCCCAGCACCTTGCCGATGCGGCCGATGTCGCTGCGCACGCCGGTGGCGGTCACCTCGGCGCGGGCCTGGCCGGCCACCACCAGGGTGCCCGCGAACACCGTGCCGGCGGTGGCGCTGCCGGCCTGTTTGGCCACCGGCAGCGATTCGCCGCTGAGCAGGGATTCGTCCACCCGCAGGTCGTTGGACAGGATCAGCCGCGCGTCGGCGGGCACGCGGTCGCCCTCGGCCAGTTCGATGAGGTCGCCCACCACCAGCTCGGTGCCGGCCACGCGTTGCCGCTCGCCATCGCGCCACACCAGCGCGCGCGGGCTGGTCATGTCGTGCAAGGCCTCCAGCACGCGCTCGGTGCGGCGCTCCTGCACCAGCGTGATGCCAACGATGACCGCCAGGAACGCTAGCAACACCAGGGCCTCGGAGCGCTCGCCGAGCAGCAGGTAAATGCCCACGGCGGCGGCCAGCAACTGAAACATGGGTTCGCGCGCCACCTCCAGCGTGATGCGCCAGGTGGTGCGCTGCGGCGCGCGGGGCAGGGCGTTGGGGCCGTCGGTGCGCAGGCGTTCGGTGGCTTGGGCGCTGCTGAGGCCTGTGGGTGCCGGCGTGGGTGTCGGAGCCTGCGTTGGTGTGCTCGTGGGGTCGGTCATGTCTGCTTTGGTTGTGCCATGGCCTGGCAGGCGCGGCGGTAGGCCAGCAGCGTCTGTTCCGCGCGGCCCAGCACGCTGTCGGGTGGGTAGCTGCCGGCCTCGCGTGTGCCGCAGTCGGCGCCGGTCAGCAAGGCCAGGCCTTCGGCGGCCGTGTCGGCGGTGTGGATGTGGAAGGCGCCTCGCGCCACGGCGTCCACCACGCGTGCGTCCAGCATCAGGTGGCGGCGGTTGCGTGCCGGGATCAACACCCCTTGGTGCCCGGTCAGCCCAGCCCGTTCGCAGGCCTTGAACCAGCCCTCGATTTTTTCGTTGATGCCACCCACCGGCAGCACCTCGCCGTGTTGGTTGATGGCGCCCGTGACCGCAATCGACTGGTCGATGGCCAGCCCCGACAGGTTGGACAGCAGGGCGTAGAACTCGGCGCACGAGGCCGAATCGCCTTCGACCCCGTTGTACTCCTGCTCGAACACCACCGAGGCGTTGAGCGCCAGCGGCGCGATGTGCTCGAACAGCGACGCCAGGTGGCCGTGCAGGATGAGCACGCCTTTGTCGTGGATGGGGCCGGAGAGCTTGACCTCGCGCTCGATGTTGACCAGGCCTTTGTCGCCAGCGTGGGTGCGGGCGCTCACCCGCACCGGGAAGCCAAAGGCGTGGTCGCCCAGGTCGATCACCGTGAGGCCGTTGACCTGGCCCACGGTGTGGCCCTGCAGGCTCATGAGTCGGTCGCCGTCGGTGAGGGTGTCGAGCAGCCGTTCCTCCACCGCGTTGTGCCGGTGCACACGTGCCTGGCGCGCGGCGGCCACGTCGTTGGCGTCCACCAGGTTGGCGCCGCGCTGGCGCGCCAGCATGGCGGCTTCCATCAGCAACACCTCGGTGTGGGCAAAGATGGCGCTTTGGCGGCGCTGGTCTTCGGCTTCGCGGTGGGCGTCTTCCAGCAGGGCCGCCACGGCCGCCGCGCTGAAGTGCGGCAAGCCCAGCCGGCGGCAGGTGTGGGCCACAAAAATGGCGGTGGCCTGGCGCGTGGCGGCCTCGGCGGCAAAGCTGTCGGCAAAGTCCACCTTGCAGCGGAAGCGGCGCGCGAATTCGGGGTCGCCTTCCTGCACCGCGTAGTAGTCCTCCACCGAGGCGATCAGCACCAGCTTGACGTCGGCGTCCACCGGCTCGGGCTCCAGCGACACGGTGGCCATGGGCGAGAAAATGGTGGTGGGCTCTTCGATCTGAAGCCGCCCGCTGCGCAAAAAGCGGCGCAGTTTCTCCCACACCGGTTCGTCGCTGAGCAGGTCGCGCAGGTGCAGCATCAAAAAGCCGCCGTGGGCCTTGAGCAGGCTGCCGGCGCGGATGCGCGAAAAGTCGGTGCTCAGCACGTCTTCCTCGGCCTGGTACTCGATGCAGCCGAACAGCTGGCGGAACACCGGGTTGTCTTCCACCACCACCGGCGCGCCCTCACGGCCGTGGTTGTCCACCACCAGGTTGACGCGCAGCCGCGCCAGCACCTCGGCCAGTGCGGCCAGGCGCGTGGGCTCGTCGTCTTCCATGGGCTGGAACAGCTCCAGGTTTTCCAGCACGTCGTGTTGCACCTGGTCGAGGTAGTTGCCCAGTTTCACGCTGTCCTTGATCTGCTTGCGCAGCTCGCTGCGCATGTCCTGCAGCTCGTGGTCCAGCATGGGCTTGATCATCTGGCGGCGCAACGCGGCCAGGCCCTCGTTCATCACGCGCTCCATGGCGCGGTTGTTCTCCAGGAAACGGCCAATGGCCTGCCGCAGTTCCTCTTCGGCGCGGTCGATTTCGCTGCGCTGCTCTTTGGGCAGCGCCAGGGCCTCTGCTTCGGTCAGCAAGGCGCCTTGCGCGTTGCGCAACGAAAACACCATGTGGCCCTGATCGCGCATCAGGCCAAAATGGCGCGCCTCGGCAAAGGCGCTGAGTTCGGCGTAGGCGTGCTCTTCCTGCGTTTTGTAGGCGCGCACCACACGCTCTTCCTCGGCCTTGAAGTCGGCCCCGGCCAGGCGCTTGGGGATGTCGGTCTGCAGTGTCTTGCTCAGGCGGGTCATGAGCTGGCGCAGCAGGCGCCCTTGCCCCGCGGGCATGCGCAAGGCGCGCGGGTGTTCGGGCGCGTCGAAGTTGTGCAGGTAGCACAGGTCGGGTGGCACCGGGCGCGTGGCCGCCACCGCCTCCATCATCTGTCGCATCAGGGTGGTGCGCCCGCTGCCCACATCGCCCAGCACAAACAGGTGGTAGTCGGGCAGGTCCATCTGCAGGCCAAAGCGGGCCGCCTGTTCCGCGCGCTCCTGGCCGATCCAGGGCAGGGGTTGATCGGCCAGGCCGCTGGTGTCGGCAAAACCCAGGGTCTCGGGCGCAATGCGCAGGCGCAGGTCGTTGGGGGCAAGTTGCTGCAGGCTCATGGGGCCATTGTGCGCCGCGCGGCGTCGAAGCCGTCGCTTGTCCGACAATGCCGCCATGACCCTGCGACTGCGCTGCAACGCTGCCTTTTTTGCTTTGTGCCTGTGCCTGGCTCCGGTGGCCTGGGCGGAATCGCCGCTGGCACCCATCGCCACGCTGGACGTGGCCCGCTACATGGGCACCTGGCACGAGGTGGCGCGTTACCCCAACGTGTTTCAGCGCCGCTGTGTGGCCGACACCAGCGCGCGTTACACCTTGCAAGCCAACGGCCGGGTGGAGGTGCTCAACCGCTGCCGCACGGCCGAGGGCGAGGTGATCGAGGCGCTGGGTGAAGCGCGCCAGTTGGGCGCTGCCGACTCGCCGCGGCTCAAGGTGCGTTTTGCGCCGGCCTGGTTGGGCTGGCTGCCGCTGGTGTGGGGCGATTACTGGGTCATCGACCTTGATGACGCGTACCAGCTCGTGGCGGTCAGCGAGCCGGGACGCGATTACCTGTGGGTGCTCTCGCGCACGCCGCAGGTGGACGCTGCCGCCTACGAGGCGCTGTTGGGGCGCCTGGCCGCGCAGGGCTTTGATCTGAAGCGCCTGGAACGCTCGCCTTCCCGGTGAGTTCTGCCGCGCAGACGCCTAGCGGATGGCGGCGAAACGCTGTTCCATCTCGCGGCGCATGGTCTTGCGCAGTTCGGCGGCCGCGTGGCGGCGGCGCTCGTCGGGCGTGAAGGGCCGCAGCGGCGGCACGGCCTGGGGTTTGCCGCTGTCGTCCACCGCCACCATGGTGAAGAAGCAGCTGTTGACGTGCCGCGTTTCCTGTGTGCGGATGTTCTCGGCCAGCACCTTGATGCCAATTTCCATGGACGAGGTGCCGGTGTGGTTGACCGAGGCCAGGAAGGTGACGAGTTCGCCCACATGGATGGGCTGGCGGAACACCACCTGGTCCACGCTGAGCGTGACCGCATAGGTGCCGGCGTAGCGGCTGGCGCAGGCGTAGGCCACCTGGTCGAGCAGCTTGAGCAGGCTGCCGCCATGCACCTTGCCCGAAAAGTTGGCGGTGTCCGGGGTCATGAGCACGGTCATGCTCAGTTGGTGGGCGGGCAGTTCCATGGCGTGTGTCCTTCGCCGCCATTGTCGCCGTTGGCCGATGGGGCAGCGGGGTCGGAAACTACGGATGCCGGCTCCGTCAGGCCTCTTCGGCGGTCAGCACACGCACCAGCATCTCGCGTTGTACCTGCACCGTGCGCAGGCCGGGCGTTTGCAGCACCCCTTCGCGCCGCAGGGCGCTGATCAGGCGGCTGGCGGTTTCCACCGACATGTCCAGCATGGCACCCATCTCATCGCGCGACGGCAGCCAGATCTCGCCCTGGGCGCTGGTGTAGTCGCACAGCTTGAGCAGCAGGCGCAGCATGCGGCGACGCGCCGGGCCGGTGGTCAGGTCCGTCACCCAGGTCTCGGCCGCGTCCAGCGCGTTTTGCCAGCGGCGCATGAGTTCGTGCAACAGGGCCGGTTCGCGCGCGCTCATCTCATGGAGCAAATGGCAGGGGATGCGGCACAGCTCGACCTCGGTGCAGGCCACCGCGTCGTCACCGTGTGCCCGTTGAACCACGCTCTCCTGGCCAATCAGGTCGCCCGCGCCGGCCAGGCGCACGATGCGCCGGTCGCCACGTTCGGTGACGCGTTCGAAACGCACCACGCCGCTGCGCACGGTGTAGACCGCCGCGCCCTGTTCACCGCGCTGGTACACGGTGTCCCCAGGCGCCAGGGTCAGCGAGGCGATGTGGCTGTGGATCTGGTCCAGGCCGGCTTCGTCGAGGGCGCCGAACAAGGCCGAGCGCCGCACCTCGCACTGCGCACACACGCGGGCCTGCGGGTGGCTGTTGTCCTGCCGGTAGAGCGGGATGACCTGGGCGTGGGCTGGGCTCACTTCAGTGGCCCCTTGGCGGCGCCCGGCTTGACCATGGGCCAGCCCCGTCGCGCCCATTCGCTCATGCCGCCGTTGACGTACTGCACGTGGTGGTAGCCACGGTCTTTCAGCGCCTGCTGCACCGCACGCGAGCGGTTTTGGGTGTTGCAGATCAGCAGCACCGGACGGCTGCTGTCTTTGGGTATTTCGTTCAGGCGCGCGGCCAGCTGGCGCATGGGCAGCAGCTGCGCGCCGGCGGCCACACCGGTGGCGTGTTCGTCGGGCTCGCGGATGTCGATCAGCGTCACCTTGCCGGCCTCAAAGGCAGCGCGGGCGGCCTCCAGCGACACGGCCGGGCCGCCTTGGGCCAGCACCGGCCATGACACCGTCCACCCGCAGGTGACCAGCCAAGTGAAAACGGAGCGGCGGGTGGGCATCATGGGCGGCTCAGGCGGAGGTGGGCACCATGGCCGCCGGCGCCGGCTCGGCCACCAGCAGGCTGCCGCGACGCAGGCCTTGCACCGTGCCCAGCACCAGGGCGGCGATGACGATGGAGGTGAGCGCCAGCACCACCACGCCGAGGTGGGCGAAGGCGGGGGCGGCGTTTTCCGACAGGCGCAGCGTGAGCGCCGTGAAGGCCGCCAGCGGAAAGGACAGGCCCCAGAAGGCGATGGAGAAGGGCTGGGCCACCACGCGTTTGAACAGCGTGGCCGACCAGCACAGGAAAAACAGGCCCAGGCCCCACAAGGCCCAGCCCAGCAGGGGTGGTGCACCCAGCTGCAGCACGCCCAGGCCGATCACCGACGGCGGCGCGACGGTGATGAAGGTGGCCGCCAGCATGCGGTCGGGCCACAGGCCGATCTGCCCCAGGCGCACCGCCAGCAGCATGAGCGTGACCGGCCACAAGACCACGCCCACACCGAACTGGGCGGCCGACCATTCGGGTTGGCCCAGCGCCACACCGGCCAGGGGCGTGAGCACGTTGCCGACGATGGGGATGAACAGCACCGGCGTGATGCCGGCCCAGACAAAGCCGCCTTCGCGGTTGCCTTTGAGCCAGCGCGCCATCACCCACACGGTGACGGCAAACTGCGCCACCGCACCCAGCATCCACACCGCCAGCGCCAGTTGGGAGGGGCCAGTCAGGGTGGTGGCCACGGTGGCCAGCAGCACCACAGACGCGGGGATGGCCGCCACAAAGGCGTGTCGAATCGGATGGCGCAGGTCCTCCACCACCGCCTCGGGGTGGCGCTGCAGACGCAGCAGCGACAGGCCCCCCAGCACCACAAACACCGCCAGCGCGAGCGCACCCACCGCCAGCGCGATGGCGCCGGCCAGTTCGCCCAGGCTGGGCACCGCCCGCGACCAGGCCAGTGACAGACCACACAGTCCCATGGCGATGGCAAACCAGCCGGGCACGAGGAACTTGAGCGGGGTGGGCGAGGGGGCGGCGGTCATGGGGCGAGGTTTCAGTGCGTTGAGAGGCTGGTGTCGTCGAGCGCGCCGGCCAGTTGCCACAGGCGCAACTGGTCCAGCGCCACGGCGCTGCGCCATTGTGTCAGCGCCAGTTCGGCCGCGCTGGCGTCGCTTTCGGCGTTGAGCAGTTCCAGTGTGGTGCGGTGGCCCACCTGGCGGCCCAGACGGGTGGCGTCCAGACGCGCCAGGCTGGCTTCGCGCGCCGCCAGCAGCGCGGCACCCCGACCTTCTGCAGCTTGCAGCCGCAGCCAAAGGGCACGGGTTTGCTGCGCAATCTGTTGTTGCGTGCGGTCCAGCTCGGCCTGGGCTTGTTGCAGTTGACCGGCCAGCTCCAGGGCGCGGGCAGCGCGTTGCCCGCCGGTGTAGATCGGCACGTTGACTTGGATGCCAGCCATGTATTGCGTGCCACTCATGGCAGAACTGCCCAGCGCACCAGTGCCCGGCCCGCTGCCACTGAGGTGGTCGCGGCCGGCTTGGGCCACCAGGTCCACCGTGGTGCCCGCGCCGCGTTCGGCCTTGGCCAGTTCCTGCTGTGCATTGGCCACGGCCAGGGCCTGTTGGCGCAGTTGCGGGTTTTGCGCGCGGGCGCGTTCCAGCCAGGCCGCCAGGTCGCCGACCAGTGTGGTTGCTGCGTTGGGCAGGGCCATGTCGGCCATCGCTGCGTCGTTCCAGCCGGTGCTGTCGGCCAGGGCGCGGCGCGCCACCTGTTGGTCCACTTCGGCGGCCAGCACCTGTGCACGCAGGGCTTCGGCGCGGGCGCGGGCTTCATGGCTGTCGGTGATGGGCTGGTCGCCAAGCTTGAAGCGGTCCTGCGCCTCGACCAGTGCCTTGTCCACCGACACCTGCTGCTGTTTGAGCAGTTGCAGGTGCGCCCCCGCCAGGGCGACGGCGTGGTAGCGCTCGGCGGTCTTGAGCATCAGTTGCTGCTCGGTGGCGGCCCATTGCAGATCACCGGCGTCGCCCGCCAGTTCGAGCTGGCGGGCTTGTGCCGTGCGCTCGGGACTGTAGAGCGGCAGGCGTGCGCCCACGCTCCAGCGGTAGCCGGCGCCGGCGTCCACCGCGCTGCGGAAGGACGCGCCGTCCACCTGACCAAAGCCGGGCGCCGAAAAGCTGGCGCCACCCATGCGGTTGTCCGCGCCCATGAGGCCAGCGCTGGCGCTGGCACCCACGGTGGGGCGCCACAGCGCACGGGCTTGCTGGCGGCGTGCGTCGCCGGTCTGGCGCGCGGCCTGGGCCACGGCCATGTCGGGGTCGTGCTGGCGGGCGGCCAACCAGGCCTGCGGCAATGTGCCCGCAGAGGCCAGACCGCCCCAGGCCAGCAGCAGCGCGGCGCCAAGTGGCTTGATGTGCATGGTGTGGCCTCGGTCAGTCGGCGCGCTTGAGGCCGAGTTTGGCCAGGATCGATTCCATAAGGCACCACTTGGTCAGGCCGCTTTGCAGCAGGTTGACGCCGACAAAAGCGGTGAAGGCCAGGAACCACTGGTTCACAAACAGGGGGCTGCCGGGAATGCCCAGGGCCAGGGACAGGAGGATGAAGGCGCCAGCGACGACACGAACGGTTTGCCAGGTGGTCATGAGAGTGCTCCTAAAAAAGCGGTTGAAAAATCGAAGTCAGGCCTGGGCCGGTGCCGCGTGTTGCTTGCGGTAGGCCGCGTAGTACAGCGTGGGAATCACCACCAGGGTGAGCACGGTGGAGACGAAGATGCCGAAGATCAGCGAGATCGCCAGGCCGTTGAAGATGGGGTCGTCCAGGATGAAGAAGGCGCCGGCCATGGCGGCCAGGCCGGTCAGCATGATGGGCTGGGCGCGTGTGATGGCCGATTGCACGATGGCGGTTTTAAAGGGCACGCCTTCGCGCACTTGCAGGTGGATGAAGTCCACGAGCAGGATGGAGTTGCGCACGATGATGCCGGCCAGCGCGATCATGCCGATCATGCTGGTGGCGGTGTACTGCGCGCCCAGCAGCGCGTGGCCCGGCATCACGCCGATGATGGTCAGCGGGATGGGCGCCATGATGATCAGCGGCGTGAGGTAGCTGCCAAATTGCGCCACCACCAGCAGGTAGATCAGCACCAGGCCCACGGCGTAGGCGGCACCCATGTCGCGGAAGGTTTCATACGTCACCTGCCATTCACCGTCCCACTTGAGGGCGTAGCCGCGCCAGGGGTCGGACGGCTGGCTGATGAAGAACTCCTCCAGCTGGCCGCCGTCGGGGGCCTGGATGGCGTTGATCTCGCTGCGCATCTGGAACATGCCGTACAGCGGGCTGTCGATCTGGCCGGCCATGTCGGCCACCACAAAGTTCACCGGCAGCAAGTCCTTGTGGTAGATCGGTTGCTCGCGTTCGCTGTCGCTCACGGTCACCAGTTCGCGGATGGGCACGGCCTGGCCCGAAGACGCGCGCACGCTGAGTTGCAGCAAGGCGTCGAGGTCGCCGTGGCGCTCGGGGGGCAACTGGATGTAGGCCGACACGGGGTACTTGCTGCCTTCGTGCAGGTGGGTCACGGCCTCGCCCGTGAGGCCTGCGCGCAGCGTGCTCACGATGGCGGCCTGGGGCACACCCAGCAAGCCGGCCTTGCGGCGGTCCACCACCAGCAGCTTGCGGGGTGCGCTGGCGATGCTGCTGTCGTCCACGTCCACCACGTTGGCGGTTTTTTCGAACACGGCGCGCACGGCTTTCGCCACCTCGCGTCGGCCGTCGGACTCCGGGCCATAAATTTCGGCCACGATGGGCGAGAGCACGGGCGGGCCGGGCGGCACTTCCACCACCTTCACGTTGGCGCCAAAACGCGCACCGATGTTTTGCAGCTCAGGCCGCACGCGGGTGGCGATGGCGTGGCTCTGGTCTTTGCGCTGGGCCTTGTCCACCAGGTTGACCTGGATGTCGCCCACATGCCCTCCGGCGCGCAGGTAGTACTGGCGCACCAGCCCGTTGAAGTTGATGGGTGCGGCGGTGCCGGCGTAGGCCTGGTAGTCGGTCACCTCGGGCTGCTTCGCCAGGTGGGCGCCCAGTTCGCGCAGCACGGCGGCGGTTTTTTCCACCGGTGTGCCCGCGGGCATGTCCACCACCACCTGGAACTCCGACTTGTTGTCGAAGGGCAGCATCTTGAGCAGCACCAGGCCGGAGGCGGGCAGCGCCACCGACAGGGCAATCAGCAAGGCCACACCCAGGCCCAGCAGCTTGCGGTTGCGGCCACCGCGCTGGTCGTCGAGCAGGGGCTGGAACACACGTTCGAACAGGGGTGCGAGCTTGGCGCTGATGCCGCTGTGGGTGGGGGTGCCATCCGCGTGTTCACCGCCCGGGTGGGCCTTCATCCACAGCCGCGCCAGCCAGGGCGTGACCACAAAGGCAATGGCCAGCGACAACAGCATGCCCATGCTGGCGTTGATGGGGATGGGGCTCATATAGGGGCCCATGAGGCCGCTCACAAAGGCCATGGGCAGCAGGGCCGCAATCACGGTCAGCGTGGCCAGGATGGTGGGGCCACCCACCTCGTCCACCGCGCCGGGGATGATCTCGGCCAGCGTTTTGCCGGGGAACAGCTGCTGGTGGCGGTGGATGTTTTCCACCACCACGATGGCGTCGTCCACCAGGATGCCGATGGAGAAGATGAGCGCGAACAGCGACACCCGGTTGAGCGTGAAACCCCAGGCCCAGGAGGCGAACAGTGTGACCGTGAGTGTGAGGATGACGGCCGCACCCACGATGGCGGCCTCGCGTTTGCCCAGGGGGATGAACACCAGCGCCACCACCGAGGCGGTGGCGAACAGCAGCTTCTTGATGAGTTGCTGCGCCTTGTCGTTGGCGGTGGCGCCGTAGTTGCGCGTTTCGGCCACCTGCACGTTGTCCGGGATGACGGTGTTGCGCAACGCGTCCACACGCTGCATCACCGCGTTGGCCACGTCGATGGCGTTTTCACCCGGCTTCTTGGTGATGGCCAGCGTGACGGCGGTGTGTTCGGTACTGCCGTTGGCTTGCGCCGTGCCATGCCACACGTAGCTGGCAGCGGGCAGGGGGCCGTCGCTGACCTCGGCCACGTCTTTCAGAAACACCGGCTTGCCGCCGCGCACGCTGACCACCAGGTCGGCCACCTCGCTGGCGCGCGACAGGTAGGGGCCGGCCTCGATGGCCACACTCTGGTTGGCGCCCAGCAGCTCGCCCACGGGCAGGCCCAGGTTGGCCGATTGCAGGGCCTGGCGCAACTCATGCACCGTCACACCCGTGCCGTTCATGCGCGCCGGATCGATGGCCACCCGCACCACACGGCCAGGTCCACCGATGGTCACCACCTCGCGGGTGCCGGGCACACGCTTGATCTCGGTCTCGATGCTGTGTGCCACACGCTCCAGGTCAAACGCGGTGGCGTCGGCATCCTGACTGAACAGCGTCAGGCTGACGATGGGCACGTCGTCGATGCCCTTGGGTTTGATGATGGGGTCGAGCACGCCCAGGTTGCGTGGCAGCCAGTCGGCGTTGGCGCGTATGGTGTCGTGCAGGCGCACCAGGGCTTCGGTGCGCGGCACGCCCACCTCGAACTGCACCGTCAGCACCGCCAAACCGGGGTGCGACACCGACATGATGTGTTCCACGCCAGCGATCTGCGACAACACCTGTTCGCCCGGTGTGGCCACCATCGCCTCCACGTCGCGCACCGAAGCACCGGGGAAGGGCACGATGACGTTGGCCATGGTCACGTTGATTTGTGGCTCTTCTTCACGTGGCGTGACCAGCACCGCGAAGATGCCCAGCAGCAGTGCCACCAGCGCCAACAGCGGCGTGATCTGCGCGCTCTGGAACAGGCCGGCGATGCGGCCCGAGATGCCCATGCGTTCGGGGGTGTTCATGGTGTGTCCTCGGCTCAGCGGGCGGCTGCCGGCGTGGTGGCGCGGGCCGCGGCCTGCGCATCGGTGGCCACCGGTTCACCGGCGCTCAGGCCGCTGAGCACTTCCACCTGTGTGCCGCTGGGTGCGCCCAGGCGCACCTGGCGCAGGCGGGCGGCGCCTTTGTCGTCCAGCACATAGACGCCGGTCATCTCGCCCCGGCGCACCACGGCGCTGGCCGGCACCCACAGGCTGGGTTGGGGTGTGCCAACCCCTGGCTGCGCGGCCGGCAGCCACACCCGGGCGAACATGCCGGGCACGATGCCACGCAGGTTGTCGGGCAAAGACACCCGCAACTGGGCCGTGTGGGTGGCCGCGTCCACCGTTGGCAGCAGTTGCACCTGGGTGGCCGCCTGCGGGCCGTTGAGCGTGGGCAGGCCGGGAATTTCGAAACGCACGCCCTGGGGGCTTTGGCCCAGGCCGTTCAGCAGGGTCTGGGGCACGGCGGCCGTCACGCGCAGCGCGCTGGGGTCGTGCAGGGTGATCAGCGGGCGGCCCGGCATGGCCATGTCGCCCAGCGTCACCGGCACCTCGCTCACCACGCCAGCGTAGGGCGCGTTGAGCACAAAAAAGCCCGACTGCGTCTGCGCCGCGCGGGTTTGTGCCTGCAAGGCGTTCACCTGCGCCTGGGCGGCGCGGTACTGGGCCTGTGCGCGGTCGAGCGCACCCTGGCTGATGTAGTTCTTGGCAAACAGCTGCTGCTGGCGTTCGTATTCGGTGGCGGCCACGTTCAGCGAAGCCTGTGCGGCCTCGACCTGTGCGGCGCTGCCGGCCACGTTTTGCTGCGCTGCGCGGGCGTCGATGCGCAGCAATTCCTGCCCGGCCTTGACCGTGTCGCCCGCCTTGACGCGCAGCGCCACGATGGCCCCCGGCACCTGGGCCGACAGCGTGGTCTGGCGCACCGCCTCGACCACGGCGTTGAGCGATACAGCGGCGCCAGCACCGCCCTGGGCGGTCACGGGGGTGGTGGCCAGGCCGTTGGACAGGACGGGGCCGGCGGCCAGCAGGCTGGCCAGGCCCAGCAGCAGCGACAGGGCGGTGGTGTGTGTGTACATGGGGTGCTCCGGGGACGGGTGGTCGCCAAAAAATCCGAACATCAATATTTAATTGATTGATTAATTGCGCAATGATACAATGAAATCCCAGCCGCTTGCAAGGCATTGAAAGCCACCCATGACCCCCACCACCCCCACCCCCGAGTGCACGCCCGACATGGCGCACCTGCCGCCCGAGGCGATTGGTGAAGTGGCAACTTACTTTCAGGCTTTGTCAGAACCCACGCGCTTGCACATCCTCAACTGGTTGCGCCAGGGCGAACGCAACGTGGGCGAGCTGGCCCAGCTCTGCGGCTTCACCGCGGCCAACATCTCGCGCCACCTGGCGGTGCTGATGCAGCAGGGCCTGGTGGCCCGCGAAGGGCGTGGCACCAGCGTGTACTACCGCATCGCCGATGAGTCCGTCTATGCGCTGTGCGATCTGGTGTGTGGCAACATCGCGCGCCGCCTGGACCGCGCGGTCGCCAGCCGCAAGGCTTTCGGCGGCTGAGCCGGGCGCCGATCCCGCGCCACAATCGGGCCATGGCCCTCGACATCCACCTCACCGCCCTGGACGGCGCGCCGCTGCCGTCCGCCACCGTCATGTTGCTGCGCGATGCCCCGGCCGGGCTGGAGGTGCTGATGATGCGCCGCCACGGCGACTCGGCCGAGCTGGGCGGTGTCTACGTGTTCCCCGGTGGCAAGCTGGACCCGACCGATCTGGGCGCCGCCGCCCAGCACCTGGACCGCGAGGCCGAACACCTGCGGGCCGAGTTGGCCGAACCCGACACACCCGTGGACACCGCTGTGGGCCTGTACCTTGCGGCGCTGCGCGAAACGCTGGAAGAGTGTGGCGTGCTGCCTGGGGCCCAGTTGGATGCGGCGGGTTTGGCCGCCATGCGCCACCGCCTGGCCGAAGGCCGATCGCTGATGGACGCCTTGGCCGCGCAGGGGCTGCGTGCCCCCACCGCCAGCCTGGTGCCCTGGTCGCGCTGGATCACACCGCGCCTGGCCTCGGTCACGCGCAAGCGTTTCGACACCCGTTTTTTTGTCGCCCGTGCGCCGGCCGATCAGGACGCACAACACGATGACCACGAGGCCACGGAGGCCGTCTGGCTGACGCCGCATGAGGCGCTGCAACGCTATTGGGACGGAGCGATTGACCTGGCGCCGCCGCAGATCATGAGCCTGTCGCAATTGGCCCGCCACACGCAGGTCGATGGCTTGCTGGAGGCCGCGCGCCAGGCGGGGCCAGCGCTGGTCCAGCCCGAACCCCACGACCACGAGGGTGTGCGTGTGATCTGTTACCCCGGCGACGCGCGCCACAGCGTGCGCGAGCCGGTGTGGGACGGCCCCACACGGTTGCTGCATCGCAACGGGCGCTTTGAGCCCGAAGGTGGCCTGGCCGCCCTCTTGCCTTAGGCACTGGCGGCGGCGGTTGTGCTGGCGCCCGCCGGTGGTTACATTGGGCGCAAGCTTTTCCCATGAGCAAACTGAAAAACGATCTGCGCGACGGCTCGGCCCTGGTGGTTGATGGCAACCCCGTGTCGCGTTCCATCCTGGTGTCGCAACTGCGTGACCTGGGGTTGCGCCAGGTCTTGCAGGCCTCGCGCATTGCCGATGCGCGTCGCCAGCTGGAATTTCGCAGCTTCGATGTGGTGATCTGCGAGCAGCATTTTCCCAACGACAACGTCACCGGCCAGGACCTGCTGGACGACCTGCGCCGCAGCGGCCTGCTGCCCTTTGCCACCATCTTCATCATGGCCACCGGCGAGGCCTCGTACGCCAAGGTGGCCGAGGCCGCCGAGTCGGCGCTGGATGCCTACCTGCTCAAACCCTACACCGCGGCCCAGCTGGATGCCCGCCTGCACCAGGCCCGGCGCCGCAAGGTGTCGCTGCAAGCCATCTTCGCGGCCGTCGAAAAACAGGCCTTCGAACAAGCGGCCGACCTGTGCCTGGAGCGCTTCGAGCAACGCGGCGAGTTCTGGCTCTACGCCGCGCGGGTGGGGGCGGAGCTGTTGTTGCGGTTGGAACGTTTTGCCGACGCCCAGAAGCTGTACGAGGCGGTGATCGCCGCCAAAACCCTGCCCTGGGCCCGCTTGGGGGTGGCGCGTGCGCAGATCGAAGCCGGCCAGGTGACACAGGCCGGCACCACGCTGGAGGGCCTGATCAACGCCGAGCCCGGCTACGCCGATGCCTACGACGTGATGGGCCGGGCGCAGATCGAGATGGGCCAATTCGAGAGCGCCATGGTGTCGTACAAGATGGCGGCCGACATGACGCCTGCCTCCATCGGGCGCTTGCAGCGCCTGGGCATGCTGGCCCACTACTGTGGCGACCCCAAGATGGCCGAGGAGATGCTCAGCCGTGCGGTGCGCCTGGGGCTGGACTCGAAGATGTTTGACGCGCAGTCGCTGGTGTTGCTGGCCTTCATGCGCCTGGCCAACAACGACAAAAAGGGCTTGCAACGTTGCCTGGACGACGCCCGCAACATGGCCGACCGCTTCGACAAGTCGGTGCGCCTGCGCCGGCTCACCCAAGTCATCGACATCCTGATGCAAATGCTGGAGCATCAGACCGCGCGGGTGCTGGAGTTGGTGCGCGCCATGATCGCCAGTGTGGGCGACGACAGCTTCGACTTCGAGGCCGCCTGCAACCTGCTCACCTTGCTGTCGCAGATGGCGCAGCGCGCCATCCAGCTCGACGAGGTGGACACCGCCGTGCAACGCATCGGCCTGCGGTTTTGCACCTCCAAGGCCCTGACCGAACTGCTGGCCAAGGCGGCGGTGGCCCACCCGCCCTACGCCGAGCGGCTGGGCGACACCCTGACACAGGTGCTGCACATGATTGAAAAAGCCATGCGCCAGAGCCTGGCAGGCAACCCGCGTGCGGCGGTGCTGGAGCTGCGGGACGATGCCCTGAACACCCAGAACGCCAAGGTCATCGAGTCGGCCTGGGGTGTGCTCAAACGCTACGAGGCACGCATCGACGACGCCCCCGCGCTGGCCACCGAAATTCAGGCCTTGCGGGTGCGCTACGCCTCGTTTGCGTCGCGCCCGGTCATCGGCGACAAGAACCTGCGCCAATCGGGCGGGGTGAGCCTGCGTGTGATGGACATTGCCGACAGCGAACCCGTGCCCGTGCCGTGATCTGACGCGTCAGATCGATTGACTACACTCGGGCCGAACCCCTGCCCCAACGTCCTGTCCATGCCCACATCGCCCGTTCACGCCGATCTGCCCCCCGTGCACCAGGTCGCCATGACCCGTCCCCTGGCCTGGTTGGCGCTGGGCTGGCGCGACATGTGGCGTTGTGGTCCGCTCAGCCTGTTGCATGGCGTTGCGATGATGGGTTTTGGCGCCCTGATCGCGTGGTTCGCGCACGACCAGTTCTGGTGGCTGGCTGGCGCCTTTTCGGGCTTCATGGTGGTGGCGCCGGTGCTGGCCACCAGCCTGTACGCGCTGAGCCGTGCCATCGAACGGGGTGAACCGGCCGACCTGGCTTTGGTGCAGCGCACCTGGCTCAACTGGCAGCGCAGCCACCGCAACAAATGGGGCAACGATTACTGGTGTCTGGTGCAGTTTGGCAGCCTGCTGGGCGCGTCGGCCACCGGCTGGGTGCTCACCTCGGCCGCGCTCATCACCTTGCTGGCGCCCGTGCCCATCCTCAGCCCGGTGGACTTTTTGCGCCACGTGGTGCTGGCCGACGGTGGCTGGCTGTTCGAGTTCTGGCTGGTGCTCGGCGGCATCATGGCGGCGCCGATTTTTGCCTCCAGTGTGGTGGCCATCCCCTTGTTGCTTGACCGCCGCGTGAGCCTGCGTGTGGCGGTGTTGACGAGCTGGCGCTGTGTGACCGACAACCCGGTGTGCATGGCCGCCTGGGCCGCACTCATCATGTTGCTGGTGACGTTTGGCCTGGCCACGCTGCTGCTGGGCCTGGTGGTGGTGATGCCGGTACTGGGCCACGCGAGCTGGCATGCCTACCGCGACCTGGTGGATGTGAGTGGCCTGCCCGAGCGCAACGCGCTCACCGACGTTGCGGAGGGCCGCTGATGTTCGGCTACACCGAAGCGGAGATCGCCGGGTTTGGCCTCACGTTTGGCGTGGGTGCCTTCATGCTCTACATGCTGTTCATCATCGGGCAGCTGGCATGGGAGTCCAAGGCGGGCAAGTTCGGCACCTTTGTGTTGTTCCTGGGCCTGGCCTTTGGCATGGTGGGCTTTGCCGCCAAGTTTGTCATCCAGTGGGTGCTGGAAAAATAGCTCAAGCCTGCGGCAAGCCGTCCACAAACACCTTCAACTCGCCGGGTTCGAACGCGGTCCATTGTTCGTTGGTGGTCAGCGGCGTGGTCACCACCACGGCCGCCCGGTCGCCGGGTTGGTTGAGTTCGGCGAAGTTCACCGTCCAGTCGTGGTCCACCAGCGTGGCCTGCGCAAACGGGTGTTGGCGCACCAGGTAGTGCAGCTTGGTGGAGCAGTGGGCCCACAGCGCCTCGCCGTTGGACAACAAAAAATTGAAGGTCCCGAACTGGGCCACTTGGGGCACCAGCTCGCGCAGCGTGAGCGTGAGTTCGGCCACGCTGGGCGTGCCGGCGTGCGATTTGGCCAGCTCCTGCATCAGCCAGCAAAAAGCCCGTTCGCTGTCGGTGCTGCCCACGGGCAGGTAGTGGGTGTGCAGGCGCGGAAAGTAGTCCTTGAGGTCGCCGTTGTGGGCAAACACCCAGTGGCGCCCCCACAGTTCGCGCACAAAGGGGTGGGCGTTTTCCAGGCTCACCTCACCGATGGTGGCCTTGCGCACGTGGGCGATGATGTTTTTGCTCTTGAGCGGGTAGGTCTGCAGGAAGGCGGCCATGCGCGAGTTGGCCGCGCTTTCGTGGTCCACAAAGTGGCGCAGCCCACGCCCTTCAAAAAAGGCGATGCCCCAGCCGTCGGCGTGTTCGCCGGTGTTGCCGCCGCGCTGGCAGAAACCGGTGAAGCTGAAGCTGGCGTCGGTGGGGGTGGCGCAGTTGAGTCCGAGCAGTTGGCACATGGTTGTTATGTTGTCCCTGGGGTGTGTGGTGTGGTGGGGCGCAGTTTCCAGGCCGCCAGCATAGCGAGTGTGCACACGCCCGCCAACATCAGGAACACCTCGTTGAAGGCGGCCAGCCGGTCGGCGCCGTGGGCGGTGTCGTGCAAGGCCACACCGTGGGCCGAGAGCCGCCATTGCAGCGCCACGCCACACAGGCTCACGCCCGCCGCGCCGCCCAGCATGCGCACAAAACTCACGGTGCTGGAGCCCTGCGAGATGGTGTCGTGGGGCATGCCACGCATGGCGCCCAGGTTGAGCGAAGGCAGGATGAAGCCCAGGCCAATGCGGCCGAGCACCGACCACGCGGTCATCCAGATCAGCGGGGTGTTTTCCTTGAGTGTCACCATCAGCGCGAAGGAGCCGGCCAGCAACAGCAATCCGCCGCTGACCAGCCGGTGCGCGGGCTGGTGGTCGGCCAGGTGGCCCACGGCGGGGATGGTCAGCGCCAGCACCATGCCGGCCGGCAGCAGGATGGTGCCTACCAACGCCGGAGCCAACTGGTGCCCCACCTGCATGTAGACCGGCAACAGGTAGGTGGAGCCGAACAGGGCCGCGCCGTAGGTGAGCGACACCAGGCAGCCCATGGCGAACTGGCGGTGCTGGAACAGCTTCAGGTCCATCAACGGGCGCACGGCGCCCACGGTGTGGTGCCGCCCCAGCCGGCGCTGCCAGGCCAGAAAGCCCAGCACCAGCGCGGCGGCAGCGCCCAGCAGCGGCAGGCTCTGGTGGCCACCCTTGTCGTTCAACGCCACCAGCCCATTGAGCAGACATACCGTGCCCAGCGTGGCCAGCAGCAGGCCCAGCCAGTCCAGGCGGGTGTTGTCCTGGCCGGCCGCCACACCGCCCGGCGCGCCCGTGGGCACGTAGCGCCGAGCCAGCCAGAGTGAGGCCAGGCAGAAGGGCACGACCATGAAGAAGATGGAGCGCCAGCCAAAAAAGTCCACCAACAGGCCACCCACGCTGGGGCCCAGCGCCGGTGCCAGCACCACCCCAGTGCCAAACAGCCCGCTGGCGCGGCCTTGCTCGTGGGGTGCGAAGGCGCGCAGGATGATGATGGCCGCGATGGGCTGCACGACGCCGGCGGCCAGGCCTTCGGCCACCCGCGCGATGAGCACCCAGGTGTAGTCGTTGGACAGGCCGCCCAGCAGGCCACCCGCCATCAACAGCCACATGCAGCCGGCGTACACGGCGCGGTAGCCAAAACGCGAGAGCAGCCAGGGCGTGGTCAGCATGGAAGCCGTCATGGCCGCCATGAAGCCCGAGGTGACCCACTGCGCGCGGTCTTGCCCCAGCGTGAAGTGGCGGCTCATGTCCGGGATGGCGACGTTGACGATGGTGGACGACATCACCGAGGCGATGGTGCCCACCATCACCGCCATCAGCAGCAACCAGCGGTAGCGCGGGCCGTGCTGGGCTTGCAAGGCGGCCAGCGAGCCGGGGTCGGCGGGTCCGCTCATCGGGGCGGCATGCCCGGACGCCAGTCCTGGGTGAGGCGGTCCACCCGGCGCTCCTGGTCGTGCAGGTCGTTGCGCAGGCGCTCGCGGCGGCGGTCCAGCTCACGGATGGTTTGGCGCAGCCGCTGGCGTTCGCGGTCATCGATGTCGCGTTGGCGCAGGCGGCGCTCGTGCTGGTCGATCTCATTGTTCACGCTGTCCATGGCCGAGCGGATGCGCGAGACCTCGTAGGCGGCCGCGTGCCACTGGCGGAAGTGGGCGTCGATGGCGGGTGGGCACACGCCCTGGTAGCCCTGGCCGGCGCGGCCAACGCGCAGGGCGTTGTCCAGCCTGCAGTAGTGTTGCAGGCCTTCGGAACGGCCCAGCCAGTAGCGGTCGGCGTTGGGGGTGATGCCGTGTTCGGCACAGGCCTTGCGGTGCTCGTCCAGCCGGCCCGTGCCATACCCGCGCTCGCCGTCGCTGCGGCCGATCTGCCGCCAGTCGGCGGCTTTGCATTCGTCTGCATCCAGCGTGGCACAGCCGGCCAGCAGCAGGCCGCTGGCCAGGAGCGCGCATGCCAGGCGCAGGGAGGGTGTGTTCAGAGCCATGTTCATTGCCTTTCAGCCGCCCGGCTGGGCCACAACACCGACGCGATGGACACCACCATCAGCGCCACGGCAGCCCAGTCCTGCCAGTGCAGCACCTCATTCAACCACCACGCGCCGCTGAACACGCCCAGCACGGGGATCAGCATCACGCTCAAGGTGGACGCCACCGGGGGTAGGCTGCGTGCCAGGTAAAACCAGGTGGCATGGGCAAAACCAAAAATCAGCACCGCGTTGTACACCACGGCCCAGGCGGTGGCGGTGGGGATGTGGCGCAGGTCGGCGTCTTCCAGGCCCCAAGCCAGCACCGAGACCACCACGGCGGTGAGTGCCGTCATCCAGAAAGACAGGGTCAAGGTGTTCACTTGGAGGGTGGTTTGTCGCAGCTGCTGCGTGCCCAATGCCCAGGTGGCGGCGGCAAACAGCGCCAGGCCCACACCCAGCGGGTTGCCGCTCAGCGTGGTGACCTCGTGCCACAACAACAACAGCACACCCAAGGCGGCCGCGCCCACGCCCAGCCAGCCGCGCCGGTTGACCACGTTGCCGAACAGCCAGGCACCGATGAGGGCCGAGAAGATGGGCATGGTGTAGCCCAGGATGGCGGCTCGCCCGCTGGACAACATGCCCAGCGCGATGATCATGCAGGCGTGCCAGACGAACATGTTGGTGGTGGCCAGCTTGGCCAGTTCACGCCAGTGCGCGCCGCCCGGGCCACGCGGCAGTGAAAACGGCACTTTGAGCCACACCAGCCCCAGGCCCAACACCGGCAGGCCCAGCCAGAGCGAGAGTGCGCGAAAGGTGAGTGGAGGGAAGTCGGCGATGCCACTTTTCATGACCGGCCAGTTCAGGCCCCAGCACACGGTCAGCAGCACCAGCAGGATGAGTTGTCGGGAGGAGAGTCGCGCCATCCAGCGACCTTAACAAATTCGGGCTCACGGGGCCGGCTACCTACAATACCGGGATGAACTTTACCGACATGCTGCGCGCCGCCGGGGCGCAAAACCAGTCGATGCTGTGTGTCGGGCTGGACCCGGAACCCAGCCGTTTTCCTGGGGCCTGGCGCGGAGACGCCCAGCGCATCTACGAATTCTGTGCTGCCATCGTGGACGCCACCGCCGACCTGGTGGTGGCCTTCAAGCCGCAGATCGCCTACTTTGCCGCTCACCGCGCCGAAGACCAGCTGGAACAGCTGATGGCCCACATGCGTGTGAGCGCGCCCCAAGTGCCCATCATCCTGGACGCCAAGCGCGGCGACATCGGCAGCACCGCCGAGCAGTACGCGCGTGAGGCTTTCGAGCGTTACGGCGCTGACGCCGTGACCCTGTCGCCCTTCATGGGTTGGGATTCGGTCAAGCCCTATCTGGAATACCCCGGCAAGGGCGCCTTCCTGCTGTGCCGCACCTCCAACCCCGGTGGCGACGACCTGCAGAACCAGCGCCTGGCCAGCGTGGACGGCCAGCCCCTGTTGTACGAACACGTGGCGCGGCTGGCGCAGGGCCCGTGGAACCTCAATGGCCAGTTGGGCCTGGTCGTGGGCGCCACCTACCCGGCCGAGATCGAACGCGTGCGCGCCATCGCGCCCACCGTGCCGCTGCTGATTCCCGGTGTGGGAGCGCAGGGTGGCGATGCGCTGGCCACGGTGCGTGCTGGCTGGCGGCCCGATGGCCCCATCATCGTGAACTCCTCGCGCGCCGTTCTGTACGCGTCTTCGGGCGATGACTTTGCCGAGGCGGCGCGGCGCGAGGCCATGAAAACACGCGACGTTCTGCAGGCCGCTCGGCCCTGAGCCTCCCAGTGGGGGGCCTTGTTTTCAGCGCCGGGACGCCCCAAGCTGAAAACGCGCCCCCTTTTGGGGCAGCGACCCGCGCAGCGGCGGAGCCCCGGACCGCACCCAAAGGGTGCGGGACGCAAGGGGGCCTCAGCTCATTTGATGCAAACCGACCGGACCTGCTTCAGGTCGGTCAGGCCCATCAACACCTTTTCCATGCCATCCATCTTGAGGGTGTGCATGCCGGTGGCCAGGGCGGCCGTCAGCAACTCGGCCACGCGGGCGCGCTCCTGCACCAGGCGCTTGACGGTGTCGTCGGCGATCAGCAGCTCGTGCAGGCCCACGCGGCCCTTGTAGCCGCTGCCGTTGCAGCGTTCGCAGCCCACGGCGCGGTACATCTGCAGGCCTTGGGTGGGGGTGCCGTAGTCGGTCCGCCAGCGTTCCAGCAGGTGCCGTTCGGCGGTGGCCGGGTCGTCCCGCCACTCGGGCGTGTGGCGCAAATCCAGTGAAAACTCCCGCACGAAGTCGCGCAGCTCGGCCTCGTCCGGCACATAGGCCTGCTTGCACGAACACAGGCGTTTGGCCAGTCGCTGCGCGAGGATGCCCAGCAGCGCATCGGCGAAGTTGAACGGGTCCATGCCCATGTCCAGCAGGCGCACGATGGACTCTGGCGCCGAGTTGGTGTGCAGGGTGGAGAACACCAGGTGGCCGGTGAGCGAGGCCTCGATGCCCATGGACACGGTTTCCAGATCGCGCGATTCACCCACCATGATGATGTCGGGGTCGGCGCGCAGGAAGGCGCGCATCACCATCGCAAAGTCGATGCCGGCCTTTTTGTTGACCTGCACCTGGCGCAGGCCTTTCTGCGTGATTTCCACCGGGTCTTCGGCGGTCCAGATTTTGGTGGCGGGCGTGTTGAGGTGTTTGAGGATGGAGTGCAGCGTGGTGGTTTTGCCCGAGCCGGTGGGGCCACACACGTAGAACAGACCGTAGGGCTTTTCAATGGTGGGGATCAGGCGCTCGCGGTTGTGGCGGGTCAGGCCCAACTGGTCCAGCGGGATGGGTTCACCCGCGCTGAGGATGCGCATGACCACGTCCTCCACGCCGCCGGCCGAGGGCAGGGTGGCCACGCGCAGCTCGATGTCCAGCGGGCCAAAACGTTTGAACTTGATCTTGCCGTCCTGCGGCTTGCGGCGCTCGGAGATGTCGAGGTCGCACATGATTTTCAGGCGCGTGACCATGGCCGCACGGTACTGAGCGGGCACCTCGGTGTAGGGCATCAGCGTGCCGTCGATGCGGAAGCGGATGCCCGTCTTGGCCTTGCCGGGCAGGGGCTCGATGTGGATGTCCGAGGCGCCCTGGCGGTAGGCGTCCACGATGATTTTGTTGACGAACTTGACCAGCTCGTTGTCGGCCGCTGCCGACACCGCGCTGTCGTCTTCTTCTGCCTCGCCTTCGCCCACCGGCAGCATGTCGGCCAGCAGGTCGTCGATGGAGCCACTGCTGTCGGCACCGTAGATCTGGTCCAGCGTCTGCAGAAATTCGGTCTGTGTGGTGACCAGGTACTGGATGCGGCTGGCCTTGGGGAAAATCTGCGGCACCATGCGCGCGCTGCGTGTGGCCTCCGGGTCCAGGCACATCACGGCCAGGCCGTCGGGCCCGTCCTCCAGCGGCAGCCAGCGCTGGCCGATGACAAACTCGCGTTTGAGTGGCCCATGCAGGGCCTCCACACGCAAGCGGTTGGGCTGAAAACCCACGTAGGGCACACCAAAAAAACGCGACAAGGCCTGGCCCACATCGGCGCAGGCGATGCCGTGGGTCTGCTGCAGCACCTGCTCCACACTCTGACCGTGCTCGCGGGCGTGGCGCACCGCTTCACCCAGTTCGTCGGCCGTGATGCGCTCCATTTGCACCAAGTGGTCGTAACGCGTGGCCACAGGGTGGGCTTTGGACGTGTCGGTTGCCGCCAGCTCGCCAGAGGGCGGCGGTGCCGGGGTCGCTGGCGGCGCGTCGGCGGTGGGCCACACACGGCATTTGCGAAACGCGATGGCCAGGGTCTCGCAGAGTTGCTGCGCGCCCTCGACGTCCATGTTGCCAAAAGGCCGGTCGTCGCGGTTGTTGATGAGTTGCAGCACGCCGTGCAGTTCGCCATCGTCCTCGATGGGCAGCACCAGCATTTGTTTGCTGCGGTAGCCCGTGCGTTTGTCGACCGCGTGCAGGAAGTTCAGCTCGGGCGAAATGGCCTTGAGCTCGTCCGCGTCGTTGACGTCGGCGATGTTGAGTTTTTGCCGGTAGTGGGCCACAAAGCCGGCGATGCTGCGGGTGTTGATGGGCAGCTTGAGGTCGCTGCTGGTGTTCAACCCGGTCTTGACCCGCGACACGATGGATTGCCCGTCGGGGCTGACCGCATACAGCGTGAGCCGGTCGGCATTGAACAGCCGGCAGATGTCCACGCTGGCGTCGATCATGATCTGTTCGAGCCGGTCGGCGTTGTGGATGCGGTTGCTCACCTGCTGCAGGTGACGCAGGAACAAGGCTTCCAGCGTGTGGGGGCGGGCGTTGCGGGCCATGGTGTTGTTACAGCCTGAACACCTGGCCGGCGGCGAGCCAGTGCAGCTCGTGGCGGTGGAGCAGATCCAGCGCCTCCACCTCTGCAAAGATGGCTTCGGTTTCCGCCGGTTTGGTGTGTGTGATGTAGATCGGGTAGCGCGCACCCGGTGGGTAGACGATGTGTTCCAGCTCTTGCGCCAGGCTGTGAGGCGCCAGGTGCAGGGCGCGTTTGGCCAGCTGCGCTTCGCGGTCGCTGAAGGCGGTTTCGATCACCAGCATGGCCACCGTCAGCTGGTTCACCCGCTGCCAGAAGGCGGGGTTGCGTTCGGTGTCGCCGCTGAACACCCAGTGCCCCCGTGTGCCTGCCACGGCGTAGCCCACGGCCGGCACGGTGTGCACGGCGGGCAGCACCTCCACCGCCTTGCCACCCACGGTCAGCTGCTGGCCCACGTCCAGCGGCTCGAAGCGCACAAACGGCGCTTCGGGGCTGGGGATGACGGTGAAGTCCGGCCAGATGGTGTTGTTGAACACGTGGGCCTTGAGCGCCGCCAGCGTGGCGGGCAGGGCGTGCACCGTGAGCGCCTGCGAGCGCAAGCCGGCCACCGAGTCCAGCATCAGGGGCAGCGCGGCGATGTGGTCCAGGTGCGCGTGCGTCAGCAGCACATGGTCGATGCGGCGCAGTTCGTCCAGCGTCAAATCGCCCACACCGGTGCCGGCGTCCACCAGCACGTTGTCGTCGAGCAGGAAGGAGGTGGTGCGGCAATCTTTGCCAATGGCACCAGAGCAGCCCAGTACGCGTATGTGCATCAGGGGCAGACTTGTTAAAGGGTGGGTCGGGGCGGCGGCGTTCAGGGCTGCCGAAAGCACATGCGCGTGCCCGCCAGCTCAATCACATCGCCATCTTTGAGCATCACAGGCTCGTCGCCCACCGGGTGGCCGTTGAGCGTGGGGGCCACCTGGCCTTCGACCAAGGCCAGCGCGTGGCCGTGGTGGCGGCGCGTGATGGAGGCGACGGCCACCCCGGGTTTGCCCAAGGTGGTCACCACCTTGACCACGGGCACGGTGCGCCCGGCGGCCGGGCCGCTGAGCACCTCGATGGAGGCACTGGGCGGGTCGCCCACCGGTGCGGGGCTGGCCGCAGGCGTTGCGGTGGGTGCCGCGATGGGCGCGGCCCCCGACAGTTCTTGTCCCTCGCCCACAAACCGGATTTTGTACTTGCCAATTTCCACCAGATCGCCATGGGCCAAGGCCTGGCGGCGAATGGCCTTGCCGTTGACGTAGGTGCCGTTGGTGCTGTTGAGGTCTTCGACCAGTGCCGTGTTGCCCTCCAGCACGAAGGCCGCGTGCTCGCCGCTGACGGCCAGGTTGTCGATCACCAGGTCGTTGTAGGGCCGGCGGCCCAGGGTCGTGCGCTCCTTGGTGAGCTGGACCTCCTTGATCACGACACCGTCAATCGAGACGATCATTTTCGGCATATAGGCTCCAAGGGACTGACGTGGGCCCCGTGGCGGCCCATGCGCCTCAGCGCGTCCACCAGCGAGGCAACAGGCGTCTGGTGGGTGGACCGCCTGTCGCACGCACCAGAATGACCGAGATATTATCTCTGCCCCCCGCCGCGTTGGCCGCATCCACCAGTGTCTGGGCCAATTCGGCGTCGGGGCCGCCGTTTTTTATCAACTGCGCCAGCGCGTCGTCGGGCAACATGTCGGACAGGCCGTCGGAGCACAACAGGTACAGGTCGCCGGGGGACACCACGTGTTCGCCCACGTCCAGCGCCACCTGGTCCTCGACCCCCAGCGCGCGTGTGACCAGGTTGCGGTACGGCACGTGTTGCGCGGCCTGTGGGGTCAGCAGGCCGGCGTCGAGCTGTTCCTGCAACAGCGAATGGTCGCGGGTGAGCTGACTGAGTTGTTCGTTGCGCCAGCGGTAGCAGCGCGAATCGCCCACATGCCCCACCAGCACCCGCGCGCCTGAGAACACGGCCACCACCAGTGTGGTGCCCATGCCGGTGAATTCGCTGTTGTCCAGCGATGCCTGGTGGATCGCCTGGTTGGCCCGCTCCACGCTCAAACGCATGGCGATGGCGGTCTCGCGTGCGCTGGCCTTCTCCTGGTGCGTGAGCAGCCACGTGCCCAGGGCGGTGGACACCGTGCCGGTGGCCATGGCACTGGCCACCTCGCCCGCGTTGTAGCCGCCCATGCCGTCGGCCAGCACCGCCAACCCCAACGACGCCTCACAGGCCACGGCGTCTTCGTTGTTGGTGCGCAATCGGCCGGTGTCCGAGCGGCTGCTGAACTGGTACAGCATCATGGGCGGCCTGGCAGCGGGTTGCGCGCCAGCCGGCGCATCAGTGCCCGTTGGTGTTGGCGGGCTTCTTCTTGCGCATCAACATGCCAGCGGCCAAGACCAGCAAGGCCCCCAGAATGCCCGCGCCGTAGTTCAGGCTGGACACCACGGTGGGCAGCGCACCTTCGCGAACCGCCGCGACCAGGTAGTCGGCCGGCAGGTGTGGCAGCACGGCCGGGTCGGTCACGGCCATGGTGCCGGCGATCCAGCCCAGCAGCATGCCACCCAACACGATGATCATGGGGAAACGCTCCATCAGCTTGATGACCAGCTGGCTGCCCCAGACGATGATGGGGATGGACACCAGCAGGCCGAAGATCACCAAGGGGATTTTGTGGTCGCCACCGGCACTTTCGGCGGCGCCGGCGATGGCGATCACGTTGTCCACGCTCATCACCAGGTCGGCCACGATCACGGTTTTGACGGCAGCCCAGAGTTTGTCGCTGGACTCGATGTTGCCGTGCTCGTCTTCATCGTCGGGCACCAGCAACTTGATGCCGATCCACAGCAGCAGCACGGCGCCCACCAGCTTGAGGTAAGGCACGGTCAGCAAGGCCAGCGCGAACACGATGAGGATCACACGCAGGCCAATGGCCCCCGCCGTGCCCCAGAGAATGCCCAGGCGGCGCTGCGCGGGCGGCAGCTTGCGGCAGGCCAGCGCGATCACCACCGCGTTGTCGCCACCCAGCAAGATGTCGATCATGATGATCTGGCCCACGGCGAGCCAGAACGTTGCTGTCATAAATTCTTCCATGCGCTGTCCTGCTGGTTGTCTGAGGCCGCCATCCCGGCCACGAAAAAAATCAAAAGCCGGATTGTCGCGCAGACAACCCGGCTTGGTCATTGTGGTTTCCCGCAGTCGCCCGTCGGCGACCACGGTGCCCCGGCACGCTGATTACAGCTGGGCCTTCAGCAGCTTGCCCAGTTCCGAAGGGTTGCGGGTGATGACAAAACCGCACTCTTCCATGATGGCCAGTTTGGCGTCCGCCGTGTCGGCACCGCCCGAGATCAGCGCACCGGCGTGACCCATGCGCTTGCCGGGAGGGGCGGTGACACCAGCGATGAAGCCGACGATGGGCTTCTTCATGTTGGCCTTGCACCACATGGCGGCTTCGGCTTCGTCGGGGCCGCCGATCTCGCCGATCATGATCACGGCGTCGGTGTCCGGATCGTCGTTGAAGGCCTTCATCACATCGATGTGCTTCAGGCCGTTGATCGGATCGCCACCGATGCCCACAGCGCTGGACTGGCCCAGGCCCACTTCGGTCAGCATGGCCACGGCTTCATAGGTCAGCGTGCCCGAACGGGACACGACACCGATGCGGCCCTTGCGGTGGATGTGGCCGGGCATGATGCCGATCTTGATCTCGTCGGGCGTGATCAGGCCGGGGCAGTTGGGGCCCAGCAGCAAGGTCTTCTTGCCGCCAGCCGCTTCCTTGGCCTTCATCTTGTTGCGCACTTCCAGCATGTCCTTGACGGGAATGCCTTCGGTGATGCAGACGGCCAGGTCCAGATCGGCTTCAACGGCTTCCCAGATGGCGGCGGCAGCGCCGGCGGGCGGCACGTAGATCACCGACACGGTGGCGCCGGTCTGCTGCGCGGCTTCCTTGACGGTCGAGTAGATGGGGATGTTGAAGATGGACTCGCCGGCCTTCTTCGGGTTCACGCCAGCCACAAAGCAGTTTTTGCCGTTGGCGTATTCCTGGCACTTCTCGGTGTGGAACTGGCCGGTTTTGCCCGTGATGCCCTGGGTGATGACCTTGGTGTCTTTGTTGATGTAGATCGACATGGTGTTTCTGCTCCGGGCTTATTTGACGGCGGCGACGATCTTGGTCGCGGCTTCGGCCATGGTGTCGGCCGCGATGATGGGCAGGCCGGATTCGGCCAGCATCTTCTTGCCCAGTTCTTCGTTGGTGCCCTTCATGCGAACGACCAGCGGCACGTTCAGGTTCACGGCCTTGCAGGCGGTGATGACGCCGGTGGCGATGGTGTCGCACTTCATGATGCCGCCGAAGATGTTGACCAGGATGCCCTCGACCTTGGGGTTCTTGAGCATGATCTTGAAGGCTTCGGTGACCTTCTCGGGGGTGGCGCCGCCGCCCACATCCAGGAAGTTGGCCGGCTCGCCGCCGAACAGCTTGATGGTGTCCATGGTGGCCATGGCCAGGCCGGCACCGTTGACCAGGCAGCCGATGTTGCCGTCCAGGCTGATGTAGGCCAGGTCGAACTTGGAGGCTTCGATTTCAGCCGGGTCTTCTTCGTCCAGATCGCGGAAGGCCACGATTTCGGGGTGGCGGAACAGCGCGTTGGCGTCGAAGTTGAACTTCGCGTCCAGGGCCATCAGGTTGCCCTTGGAGTCGCAGTTCAGGGGGTTGATTTCCACCAACGACGCGTCGGTGTCCATGTAGCACTTGTAGATCTTGGCGAAGATGTCCACCGCCTGGTCCACGGAAGCGCCGGTCAGGCCGATGGCGGCCGCGACCTTGCGCGACTGCGCTTCGGTGATGCCGGTCAGCGGGTCGATCATCTCGGTGACGATCTTCTCGGGCGTGGAATGGGCCACTTCCTCGATGTCCATGCCACCTTCGCTGGAAGCGATCAGGGCGACCTTCTGGGTGGCGCGGTCGGTGACCAGCGACACATACAGCTCGTTCTTGATGTCGGCGCCGTCTTCGATGTAGAGGCGGCGGACCTTCTGGCCTTCGGGGCCGGTCTGGTGCGTGACCAGCTGCATGCCCAGGATGTCGCTGGCGCGGGCCTTGACATCGTCGATCGACTTGGCCACCTTCACGCCACCACCCTTACCCCGGCCACCGGCGTGGATCTGGGCCTTGACCACCCACACGGGGCCGCCCAGTTTTTGTGCGGCTTCAATGGCTTCTTGCACCGTGAACGCCGGGATGCCGCGGGGCACAGGCACGCCGAATTGACGCAAGATTTCCTTGCCTTGGTACTCGTGAATCTTCATGAGGTCTCTTTCAGGAGAGGGGCTTCTGACCCGGCTGATGGATAGTCGGCCGGAAGCCCGGCCTTGGCGATCGCAACCGCGAACTGTATCATGGTGCAATGCATCAAAACGGGGCGTTCGTCGGCTCGTAATGCATAATTATTTAGATCATTCCTGAAACAGAACTGACGCCTTTGCCGGTGTCCAAGTGAGCCCCACATGCCTTCCGTGTTCATCGACGGCGAAGCCGGTACCACCGGTCTGCAAATCCGCGAACGTCTGGCGCACATGCCCCAGGTGCGCTTGCTGAGCATCGCCCCCGAGCGCCGCAAGGACCCCGAGGCCAAGCGTGCGCTGATGGCCGAGGCCAACCTGGTCATCCTGTGCCTGCACGACGATGCGGCGCGCGAGTCGGTGGCCATGATCGATGCCCTGCCGGGCGCCAAGCCCAAAATCATCGACGCCTCCACCGCCCACCGTGTGGCGCCGGGCTGGGTGTACGGTTTTCCCGAACTCACGCGGGGGCACGCGCGGGCCGTGGCCCAGGCCGATCGCGTGGCCAACCCCGGTTGCTACGCCACCGGCGCCATCGCGCTGATCCGCCCGCTGATCGACGCGGGCCTGATCGCCCCCGACACCCCCCTCAGCCTGCCTTCCGTGAGCGGCTATTCGGGCGGTGGGCGTACCATGATCGAGGCGTATGAAAAGGGCGAAGCGCCGGCCTACGAGGCTTATGCGCTCACGCTCAACCACAAGCACATTCCCGAAATCATGGCCTGCACCGGCCTGAAGCGCCGGCCGCTGTTCATACCGGCGGTGGGCAACTTCCCGCAGGGCATGTTGGTGCAGATGCCGCTGCACCTGGACACCCTGCCTGGATCGCCCACGGCCGCCCAACTGTTTGATGCCCTGGCCGCGCACTACGCCGGCAGCGAGTGGGTGACGGTGACGCCTGCCACCGAGTCGGGCAAGCTCGATGCGGTGGCCTTGAAGGACACCAACAAAATGGAGCTGCGTGTGTTCGGCAACGCCGCCCACGGCCACGCGGTGCTGATTGCCCGCCTGGACAACCTGGGCAAAGGTGCCAGCGGCGCGGCGGTGCAGAACCTCAAGCTGATGCTCGGGGTCTGATCAGGCGTTCACCAGCCAGCCGTCCTCCCGCTGGGCGGCGCCACTTTTCACCAGCTCGTCCACCATGGGCATCAGCCAGTCGCCAAAGCTGGCCTGGCCCATGCGCTGCTGCAGGTTCAGCAGGTAGGGTGTGCCCCGGGCCCAGGCTTCAAAGTCGCTCAACGGTAGGCGCTGCCATTCCAGCAGCTTGAACTTGATCAGCACCTTGGCCGCATGACGAAGGTGTTTGTCGGGTGAGGTGGTGAACTGCTCCAGGCGTGTACGCGCCCGCGCCAGGGCGCCGGCCACGTCGGTGAACACCCGCCCATGGCCGGGGATCACGGTCAGCGGCGCCAGGCCTTCGATCAGGTCCAGTGTGGCGCCCACCTCGTGGAAGGCGTCTTCGCCTTCCAGTTCCGGAAACACCACACCGAAGCCGTTTTCCCACAGCGCGTCGGCCGAGATCAGCAGGCGGTGACCGGGCTGGAACAGCACCACCGAGTGCGGGTCGTGGCCGGGCGCCGCATGCACCTGCCAGGTCAGGTTGGCGAGCGTCAGCGTGGTGTCGGGCAGCAGCACCCCTTCGATGCGAAAACGCGGGCAGGTCTGGCCGGTCAACACGTAGGTCAGGTGGTCGTCGTCCCAGGCGCGCACGGCGTGCACCTGGCCCGGCGGGATCAGCGTTTGCAGCGCTGGGTAGGCGGCCTGCAGCGCGGCGTTGCCGCCACAGTGGTCGCTGTGCAGGTGGGTGTTGAGCAGGTGCGTCAATGGCTGGCTGCCCAGCGCGGCGCGCACCAGGGCCACGGTCTGGTTGGCGTGGGTGGCGTAGCCCGAGTCAATCAGGGCGTTGCCTTCCGGGCCTTGGAAGAGGATGTTGTTGGCCGACAGCCAGCCGCGTTCGAAGACAGTGACACCAGGGGGCAGGGCGATGGTCATGCGGTGTTTGTACCTGAAGCGGTGGATCGTCGCTGACGCTCAGGTGATCCGGGTGTCGCCCAACAGCGGTGCAAGCTGGCGTGCGGCCTGCGGGTCATCGAACAGCACGTCCATCCAGTGGGATTCGCGCTGTTCCACCGCCGCGAGAAAGCCGCTCGCGTCGCCCATGTGGCTGAAGGCCTCGAAGCCGCGTTCCAGAAACGCGTGCAGGGCACCGAGGCCGCCAGCCTGTGCCGGGCCACGCATCATGCGCAGGGCCAGCCGCAGGCTTTTCATGCGGGTCAGGCGTTGCAACTCGTGCCCCATTTGCAGCACCACACGCAGTTGCTGGGTGCGCTGGGCACGCGTGCCGGTTTGGCGCCAGGCACCCACGTAGCGCGGCGCCGGACTCAGCTGCGGCGAAGCCTGCCAGTGCGCGCCCAAGGTCGCGTCGAGCTGTTCGGTCACGGCGTGCAGTTCGGCCATGTCCACCGCGAGTTGCGCCACCGCTTCGGGGAACAGGCGTTCGATGGCGCCCGCGATGCGGCCAAACTGCGCATCGCGTTGTGCAAAGTCGTGGTCGCCGTAGAGCTCGTCGAGAAAAAAGCGCGTGGCCGGACGGTGGCGTGGGTCCTGCAGCAGGTCGGCGTAGGTGGCTTCAAAGCGGCGGGCCTGCAGGACCTTGATTGCACGCACCGCCTGGGCGGTGGCATCGTTGGTGCACGATGCGCGCAGGTGCGCCACCTGGTCCAGGTGCTGGCGAATGCGGTCGGCCGGTGAGTTCATACAAACCACGAGTCTATCTAGACAGCCCCACCTAAGGCCACGCCGGGTGGGCGTGTCATATTGCGGACCATGCAACGCAGAACATGGTTGAAGCTCGGGCTGGTGTCGGCCGCCGGTCTGGCGCTGGTGGGTGGCGGGCTGGCACTGCGCGCCCCTGCCTGGACGCCCGAGGGCTTGAGTGCGTCGGGACGCGCGGTTTTTGGCGCGGTCGCGTCCACCGTGCTGGACGGCAGCCTGCCCGAAGATGCCGCGGCCCGGCAGGTGGCCGTGGACGCCTGGTTCAAGCGCCTCGATGACAGCATCGCTGCCCTGCCGCCCCACACCCAGGCTGAGCTGGCCCAATTGCTCAGCGTGTTGGCCAGTGCGCCCGGCCGCTGGGCTGTGGCTGGCTTGGGCACCGACTGGCCACACGCCAGCGTGGCGCAGGTGCGCGCGGCGCTGCAGGAGATGCGACACAGCCGCCTGGCCCTGCGCCAGCAGGCCTACCTGGCGCTGCGCGAGCTCACTTGTGCGGCGTATTTTGCCGACCCCGGCACCTGGATGGCGCTGGGCTATTCCGGCCCTTTGGACATTTGAGCGTGGTGGGACGATGAGCCGACAACCCGATCTGTTTCGCGATGGCCTGGCCGGTGGCTGGAAGGTGCTTGGCGCCGAACTGGGCCCGGTGCCCGAGCAATTGCGGTGTGACGTTGTGATCGTGGGCAGCGGGGCAGGCGGGGGCATCAGCGCCGAATTGCTGGCACGCGCTGGTTTTGATGTCATCGTGCTCGAAGACGGACCGCTCAAGACCAGCCGCGATTTCCATCAGCGCGAAAGCGAGGCCTACCCCACGCTGTACCAAGAGGCCACCGCCCGCAAAACCGCCGACAAAGGCATTGGCATTCTGCAAGGCCGTTGTGTGGGTGGCTCCACCACGGTCAACTGGACCAGCTCCTTCCGCGCGCCCGACGAGACCCTGGCCTTCTGGCGGGAGCACTACGGCCTGGCCGAGATGACGCCAGACGCCATGGCACCGTACTTTGAGCAGGCCGAGCGCCGCTTGAACATCGACAACTGGCATGTGGCGCCCAACGAAAACAACGAGCTGTTGCGCCGGGGCGCCATCAAGCTGGGCGTGTCGTCCGGCGTGATCCGCCGCAACGTCAAAGGCTGCTGGAACCTGGGCTCCTGTGGCTTGGGCTGCCCGACCAACGCCAAACAGTCCATGCTGGTGACCACCTTGCCGGCGGCCTTGCAGCGTGGCGCACGTTTGCTGGTGCAAACCCGCGCCGAGCGCTTCGAGTGGCGCGATGGGCAGGTGGCGGCCCTGCACGCGCTGGCATGGGGCAACAGCGCCGATGGCAAGGCGGCGGCGCGGCCGGTGCGCATCACCGCCAAACACCACATCGTGGCGGGTGGTGGCATCAACTCGCCCGCTTTGTTGCTGCGCTCGCAGGCGCCCGATCCCCATGGCTTGCTGGGCAAACGCACCTTTTTGCACCCGGTGGTGATGACGGCGGCGGTGATGCCCGAGCTGGTGCAGGGTTGGAGCGGCGCCCCCCAGACCGTCTACTCCGACCACTTTTTGCACACCCAGGCCATCGACGGCCCCATGGGCTACAAGCTGGAGGTGCCGCCCATCCACCCGGTCATCATTGCCGCGTCCATGCCGGGTTTTGGCCCCGAGCTGGCGGACATGCTGCGCAAGCTGCCCCACACCCACGTGCAGCTCGCCTTGCTGCGCGACGGTTTTGCTGCCCAATCGCCCGGGGGCAACGTGCGGCTGCGCGCCGACGGCAGCCCCGAGGTGGACTACCCACTGAACGACTTTGTCATGGAGGGCGCGCGCCGCGCCCTGCTGAGCATGGCCGAGTTGCAGTTTGCGGCGGGTGCGTTGGAGGTGTTGCCGGTGCACGAGCTGGGCGGCCGCTACACCACCTGGGCGCAGGCGCGTGAGGCCTTGAAACAACTGCCGCTGGCGGCGCTGAGCACCCGTGTGGTGAGTGCCCACGTGATGGGCGGTTGCGCTTTTGCCGCCGACCCACAACGTGGCGTGGTGCGGCCCGATGGCCAGCATTGGCAAGTCGCCAACCTGTCGGTGCACGATGGCTCGCTGTTCCCCACCAGCATCGGTGCCAACCCGCAACTGTCCATCTACGGCCTGGTCAACCGCCTCACGCAAGGGCTGATTGCGCGCCTGGGTGGTCGGCCCGAGGCCCTCGCATGACGCAACAACATTCCGCCCTGGCCCACTTGCAGCGCACCGGGGTGTTGGCGACCTGGGCGCTCGCGCTGCTGTGCCTGTGGTGGTGGCGCGAGCGCCCGCTCTTGGCCCTGGCTGTTGTACTGGCGCTGATGTCGGTGCACGCTTGGGTGCTGGCGCTGGAGTTTGTGCTGATGGCGTGGCAGAACCGCTGCGACCCGGCGCCCCGCGCCGGCTGGCGCGCGCTGCTGGGCGCGTGGTGGGTGGAGAGCCACATCGCCGTCTGGGTGTTTGCTTGGTTGCAGCCCTTTGCCTGGCGCCGCTGGCCCGACACGGCCTTCCCAAGTGCAGCCACCTCCGGCCAACGTGCGGTGGTGCTGGTGCATGGTTTTGTCTGCAACCGGGGCTTGTGGACGCCCTGGCTGCGCGAGTTGCGCCGGCGCGAGGTGCCTTACGCCACGGTGAACCTGGAGCCGGTGTTTGGCAGCATCGACGACTACGCGGCGCTGATTGAAGACGCCGTGGCACGCGCCACCGCCGCCACCGGCCAGCCGCCGCTGTTGGTGGGCCACAGCATGGGCGGGCTGGCGATCCGGGCTTGGCTGCGCGCCGCAGGTGCCGGCGCCGCGCAGCGCGTGCACCACGTCGTCACCCTGGGCACGCCCCACCATGGCACTTGGTTGGCGCGTTTCAGCCACCTCACCAACGGCAGGCAAATGCGGGTGGACGGCCCATGGCTGCGCCAGCTTCAGACCGATGAAGCGGCGTCCAGTCACCCGCCATTCACCTGCTGGTATTCCAATGCCGACAACATCGTTTTTCCCGCCAGCACCGCCACCTTGCCTGGCGCCAACAACCGCCACATTGCGAGCGTCCCGCATGTGGCGATGGCGTTTCACCCCAAGGTGATGGCGGACACGCTCAAACTGCTTTGAACGTCAGGCTTGCAGGACGCCGCGGCGCACTTGATCCAGCTCGATGGTCTCGAACAAGGCCTTGAAGTTGCCTTCGCCAAAACCTTCGTTGCCCTTGCGCTGGATGAACTCGAAGAAGATGGGGCCGAGCTGGTTTTCGCTGAAGATCTGCAGCAGCAGCTCGCCCGGCGCGCCGTCCACCAGGATGTTGCGTGCCTTGAGCGCTTCCAGGTCTTCGCCGTGGTTGGGGATGCGCTTGGGCAGCAACTCGTAGTAGGTCTCGCTGGTGTCCAGCAGCTTCACGCCGGCCATCTGCAGCGCGTCCACCGAGTCGTACAGGTTGCTGGAACTCAGCGCGATGTGCTGGATGCCTTCGCCGTGGTAGCGGTCCAGGTACTCCTGCACCTGGCCGGCTTTTTCCGTGCCCTCTTCGTTGATGGGGATGCGGATCTTGCCGCAGGGGCTGGTCATGGCCTTGCTCTTGATGCCAGTCTGCTGGCCTTCAAAGTCGAAATAACGCACCTCGCGGAAGTTGAACAGGCGCTCGTAGAAGCCGGCCCATTCGGCCATGCGGCCCCGGTGCACGTTGTGCGTCAGGTGGTCGATCAACTGCAGGCCATGGCCCACGGGGTTGAGCGCGTCGGCCGCCGGCACGCCGGGCAGGGGGTAGAAGTCCACGTCGTAGAAACCGATGTTGCCGATGTCGCCGGCCTTGGCGCCGTTCTTGCCGCGCCAGCGGTCCACAAAGTAGATCAGCGAATCGCCAATGCCTTTGATGGCGGGGATGTTCAGTTCGCCCGGGCCAGCGTGGCCGGCGTAGCCCCAGGCGCCCAAGGAGAGGGCGCGCTCGTAGGCGGCCTTGGCGTCTTGCACGCGGAAGGCGATGGCGCAGATGCTGGGGCCGTGCTGGCGCGCAAAACGCTGGGCAAAGCTGTCGGGTTCGGCGTTGAGGATGAAGTTGATCTCGCCTTGGCGGTACAGCGTCACGTTCTTGTGGCGGTGGCGGGCCACGGCGGTGAAACCCATGCGCTCGAACAGCGCGCCCATGGCGACGGGATCGGGGGCGGCGTATTCGATGAATTCAAAACCGTCGGTGCCCATGGGGTTGTCCCAGGGGGCGTTGGATGCTTGAGCGCTCATGTCGGTCTCCGGTGGAATCGGTGAAATCAGTGGGGAGGGGGCAAAGACGCCACTGTAGGATCGCGCGCCTTCAGTTTTCCTGCGTTGTGCTGCGCACATTTTCTGAAAATTGCAGGAAAATTGCGCCACCATGGAAAACACCGCACTCGACAAGCTCGACCGGCTCATTTTGCGCAGCCTGCAGGCCGATGGCCGGGCCACCTACGACCAGATCGGCGAAGCGGTCAACCTCTCGCCCAGTGCGGTGCTGCGCCGCGTCAAGCGGCTCGAAGACAGCGGCGTGATCGACCGCTACGTCGCCCTGGTCAAGCCGGCCAAAGTGGGCCTGGGCCTGACCGCCTACCTCAACGTTCGGCTTGAAAAAAACACCGAAAGCCACAAACGCAACCCCATGGACCTGTTCCGCGCCAGTGTGATGACCTGGCCCGAGGTGGTGGAATGCGCGGCCCTGACCGGCGAGATGGACTACCTGCTGCGCCTGGTGGTGGCCGACATGGCGCACTACAGCCGCTTCATCATGGACACCTTGCTCAAACACCCCAGCGTGCAAGACTGCAAGAGCAGTTTTGTGCTCGATCATGTGAAGGCGACGACGGCGGTGCCGGTGTAAAAACCTTGCCGCCGGTCGGGTGACCCAAGGTGCTTGGGTTGATATGTAAGGGAAAACCCGTACATTCGTGCTATGTTGGATCCAACCGCACTCATCAAGGCGTCTTTCGAGGCGGGGCGGGACCTGTTCCGTGCCACCACGCCCGACGAAGCCGCCGCAGCGCCCGCTGCTTCGCCAGCGCGCCGCACGGGGAGTGTGCCTATCCGCTCGCTGGGCCCCAGCCACCGCGAGCGCATCACCGAGCACCTGCTGGCGCTGGACGAGCGCGACCGCTACCTGCGCTTCGGGTACGCCGCCAATGACGCCCAGATCCGCCGCTACGCCGAGGGCCTGAACTTCGACCGCGACGACATCTTCGGCATCTACAACCGCAAGCTCGAACTGCTGGCCATGGCCCACCTGGCGTTTTCGGTGGATCCGCAATTCAACACCTGTGCCGAATTTGGCGTGAGCGTGGCCAAAAAAGCGCGCGGTCGCGGCTACGGTGGGCGCCTGTTCGAGCGCGCCGTGGTGCACGCCCGCAACGAAGGCGTGTCGCAGCTGTTCATCCATGCCTTGAGCGAGAACACCGCCATGCTCAAGATCGCTCGCAAGGCGGGCGCGGTCATTGAACGCGACGGCAGCGAGAGCGAGGCCCACCTGCGCTTGCCGGCGGCCGATTTCGAGTCGCGTGTGAGCGAGCTGGTGGACGAGCAGCTGGCGCGCACCGACTACCACGTCAAGGCACAGGCGCGCCAGTTCTGGCAGTTTCTGGGCCCCTTGCAAGACATCCGGCGGGGCGTGCAGCAAGCGCGCGAAAAAGCCGGCCCCTGAGGCGCTCCCCGCAGCGCCGCCCGGCGGTGGTGGGCGCCTTGTCGGCTGCCTTGTCATGGGCTTGGGTTATTCTTGGCCCCATCACAACTACGCCGTCACACAGTGTCCGACCCTTATCCCAGTCCGGCGCCTCACCGCAGCGTGAGGCATGAAGACAAACGCGGATTTCTCCAGAAGCTGGCCGAGTTCATCCACCCGGGGCCCGACTCCAAGGATGAATTGATCGAAACCCTGGCCGACGCCGAGGACAACAACATCATCAACGCCGAGTCGCGTGTCATGCTCGAAGGCGTGATCCGCATGGCCGACATGACGGCCGGCGATGTGATGGTGGCGGCACCGCGCATGGATGTGCTGGACATCAACGCCGCTTTCGACGATCTGCTGCATGTGGTCATCGACACCGCGCACTCGCGCTTTCCGGTGTACGAGGGTGAGCGTGAAAACATCATCGGCATCCTGCTGGCCAAGGACCTGCTCAAACTGCAGCGCGCGCCCGAGCTCAACCTGCGCGCGCTCTTGCGCCCGGCCACTTTTGTGCCCGAAACCAAAGGCCTCAACGACCTGTTGCGCGAGTTTCGGGGCAACCGCAACCACCTGGCTATTGTCATCGACGAGTTCGGCCGCGTGGCCGGCCTCATCACCATCGAGGACGTGCTGGAAGAAATCGTCGGCGAGATCGAAGACGAATTCGACATTGCCGCCGATGACGGCGACATCTTTGCCCTGGCCGACCGCACCTGGCGCGTCAGTGGCGACACCCCCATCGAACGCATGAACGAGTCGTTCGGGCTGCAGTTGCCCGAAGAAGACTTTGACACCATCGGCGGCATGATCGCCCACGCCATGGGCCACGTGCCCAAGCGCGGCGAGGTGCATGTGATGGCCGGCCTGCGTTTTGTGGTCATGCACACCAAAGGCGGCGCCGTGAAGTGGTTCAAGGTGGTGACCGAGACCGCTGAAGCCTAATGCGCGCGCGCGCGCCTCGTCCTCTCGTGTGGTGGGCGCTGTGTGTGCTGGTGGGCCTGGCGCAGGCCGCGTCACTCGCCTGGCCGTGGCCCCCGCTGGACAGCCTCGGACTGCAAACCGGCCAGCCCGTGGGCTGGTTGCAGGTGCTTGGTGTGGGTGCGTTGGTGCTTGCCTTGCGCAGCGCCCCGTCGGCGCGCGCGGCGTTTGGGCGTGCCTGGCTGGGGGCCACCGCTTGGTTGTGCGCCACCTTCTGGTGGCTGTTCATTTCCATGCACACCTATGGCGGCCTGGCCGCACCGCTGGCTGCGCTGGCGGTGCTGGCTTTGGCGGCAGCCCTGGCTTTGTATTACGCCTTGGCCGGCGGACTTTGGTGGGGCTGGCGTCACGCGGGTGTGCTGGTGCAAGCCCTGGCTTTTGCGTCCTTGTGGACCTTGGCCGAGCTTGCCCGCGGGGTGCTGTTCACCGGGTTCCCCTGGGGGGCTGGCGGCTACGCCCACGTGGAAACCCTGGCTGCCCTGGCGCCCTGGGTGGGGGTGTACGGCATGGGCGCGCTCGCGGCGGCCACCGCAGTGCTGTTGATCAGCGCGCGCTGGCAGTGGTGGTTGCTGGTGGGCATTGTGGTGGCCGTGGTGTTGCCCCGGGTGCCACGCGACTGGGGCGAGCCGGCTGGCACACTGCGGGTGCGGCTGCTGCAGGGCAACATCGCACAGGACGAAAAGTTCGCAGGCGACAGCGGTGTGCCCGAGGCACTTGCGTGGTACGGCGCCGAAATCCGCCGCGCCCTGGCCGATCCCACGCCACGTTTGGTGGTGGCGCCTGAAACCGCATGGCCGGTGTTGCCCCAACAGTTACCGGCCACCTACTGGCGCGACCTGTGGGCGCCCGGCGCGGCAAGTGCGTCGGCCGCATTGGCGGGCGTGCCGCTGGGCAGTTTTGAACTCGGCTACACCAATTCGGCCTGGGGTTGGACGCCCGAACATGCGGCCCGGGCTGCGGCCGCGCTGGGGGCCGAGCCTGGCGAGGCCGGGCTGCCGCCTGCGGCCCAGGCGGCGCTGTACCGCTACGACAAACACCACCTCGTGCCCTTCGGCGAGTTCATCCCGCCCCTGTTCCGCTGGTTCGTTGATCTGATGCACATCCCGCTGGGCGACTTCAACCGGGGTGGCCTGGCCCAGCCCACGCTGGACTGGGCCGGTCAGCGCCTGGCACCCAACATTTGCTACGAAGACCTGTTTGGCGAAGAGCTGGCCGCCGGTTTCAGCGACCCCGCACGCGCGCCCACGGTACTGGTCAACCTCAGCAACATCGCCTGGTTTGGCGACAGCATGGCGATTGACCAGCACCTGCAGATCTCGCGCCTGCGCGCGCTGGAACTGGCCCGGCCCATGCTGCGCGCCACCAACACCGGCGCCACTGCCGCCATCGACCACCGGGGCCGCGTGACCCACCAGTTGCCCCGCCTGACCCGGGGTGCGCTGGACGCCGAGGTGGCCGGACGCGATGGCCTCACGCCGTTTGCCCGCTGGGCGTCGCGCTGGGGCTTGTGGCCGGTGCTGGGGATCGCGGTTGTGGTGCCCCTGCTGCTGTGGCGGCGGCGCGAGTTGCCCAGTCCGTGGCCGCCCAAACACGGCCGGTAAAATCAGGTGGTTTGCGCGGCCTGGCCGCGCTTGTCGGTTTCTGGCCCTTGTTTGGCTCACCCCATGCTGACCTTCCAACAAATCATCCTCAAACTGCAGGCCTACTGGGACGCCCAGGGCTGCGCGCTGCTGCAACCCTACGACATGGAAGTGGGCGCCGGCACCAGCCACACCGCCACCTTCCTGCGCGCGCTCGGCCCCGAGCCCTGGAAGGCCGCCTACGTGCAGCCCAGCCGCCGCCCCAAAGACGGCCGCTACGGTGAAAACCCCAACCGCCTGCAGCACTACTACCAATACCAGGTCGTGCTCAAGCCCGCGCCGGCCAACATCCTGGAGCTGTACCTCGGCTCGCTGGAAGCGCTGGGCTTCGACCTCAAGAAGAACGACATCCGCTTTGTGGAAGACGACTGGGAGAACCCCACGCTCGGCGCCTGGGGCCTGGGTTGGGAGGTCTGGCTCAATGGCATGGAAGTGACGCAGTTCACCTACTTCCAGCAAGTGGGTGGCATCGACTGCAAGCCCATCACCGGCGAAATCACCTACGGTCTGGAGCGCCTCGCCATGTACCTGCAGGGCGTGGACAACGTCTACAACCTCAAGTGGACCGACACCCTGAGCTACGGCGACGTGTACCACCAGAACGAGGTCGAGCAGTCCACCTACAACTTCGAGCATGCCGACGCCGACTTCCTGTTCACCGCCTTTGGCGCCCACGAGAAGCAGGCCAAACACCTGATGGAGCAACAACTCGCCTTGCCCGCCTACGAGCAGGTGCTCAAGTGCGCGCACAGCTTCAACCTGCTGGACGCGCGTGGCGCGATCAGCGTGACCGAACGCGCCGCCTACATTGGCCGCATCCGCAACCTCGCGCGCAGCGTGGCGCAAAGCTATTACGAGAGCCGCGAGCGCCTGGGCTTCCCCATGGCGCCGCGCGAGTGGGTCGAGTCGATGACGAAGAAGGCTGCCTGAAAGAAGCACAACCATGACGACCGAAAACCTTCTCGTTGAACTGTTTGTTGAAGAGCTGCCGCCCAAGGCACTCAAGAAGCTGGGTGATGCCTTTGCGGGTGTGCTGTTCGAGCAACTCAAGGCGCAGGGCCTGACCAGTGCCGCTTCGGTGCTGACGGCGTTCGCCTCGCCGCGCCGCTTGGCCGCGCATGTGACGGCGGTGGCCTCGCAGGCTGCCGATCAACCGCAAAAGGCCAAACTGATGCCGGTGGCGGTCGCTATCAAGGATGGCGTGCCTTCAGATGCGTTCCGCAAAAAGCTGGCCGCCGTGGGCCGTCCGCACTTGGCTGACCTCTGGCCAAACGCGGTGGACGGTCCGGATCAATTGGTGGTTGAGAGCGACGGTAAAGCGGACGCTGTGTTTTTGTTGGGGCTAGCAAAGGGCGTCAGTCTGCAGGTGGGGCTCCAGAATGCGCTGGACGAAGCCCTGGCCAAGCTGCCCATCCCCAAGGTCATGACCTACCAACTGGCCAATGGCTGGAGCGATGTGAAGTTTGTGCGCCCAGCGCACCAGCTGGTGGCCTTGCATGGCGCGCATGTGGTGCCTGTGGCGGCGCTGGGCCTGACGGCTGGCAATGCGACACACGGTCACCGCTTTGAAGCGGCGGTAGACCCGGTGGTCATCACACACGCCGACGCCTATGCCGAAACCTTGAAGCGCGACGGTGCCGTGATCGCCTCCTTTGCCGAGCGCCGCGCCGAGATCGTGCGCCAGCTCGCCGCTGCCGCGGCCCAGGTGGGCGGCGGCTGTCGGCCCATCGACGACGACGCGCTGCTGGACGAAGTGACCGCCCTGGTTGAGCGGCCCAATGTGCTGACCTGCCAGTTCGAGACCGAATTCCTCGATGTGCCGCAGGAGTGCCTCATCCTCACGATGAAGGCCAACCAGAAGTACTTCCCCTTGCTGGATGCGCAGGGCAAGCTGACACACCAGTTCTTGGTGGTCAGCAACATCAGTCCTGCCGACGCCAGTGCGGTCATCCAGGGCAACGAACGTGTGGTGCGCCCGCGCCTGGCAGACGCCAAGTTCTTTTTCGACCAGGACCGCAAGAAGACGCTTGAATCGCGCGTTCCTGGCCTCGCCAAAGTGGTCTACCACAACAAGCTGGGCACCCAGGGCGAGCGCATGGAGCGCGTGTGCGCCATCGCCGAGACCATCGGCGTGCAGCTGGGTGGCCCGGATTTGGCCGCCAAGGCCTTGCTGGCCGCGCGCCTGGCCAAGGCCGATCTGCTGACCGACATGGTGGGCGAGTTCCCCGAGTTGCAGGGCATCATGGGCGGTTACTACGCGCGCCACGATGGCCTGGGCGACGAGGTGGCCACCGCCATCGAAGATCACTACAGGCCGCGTTTTGCCGGCGACGAACTGCCGCGCAACGCCGTGGGCGTGGTGGTGGCGCTGGCCGACAAGTTGGAGACGCTGGTTGGCATGTTCGGCATCGGCAACCTGCCCACCGGCGACAAGGATCCGTTTGCGCTGCGCCGCCACGCGCTGGGTGTGATCCGCATGCTGGTCGAGAAAAACCTGCCCTTGCAGCTCGACGCCTTGCTGCGCGGCGCTGCGCCGGCCTTTGGCGACAAGATCACCGACGCCTCCGCTGCGCTCGGCGACTTCATTTATGACCGCCTGGCCGGCGGCCTGCGCGAGCAGGGTGCGAGTGCGCAAGAGGTCGATGCCGTGTTGGCCCTGCGTCCGCAGCGCCTGGCCGATGTGGCCCAGCGCCTGGCTGCCGTGAAGGCGTTTGCCGCCTTGCCCGAAGCACCCGCGCTGGCTGCCGCCAACAAGCGGGTCGGCAACATCCTCAAGAAGGCCGAAGGCGAGGTGACCGCTTCGGTCAACGAGGCTTTGTTGACCGAAGCCGCTGAAAAAGCCCTCAACGACACCCTCAAAACCGTCGTGCTCCAGGCCAATGCGGCTTTTGAGGCGGGCGACCTGACCGCCAGCCTGCAGGCCTTGGCTGCGCTCAAGGCGCCGGTCGATGCGTTTTTCGACAGCGTGATGGTCAACGCCGACGACCCTGCCCTCAAGGCCAACCGCCTGGGCCTGCTGGCCACACTGCATGCCGCCATGAACCGCGTCGCCGACCTGTCCCGTCTGGCGACGTGACCATGAGCCTCCACACTCCACCGCTGCGCGGGTCGTTGCCCCCCAAGGGGGCGCGGCCTTGCTTGGGGCGGCCCGGCGCGGCGGCCCTCACACCGAGGAGTGCCTGAATGGGCGGCACCGTCAAGCTCATCGTGCTGGACCGCGACGGTTCGCTGGGCCAGATCAGTGAAGACTTTGTGCGTGCGCCCGAGGACTGGGTGCCCCAGTCCGGCGCGCTCGAAGCGGTGGCCCGCCTCAACCAAGCGGGTTGGCGGGTGGTGGTGGCGTCCAACCAGTCGGGCCTGGGCAGGGGCTTGTTCGACATGGCCACACTCAACGCGGTGCACGCGCGCATGCACAAGCTGCTGGCCGGCGCGGGTGCGCGGGTCGATGCGGTGTTCGTGTGCCCCCATGCGCCCGAAGATGGCTGCAACTGCCGCAAACCCGAACCCGGTTTGTTGCAACAGATTGGCCAGCGTTACGGCGTGGCCCTGGCGGACATCCGTGCCGTGGGCGATTCGCTCAACGACGTGCGCGCCGCTGCGACCGCCGGTTGCCAGCCTCACCTGCTGCTGTGTGGGCTGTTGAGCGCGCACACCGGCCCCGACGCGCTGCCTCTGCCGCCGCTGCCCGATGGCACGGTGGTGCACGCCGACCTCGCGGCTTTTGCCGACTTTCTTTTGGCCACCGACAAGGTCTGACCCATGCCCTTTCTGCGTTCCGTGCTCCACATGCTGTGGATGGTTCTCACCGTGGTGCCCTGGGGGCTGGCGGTGGTGGTTGCCGCACCATTCCTCAGCAGCACCCAGGTCTACTGGATGTGTGCCGGTTGGCTCAAGGTGGCGGTGCGGGGGGGCAACGTGATCCTGGGCATTCGCAACCAGGTGATCGGCTACGAGAACCTGCCCGTGGGCAGCACCGCACCGGCCATCCTGCTGCTCAAGCACCAGTCGACGTGGGAGACGTTTTGTATGCCCACGCTGATGCCCCACCCGCTGGCCTATGTGTTCAAAAAGGAGCTGCTGTACGTGCCTTTCTTTGGCTGGGCCATGGCCAAGATGGACATGATCCACATCGACCGCTCCAAACGCGCCCAGGCCTTCAACAAGGTGGTGGAGCAGGGCAAACGGCTGCTGGCGCAGGGCACCTGGGTCATCATGTTCCCCGAGGGCACGCGCATCGACCGTGGGCAGAAAGGGCAGTACAAAAGCGGCGGCACACGTCTGGCCATCGAGACCGGCGCGCCCGTCATTCCCATCGCCGTCACCTCGGCCAAGTGCTGGCCGCGCAAGGCCTTCATCAAACGCCCTGGTGTGGTGGAGTTTTCCATCGGCAAACCCATTCCCAGCGAAGGGCGCAAACCCGATGAGCTGATGCGCGAGGTGGAGGACTGGATCGAAGCCGAAATGCGCCGCCTCGACCCCGAGGCCTACCGCTGAACAGCCGTTTGTTGTGAAACACGTCGAACAACTCAGCCTGGACCTGTTCGATGAGGCGCCTGTTGCCAAGGCGGCTTCCGCCACCCACTGGCAACACCCGCGTGCCAGCCGCCAACTGCAACTCGGTGCTTGCCTGGTGGCCTACGAATTCAAGCGCGGCAAACGCCGCACCATTGGCCTGAGCGTTGGGCCCGATGGCCTGAGTGTGAGCGCGCCACGCTGGACGCCCTTGGCCGAGGTGGAGGCGCTGTTGCGCGACAAGACCCGTTGGGTGCTGGACAAGCTTCAGGCCGTGCGCGAGCGCCAGGCCCAGGCCGAGCAGGCGCGCATCGAATGGCGCGACGGCGCGCGTTTCCCCTACCTGGGCGAGGACGTGGTCCTGTGCCTCGACCCCACCCAGGGTTTGCGCAGCGCTGGCGCCATGTTGGAGCACACACCCGAGGGCGCCCGGTTGCGCCTAGGTCTGCCCAAACAGGCCAGCGCCGACCAGATCCGTGACATGACACAGGCCTGGCTGATGCGCGAGGCACGGGCCCTGTTCACGCAGCGTCTGGACCACTTTGCCCCCAGCTTGGGGGTGCGCTGGACCAAGCTGCGCCTGTCCAGCGCTGGCACGCGCTGGGGCAGCGCCAGCGCCGACGGCAGCATCCGCCTGAACTGGCGGCTGATCCATTTCGGGCCGGCCGTCATCGACTACGTGGTGGCCCACGAGTTGAGCCACCTGCGGGAGATGAACCACAGCCCGCAGTTCTGGGACACCGTGGCCAGCGTGATGCCCGACTTTGAGGCCCGCCGCCAGGCCTTGCACAAGCTACCGGTGCCCAAGTGGTGAGCCAAGTGGCGTGCTTGCGGGCTTTACGATAGCCCCATGCGATTGATCAAAGATATCAGCCTGTCCTCGGCGACAGCGGGATTTGTGGCAGTGCTGGTGGGCTTCACCAGTTCCATTGCCATCGTCTTCCAGGCCGCGCAGGCCTTTGGTGCCACGCCGGCACAAATCACCTCGTGGATGTGGGCGCTGGGTCTGGGCATGGGCCTCAGTTCGGCCGTGCCTTCGCTCATCCTGCGCCAGCCGGTGATGGTGGCCTGGAGCACGCCGGGCGCGGCGGTGCTGGCCACGGCCGGCCTGGCCGGGGGCTTTGCCATGGCCGACGCCATTGGCGCCTTCATGGTGTGTGCCGCGCTCATCATTCTGGTGGGCGCCACCGGTTGGTTCGAACGGGTGATGAACCGCATTCCCATGGCGATTGCCGCTGCGCTGCTCGCTGGCGTGTTGGCGCGTTTTGGCTTGCAGGCCTTTGGGGCGGCACAGACGGCGCTCTCGCTGGTGGTGTTGATGTTGTTGGCGTACCTGGTCGGGCGGCGATGGTTGCCGCGCTACGCGGTGGTCATCACGCTGGCTGTGGGCGTGCTGCACGCGGCGCTCACCGGCGGCCTGCAGACCGAGGGGCTGACGTTGGAGCTGGCGCGCCCGGTGTTCACCGCTCCCGTGTTCAGCCTGCAGGCCATGGTCAGCCTGGCGCTGCCGCTGTTTGTGGTCACCATGGCCTCGCAGAATCTGCCCGGTGTGGCGGCCATACGCGCGGCCGGTTACACCATGCCCATTTCGCGCATCATCACCCTTACCGGGGTGGTCACCCTGGTGCTGGCCCCGTTTGGCGCCTTTGCGCTGAACCTCAGCGCCATCACCGCCGCCATCTGCATGGGCGAAGAGGCCCACCCCGACAAGACCAAACGCTACACCGCCGCCGTGGCTTGCGGGCTGATCTACATCGGCATTGGCATCTTCGGCGCCACCTTCACCGCGCTGCTGTTGGCGTTTCCCAAAGAGCTGGTGATGGCGATTGCCGGCATTGCCTTGCTGGGCAGCATAGGCGGTGGCCTGCACACCGCGCTGGCCGACGACCGCCACCGCGAGGCCGCGCTCATCACCTTCCTGGTCACGCTCAGTGGCGTGGTGGTGGCGGGTATTGGGTCGGCCTTCTGGGGTGTGGTGGCCGGTGGGGTTGCTCTGTTTGTGCAACAGTACGGCACCCGGAAAGAATCACCATGAACATCCTCATCGTTGCCGACCCGCTTGAGTCCTTCAAGATCCACAAAGACACCACCTTCGTCATGATGCGCGAGCTGCAACGGCGTGGCCACGCCTTGGCCGCCTGCGAGCCGCAGCACATCCACTGGCGCAGCGGCGGTGTGGTCACCGCCAGCGTGCGGGCCGTGCGCCTGACCGGCGAGGCCAACGCCTGGTTCGAGGTCCAGTCCGAGCAGGCGTTGGCGCTCAAGGACTTCGACGCCATCCTGATGCGCAAGGACCCGCCCTTCGACAGCGAGTTCTTCTACGCCACCCATTTGCTGGAGCAGGCCGAGCGCGAAGGCGCGCGCGTGTTCAACAAGCCGCGGGCCTTGCGCGACCACCCCGAGAAGCTGGCGCTGATGGAATTCCCCGACTTCGCGCCGCCCACCCTGGTCACGCGCCGCGACGCCGACATCCGCGCCTTCCACGCCGAGCATGGCGACATCATCCTGAAGCCGCTGGATGGCATGGGCGGCACGGGCATCTTCCGCGTCAAGGCCGACGGCATGAACCTGGGCGCCATCATCGAAACCTTGAACCAGGGCGGTGCCACGAGCGTGATGGTGCAGCGCTACCTGCCCGAGATCGTGGACGGCGACAAGCGCCTGCTGGTCATCGGCGGCAAGCCCGTGCCCTACTGCCTGGCCCGCATCCCGCAGGGCAACGAGGTGCGTGGCAACCTGGCGGCTGGCGGCAAGGGCGTGGCGCGGCCCCTCACCGAGCGCGACCGCGCCATCGGTGAGGCCTTGGGGCCCATCCTCGCCGCGCGTGGCCTGCTGCTGGTGGGGGTGGACGTGATCGGCGACAAAGTGACAGAAATCAACGTCACCAGCCCCACCTGTTTTCAGGAGATCCAGCAGCAGACCGGCTGCGACGTGGCGGCGCTGTTCGTGGACGCCTTGGAAGCCGCGCTCACGTAAGCGGCAAACGTCCCGGACGGTGCTAGACTGGTTTCGAAATATTTGTAACAGTCTTTGGCACCGTGAAAATCGATTCGCTGCACCTCGACCATGCCCAGGCCTTGCTGGCCCGGGCCGGTCAGCCGCTTGACGGGCCACAGGGCGGTGAAGACCCGGCTTACCTGCAGCGCCTGATCGACGCCTTGTGCGAGCTGTCGCTGCGCGATCCGTTGACGGGTTTGTCCAACCGCCGCCACTTTCTGGCGGCGCTTGATCAGGAGATCGACCGTGTCACCCGTGCCGGCGACATGGCCTTGCTGTTGTTGGTGGACATTGACCACTTCAAGCGCGTCAACGACACCCACGGGCACCCGGCGGGCGACCAGGTCATCCGGGCCGTGGCCCAGTGCCTGTCCGCCTGTGTGCGGCCCATGGACACGGTCTCGCGCTACGGCGGTGAGGAATTTGCCATCATCCTGCCCAGTTGCCAGTCGGTGTTTGGTGCCCAGGTGGCCGAGCGCATCCGCGAACGTGTGGCCGCCACCCCGTTGGTGCTTGAAGGCGGCGACACCCTGCATTTCACCGTGAGCATTGGCGGCGCCTATGCGCCCCAGTGGCTGCGCTTCACCGCCGCCGCCTGGATCGAGCGCGCCGATGAGCAGCTTTACCGCGCCAAGGCCGAAGGCCGCAACCGTGTCTGCCTGGAGCCACAAGCCGACAGCGTGGTCAGTGCCGAAGAAAAAAGTCTGCTGTTCGGCCTGTCGCCGGTGGACGAGACGACCGATAACGAAGGTGTGCCTTCCCTGGGTGCCGATTGAGGCCCGACAATGAGCCATTCCACATGACCAGCACACCCATCCAGACGCCCCACGCTGCCGCACACGCCGGCCTGCCCGCCTATTCCGGCAAGGGCTTGGTCATGGCCGTCACCAGCGGCAAAGGGGGCGTCGGCAAAACCTTTTTCTCGGCCAACCTGGCCGCCGCACTCACCCGCCGGGGCCACAAGGTGCTGGTGCTCGACGCCGACCTGGGGCTGGCCAACCTCGACGTGGTGCTCAACCTCTACCCCAAGATCACGTTGCACGACGTTTTCACCGGCAAAGCCACGCTGGACGACGCCATCCTGAAGGCGCCCGGCGGGTTTTCGGTGCTGTTGGCGGGCTCGGGCATGGTCGAATATTCGCGGCTCACGCCCGAGGTGCGTGAGGACTTCATGAAGGTCATGCAGACCATCGTGCCCCGGTTTGACGTGGTGCTGCTCGACACCGGTGCCGGCATTTCCGACGTGGTGCTGTTTGCGGTGTCGCTGGCCTCCGAGGTGCTGATGGTGGCCACACCCGAGCCCACCTCACTGACCGACGCCTACGCCACCATCAAGGTGCTGGCCATGCAGCAAGGGCGCCAGCAGGTGCGCCTGGTGGTCAACCAGGCCACGCGCCCGGGCGACGGGCGCAACATCACCGGCCAGTTGCAGCAGGTGCTCAACCGTTTCCTGTCCACGCAGAACGGCGCGGGCATCAAGCTGGTGCACATGGGTGATGTGCCTGCCGACCAGTCGGTCAAGGACGCCATCATGCGCCGACAACTGCTGCTGGTGCACGCGCCCGGCTGCCCGGCCGCCCTGGCCGTGGGCCAGATTGCCGGACGCCTGGAAGACGCTGTGCTCGGCCACACCTTGTCCTGACCGCCATGCAACCGACCAGCGACCCCACTGCCCCCGCTGCGGCGGCGGGGCTTGGCGACGAACAGGACAACGCGCAGCCGCTGGAAGGCGCCGGCACCCTCGCCGGGTTGTTGCGGCGCATGCGGCACCAGACCGACTTCCCCGCGATGTCGGAGTCCGTGGTGCGGGTGCAGGCGCTGGCCGGGTCGGAAACCGAAAGCCTCAACAGCCTGACCAACGAAATCCTCAAAGATGTTGCGCTGACACAGAAGCTGTTGCGCCTGGTCAACTCGGCGCAGTTTGCCCACACGGGTGGCGGCATCAGCACGGTCTCGCGCGCGGTGAGCCTGATCGGTTTTGCCGGCATCCGCAACCTGGCCATGAGCCTGCTGTTGCTCGAACACATGCAGGACAAGGCCCACGCGCAGCAACTGCGCACCGAGTTCCTGCGGTCTTTGCTGGCGGCATCGCTGGCCAGCGATTTGTGCCCCGTGGTGCGCGAAGGTGAAGAGGCCTTCATCGGCGCCCTGTTCCAGAACCTGGGGCGCATGCTGGCGGGGTTTTACCTGCCGGACGAAGCACGCCGGGTGCGCGAGGCCGTGGCGGCGGGCGAGTCCGAGGTGGCGGCATCGCTCAAGGTGCTTCGCCTGGACTACGAGGCGCTGGGCCTGGGCGTGGCCCGCGCCTGGGGCTTGCCCGGGCCCATTCAACGCCTGATGAGCCGCCCGGCCGGCCGACCGCCGCTGCGCCTGCTGGCCGACAACGCCGACCGGCTGCGCTGGCTGGTGTTGGCTGCCAACGAAGCCGCCGATGTGGTGCTGGCGCACGATGAAAACGCCTTGCCGCCCAAGCTGCAACGGCTGGCGCAGCAGTACGCCGCCAGCCTCGGGCTGGAGGCCGACCACGTGGTGCAAAGTGTGCACCTGGCCCGCGACCGCCTCGCACAGGCAGCCGAGGCGCTGGGCATTGCCGTGTTGCCCCAATCGCCCGCCGCGCGTTTGGCCCGGCGCCTGCCGCCACCCCCCAGCGCGGCGACCGAGCCAGGGGCTGAGCCCCTGCATGGTGACGACGCGCCCGACACCTTGAGCGGGCTGGCGCTCACGGCCTCGCCGCCAGCGCCCCAGGCCAGCACGGCCACGGCCGACGCCGTTGCGGTCGGGCTGCTGAGCACCGGCATACAGGATGTGACGCAGGCGCTGGCCGATGGTGGCGCCCTCAACGATGTGCTGCGCATGGTGCTGGAAACCCTGTTCCGCGCGCTGGGCTGCCGGCGTGTGCTGTTGTGCCTGCGCGATGCCTCGGGCCAGCAGTTGCTGGGGCGCATGGGATTGGGTGAGGAGGCGACCGAGGTGGCTCGCCGCTTCAAATTGCCGCTGCAGGGGGCGAACGACCTGTTTGCCTTGGTGTGCAACAAGGGCGTGGACACCCTGATCAGCGATGCCAGTGCGCCCAACGTGGCCCAGCGCCTGCCTGCGTGGTACCGCGAGCAAATCGGGGCGCCGTGTTTTTTGTTGCTGCCCATGCAATTCAAGGGCGCGCCGCTCGGGCTGATTTACGCCGACACCAACACGGCCGGCGCCATCGTGTTGGGCGAACAAGCCTTGGCGTTGGTGAAAACCTTGCGCAACCAGGCCGTGATGGCGTTTCGGCAAACGCGCGTGGGCGGCTGAATCAGGGCCTGTCGCTGGCCTGCGGCCGTTGCTGGTGGCGTTTGACCTTGCCCAGCAGGCGGTGCAGTTGCTCCACCTCGCGCGGTTGCAGACTTTCGAAGGCCTGCACGATCCAGGCCTCGTGTTGCTGGGCCATGGCCGAAAACATGCTGTGGCCCCGCGGCGTGAGGCGCACCCGCCAGGCGCGCCGGTCGCCTTCCACCTCCAGGCGCTCCACCAGGCCCTCGGCCACCAACTGATCGGTGATGCCGGTGATGTTGCCACCCGTGACCATCAGCCGGTGCGACAACTCCTTCATCTTCAGGCCCTCGGGGTGGCGCTCCAGTTGCGCCATGAGATCGAAACGGGGCAGGGTGGTGTCGAAGCCTTCACGCAGGCCGGTGCGCACCTGCTTCTCGATCAGTTGCGCGCAGGTCAACAGCCGAAGCCACAGCCGCAGTGCTTCCGGGTGTTCGCTGTGTGCGCGCGCTTCGAGGTCCAGGGTGTCTTCCATGGCGTGGCCGGGCCAGTCGTTCGTTGGGATGCCGATAGTTTAGGTTTGAAAAATTGTCGGTGATTGTGTTTGTGAATGCGTTGGGGTTTTCCCGCTGAAATCAGCGGGTGCACAATGCCCGCATCACAGGCTTTGCAGGAGGTTGTCATGCTCTACCGATTCAAGTCCCGGGCCACCAGCGATTTGGTGATGCTGGAGGCGTCGGGGCGGCGGGTGCTTGAAATTCTGGGCAAAGACCCCGCTGGGCCAGGCGTCATCACCGCCGCGCAGCTGGCCGCCGCGGTGGTCGCTCTGCAGGACGCGGTGCGTGCCGACGAGGCAGAGCGCGAACGCCTGGCGCGTGAAGCGCAGGCGCGCGATGAGGCCGTGCCCGAGCCGGCCGAACAGGTGACCCTGCGCATGCGCACGGCCCCGTTCATCGACATGCTGCAGCACGCGATGAACGAGGATGTGGACGTGGTCTGGGGTGTCTGACCGGCCGGTACGTCAATCCACCTTGGCGCCGGAGGCCTTGACCACACCGGCCCACTTGGTGATTTCGCTGTCGATCAGCCGCGCAAACTCCTGGGGCGTGTTGCCGCTCGGTATGGCGCCCTGCGACAGCAGGCGTTCTTTCACCGCTGGCAGGTTCAGCGCTTTGGCCACTTCCTGCTGCACGCGGTTGACGATGTCGGGCGGTGTGCCGGCCGGTGCCAGCAGGCCAAACCACGAGCTGGCCTCAAAGCCGTTCAGCTTGCCTGCTTCGGCCACGGTGGGCACGTCGGGCAGGGCGGCCGATCGCTGGCCGCTGGTGACGGCAAACGCTGTCAGCTTGCCGGCTTTGATGTGGGGCATGGCCGAGGGCAGGTTGTCGAACATCACGTCCATGGTGCCGGCCAACATGTCGCTGAGCGCCGGGCCCGAACCCCGGTAGGGGATGTGGGTCATGAAGATGCCCGTCTGGTTCTTGAACAGCTCACCCGCCAGGTGGATGGAGGTGCCATTGCCGCTGCTGGCCATGTTCAGGCGACCCGGGTTGGCCTTGGCGTGGCGGATGAAATCCGCCACGTTCTGGATGTTCAGCGCACGTGCCTTGTCGGTGTTCATCACCATCACGTTGGGCACACCGGCCACCAGCGTCACCGGCGCAAAGTCTTTTTGTGGGTCGTAGGGCAGCGATTTGTACAGCGCCTTGTTGATGCCGTGTGTGCCCACCGTGCCCATCAGAAAGGTGTAGCCATCTTTTTCTGCCTTGGCCACCAGCTCGGCGCCGATGTTGCCGCCTGCGCCGGCCCGGTTGTCCACCGTGAAGGGCTGGCCAAAGGCGCGGCTGAGTTCGGGTGCCAGCGCGCGGGCCAGCAGGTCGGTGGTGCCGCCGGGCGCAAACGGCACCACGATGCGCACCGGCCGCGTCGGCCAGGTGGCCTGGGCCCAGGCCGAGGGCAGCGCGGCCATCAGGCCCAGCGCGGCCGCGCCACTCAGCAGCTGACGGCGGGAGGTGGTGGTTGGGGTCATGTGTGTGTCTCCTGTTGTTGTCGATGGGTCATTGTGCAGTGACAAAAAAGGCCACCTCGCGGGTGGCCTTTCTGGGGTGGACAGCACTCAGTCAGCAAACTGGCCGGCGGCTTCGATCACGCCCTTGAGCTTGACGATCTCGGCGCCCACGAAGGCCTTGTGGCCTTCGGGCGTGACACGCTTGTCGTTGACAACGATGGCGCCCAGGCCTTCCTGCTTCTTGACGAACTCGGGGTCCTTCAAGGCCACCTTGAGCGCGTCGTTGATCTTCTTGGCCACGTCGGCCGGCAGGCCCTTGGGGCCGTTGAGGCCGTGCCAGATGGTCAGGTTGAAGCCCTTGAGGCCCATCTCGGCCAGGCTGGGGTAGTCCTTGAGCAGCTTGTGGCCGCTCAGCGGCTTTTCGGTGGTGACGGCAAAGGCCTTGACACGCCCGCCTTCGATCTGGGCGGTGGTGTTGGTGGTCTGGTCGCACATCACATCCACCTGGCCGCCGACCAGGTTGGTCATGGCGGGTGCGGTGCCGCTGAACGGGATGGTGGTCATGGCCGTGTTCAGCTTGATGGCCGACTGCCACATCAGGCCACACAGGTGCGAGGCCGAGCCCAGGCCGGCGTGGGCCAGGTTGATCTTGCCCGAGTTGGCGCGGATGTAGTTTTCGAAGTCGCGGTAGGTGTTGGCCGGCAGTTTGGGGCTGCCAATCAGGGTCATGGGCACGTCGTTGATCATGCCCAGGTAGTCGAAGTCGTTCAGCGCGTTGAACTGCAGCTTGCGGTACAGGCCAGCGGTGGAGGCCATGCCGATGTGCCAGACCAGCAGGGTGTGGCCGTCGGGTTTGGCGCGGGCCACCTTCATGGCGCCGATGGTGCCACCGGCGCCGGCGGCGTTTTCCACCACCACGTTGCCGCCCAGGGGCTTGCGCAGGGCTTCGGCCAGGTCGCGGGCCACGCGGTCGGTGGGGCCGCCTGCGGCGAAAGGCACCACCAGCGTGACGGGTTTGTCGCCAGGAAAGGCTTGGGCCAGTGCGGCCGTGCTGGCCAGGGCAAGCACACTCAGGGTGAACAGGGATTTCATGGCGGTCTCCTAGGGGTCGAAGTAAATGACAGCGGCCGATGCTACCCGTGTCTCAAGGGTGAGCCATCGCGGAAAGTACCTACCGGTTTCACGGTACTTTCCCGGAACTTATCCCCCGACCATGCCACGTCAGTCGTACTTGCGGGCGTCTTCTATCACTTTGCCGTCATTGGGCAAGCTGCCCGGCGCCACCAGTTCGATATCGCCACGCAATTTGGTCAGATCACGCACCGCCTGCGCCAGGCCATCGCGCAGAGCGTCGCCCGTTTCGGTGGTTTCGACCTTGAGGCACATCTGGTCGTTGGCCATTTCGCCGCTGACCACGAGCCGTGCTTTTTTCACCTCGGGGAAACGGCGGATCACCTCGGCCACCTGACCCGGGTGCACAAACATGCCCCGCACCTTGGTGGTCTGATCGGCTCGGCCCATCCAGCCCTTGATGCGGGTGCCCGTGCGCCCGGTGGGGCAGGTGCCAGGCAAGATGGCCGAGAGGTCGCCGGTGCCGAAGCGGATCAACGGGTAGCCCGGGTTGAGTGTGGTCACCACCAGCTCGCCCACCTCGCCTTCGGGCACCGGGTCGCCGGTGCCGGGGCGCACGATTTCGACGATCACGCCTTCTTCGAGCACCAGGCCCTCGCGCGCGGCGGTTTCAAAGGCCACCAGGCCCAGATCGGCCGTGGCGTAGGTTTGGTAGACATCCACCCCTTGTGCCTTGAACCAGGCGGTCAGGCTGGGCGGGCAGGCCTCGCCGCCGACCGAGGCCTTGGTGATGCTGAGTTTCTGGCCCGCCTCGGCGGCTTTTTCCAGCAGGATGCGCAGAAAACTCGGCGTGCCGGTGTAGGCGGTGGGCTTCAGCTCCTGGATGGCTTCGAGCTGCTGCTCGGTCTGCCCGGTGCCGGCCGGAAACACGGTGCAACCCAGGGCCAGCGCGCCGGCTTCCAGAATGAAGGCGCCAGGCGTCATGTGGTAGCTGAAGCTGTTGTGCACCAGCTCGCCCGAGCGGAAACCCGCCGCATACAGCGCGCGCGCGGTGCGCCAGTAGTCTTTGTTCGCGCCTTCAGGCTCGTAGATCGGGCCGGGGCTGGCGAAGATGCGGGTCATGCCCGGGCCACGCACCAGGGCGGAGAAGCCGCCGAACGCATCGCCCCCTGCGGCACGGGCCGCCTTCTGCCGCTCCAGCAATTCGTACTTGCGCGTGACTGGCAACCGTGCCAATGCCGCGCGGCTGTTCACATCCGCTGCGCTCACACCCGCGAGGATGCTGGCGAAGGCGGCGGTGTGTTGCTGCGCGTGGGCGATCTGCCGTGGCAATGCAGCCATCAGATCGGCCTCGCGGGCGGCCGGGTCACGGGTTTCAAGCGCGTCGTGGAAGTTGCTCATGGAAGAAACCAATTCGGGTTGAGTGGAGGGCATGGGGCAAGCGGCACCGTGGGTCCGGCTCTGCCGGCCCACCGGAGCCGCCCCCTTGAGGGGGGATGCGGCCACGCGCAGCGGGCAAGCGACGGGGGTGGGTCAAGCCAACCAGCGCTTGCGCCGCTTGTAGCTCTTGACGTCCTTGAAACTCTTGCGCTCGCCACCGCCCATGCCGAGGTAGAACTCTTTCACGTCCTCGTTGTTGCGCAAGTCGTCGGCCGCGCCGTCCATCACGATGCGCCCGCTTTCCATGATGTAGCCGTAGTCGGCATAACGCAGCGCCATGTTGGTGTTCTGCTCGGCGATCAGGAAGGTGACCTTTTCCTTCTGGTTGAGGTCCTTCACGATCTCGAACACCTCTTCCACGATCTGCGGCGCCAGGCCCATGGAGGGCTCATCGAGCAGCACCACACTGGGGTTGGCCATGATCGCGCGGCCAATCGCACACATCTGTTGTTCACCACCCGAGGTGTAGGCGGCCTGGCTCGTGCGACGTGTCTTCAGGCGCGGGAAGTAGTTGTAGACCTTGTCCAGGTTGGCCGCGATCTCGCCCTTGTCCTTGCGGGTGTAGCTGCCGGTCAGCAGGTTTTCCTCGATGGTGAGGTGGGCAAAACAGTGCCGGCCTTCCATCACCTGCACCACACCGCGGTTGACCAGGTCGGCAGGTGTCAGGTTTTCAATGCGTTCACCGCGCAGCTCGATGCTGCCCTTGGTGACCTCGCCACGTTCGCCCTTGAGCAGGTTGGAGATCGCACGCAGCGTGGTGGTTTTGCCCGCGCCGTTGCCACCCAAGATGGCCGCGATTTTTCCTTCCGGCACATTCAAGGACACGCCCTTGAGCACCAGGATGACGTGGTTGTAGATGACCTCGATGCCGTTGACGTTGAGGACGATGTTCGGTGCGCTCATGACAAATGACCTTTCACAAACCTGTGCACCGCGCGCGACGCACAGGTTTGTGGGCGGATGACACCCGCTGGCGCGGGCATGGCGGTGTCATCCGCCATGCCGCGCGCAGCGCGCGTCATCGCGTCATCAGCTCTGGCAGTCCTGAGCCGAGCGGCGTGCCAGCTTCTTCTCGCCGGCGTATTTGTCGGCCGATGCCTTCACCATCGGGCGGATGATTTGTTCGTCCGCCTGCAGCCAGTCGGACGCCCAGACAAACTTGCTGCCATCCCAGGTGTGCACACGCGCCCAAGCCGACCCCATGTGGTCTTGGCAACTGGTGGACACCGGGCGCATCACGCCTTTGAAGCCCAGCGCATCGAGCTTGGCCTGCGTCAGGTTCAGGTTTTCATAGCCCCAGCGGGCCTGTTCGCCGGTGATGACCTTGCCTTTGCCAAAACGCTCCTGCGCCGCGCGGACACCCTCGACCGCCAGCATGGCGCCGACAACACCACGCATGTACAGCACCGATCCGACTTCCTCCTTCGGTCCGGTGCCCTGGCCCTTGGCATGCACCTTCTCCAGGATTTCCTTGACCACCGGTGAATTGAACTCGGCACCGTGCTGCATCATGACCGCGCTGTAGCCTTTGGCGCCTGCACCCACGTCCTTCAGATCAGGTTCTGCGCCCGACCACCAAGTGCCAAACATCTTCTCGCGTGGGTAGCCGGTGGCCACCGCTTCCTTGATGGCCGTGGGCGTCATCACGCCCCAGGTCTGCAGGACGACGAAGTCCGGACGCTGCTGGCGCACCTGCAGCCAGATGGATTTTTGTTCCACGCCGGGCGCGGGGATGGGCAGCAGCTGCAGCGAGAAGCCGTGCATCGCGGCGCGCTCCTGCATGATGGGCAGCAGTTCCTTGCCAAACGGACTGTCGTGGTAGCCGACGGCAATTTTTTTGCCCTTGAGCTTGTCCCAGCCGCCTTCTTTGTTGGCGATGTGCTGGAGCACGGTGTCCCCCGCCACCCAGTAGTGGCCGATCAGCGGGAAGTTCCATTTGAAGATACCGCCGTCCGCCGAATCGCTGCGGCCGTAGCCGGAGGTGATCATGGGGATCTTGTCGGTGGGGATTTTTTCTGTCAGCGCGAAAGTGATGCCGGTGGACAGGGGCTGGAACACCGTGGCGCCACCATGTTTGCCTTTCAGGCGTTCGTAGCACTCCACGCCGCGGTCGGTGGCGTAAGCTGTTTCGCACTCCTCAACCAGTGTCTTGACGCCGTTGATGCCCCCGCGCACGTTGACCAGCTTCATGTAGTCGTTGTGCCCGTTGGCCCAGGGCGTGGCGTTGGGCGCCACCGGGCCGGTGCGGCCCGACAGCACCGGGAAGAACTGGACCTTGTCTTGCGCCAGGGCGGCAGGGGCCAGCAGCGCGCCGGTCAGGCCCGCACAGACGATGGAGGCAGAGAGGGCAAGGGAGGAAAGTTTCATTTCATTTGTCTCCAAATAAGAACCAACACACGAGAATTTCAACAGGCCTTCAGCCGGGTGCTGTCGCGCAGCGGCAGCCGAGACATCAGTGCGGGAAGGGCCACAACCGCAACTTCTGTTTGCCAATGCTCCAGAGCTTGGCCAGGCCATGGGGTTCGACAATCAGGAACCACACGATCAGTGCGCCAAAGATCATGAATTCGGTGTGCGACACCGCCGCCGTGGAAATTTCGAGACCAACCAGAGAGCCGGCCCAGGGCATGAACTGGTTCAGAAAAATGGGCAGCACCACAATGAAGGCGGCACCAAAAAGGCTGCCCATGATGGAACCCATGCCGCCGATGATCACCATGAACAGCAACTGGAAGGAGCGGTCGATGGAGAAGGCTGCGGGCTCCCATGAACCCAGGTGCACAAACGCCCACAGACCGCCAGCGACGCCCACAATGAAAGAGCTGACCGCAAACGCGCTGAGCTTGGCGTACATGGGGCGGATGCCGATGACGGAGGCGGCCACGTCCATGTCGCGAATTGCCATCCACTCGCGGCCGATGGCCGAGCGCACCAGGTTTTTGGCCAGCAAGGCAAATACCACCAGGAAGCTCAGGCAGAAGAGGTACTTCTGCACGGGGGTCTGGATCGGCAGACCAAAAACCTCCAGCCCCGACACCGCCACGGAGCCCGATGTGCTGTTGTTGGTGAACCAGTTGATGCGGCTGAACGCCCAGTCACAGAAGAACTGTGCTGCCAGCGTGGCCACCGCCAGGTACAAACCTTTCACACGCAGGCTGGGGATGCCAAAAAAGATGCCCACCAGCGTGGCAAAGAAGCCGCCCGACAGCAGGGCCACGATCAGCGGCATGCCATCGATGCGGACGAAGGTGTTGTAGGCCATGTAGGCGCCCACCGCCATGAAGGCGCCCGAGCCCAACGAGATCTGCCCGCAGAAACCCACCAGGATGTTCACCCCTACGGCCGCCAGCGCCAGGATGAGGAAGGGGATGAAGATGGCGCGGAACAGGTACTCGTCGGCCAGCAGCGGCACACCGATGGCGGCGATGGCAATCAGGCCGAGGATGGCCCAGCGGTCCTGGGCGATCGGAAAAATCTGCTGATCGGCCGAGTAGGAGGTCTTGAACTGACCGTTTTCTCTGTAGAACATGTCTCAATTCCTCAAACAATCTTTTAGCTACGACACGCTTTGCTTAACTTTGCTGCGCAAAGTTAGTCTTCGCTGAAAGATCATTGATGTGGGTGTTTCACACCCGATCAATGATCTTTTCGCCAAACAAACCCTGGGGCCGGAACAGCAGGAAGACCAGTGCCAGCATGTAGGCAAACCAGATTTCGATGCCACCACCCACCAGCGGGCCGAGGTAGACCTCGGAGAACTTTTCACCGACGCCGATGATCAGGCCGCCGATGATGGCGCCGGGCACCGAGGTGAGGCCGCCCAAAATGATCACGGGCAGGGCGCGCAGGGCCACGGTGGTGAGCGAGAACTGCACACCCAACTTGGAGCCCCAGATGATCCCGGCCACCAGGGCGGTGATGCCCGCCACACACCAGACAATGACCCAGATGCGGTTGAGGGGGATGCCGATGGACTGCGCTGCCTGGTGGTCGTCGGCCACCGCGCGCAGGGCGCGTCCGGTGCTGGTCTTCTGGAAAAACAGGGCCAGGACCGCCACCAAACAGGCTGCGACCAGTGCTGCGATGATGTCTTCCTGGCTGATGAGGATGCCGCCCTCGAAGGTGTTTTGCAGCAGAAAGACGGGCTCTTTGGGCATTCCCACGTTGATCTGATAGATCTCGCTGCCAAAGATGGTCTGGCCCAGGCCATCGAGAAAGTAGGTGATGCCAAGGGTGGCCATCAGCAGGGTCACACCCTCTTGATTGACCAGGTGGCGCAGCACCAGGCGTTCGATCACCCAAGCCACCACAAACATGCATGCGGCGGCCACGATGAAGGCCAACACGTTGGCCAGCAGCAAGCTCTCGAAGCCGAGCCACTGTGGAATCCATTCTGAGAAGCGGGCCATGGCCAGCGCCGCGAACAGCACCATGGCGCCTTGCGCAAAGTTGAACACGCCCGAGGCCTTGAAGATGAGCACAAAGCCCAGCGCCACAAGCGAATACAGCATGCCGGCCATCAGGCCGCCAAAGAGGGTTTCAAGAAAAAATGCCATGGCCGTTCTTTCAGTGTGAAGTGCCGAGGTAGGCGCTGATCACGTCCTCGTTGTTGCGCACCTCGTCGGGGGTGCCGTCGCCGATCTTCTTGCCGTAGTCCAGCACCACCACGCGGTCGCTGATGTCCATCACCACGCCCATGTCGTGTTCGATCAACACCACGGTGGTGCCGAATTCGTCGTTCACATCGAGCACAAAACGGCTCATGTCCTGCTTCTCTTCCACGTTCATGCCGGCCATGGGTTCGTCCAGCAGCAGCACCTGCGGCTCCATGGCCAGAGCGCGGCCCAGGTCCACCCGCTTTTGCAGGCCGTAGGGCAGTTGGCCCACAGGCGTTTTGCGGTAGGCCTGGATTTCGAGGAAGTCGATGATGTGTTCGACAAACTCGCGGTGTTTGACCTCTTCTTTTTCCGCGCCGCCGATGCCAAAGGGGTTGCGAAAAGCCTGGCTGAACAGGTTGCTTTTGATGCGCAGGTTGCGCCCGGTCATGATGTTGTCGATCACGCTCATGCCCTTGAACAGCGCCAGGTTCTGGAAGGTGCGCGCGATGCCCATCTCCGCCACCTGGCGGCTGTTCATGTGCTTGAAGGTCTGGCCCCGAAAGGTGATGGCACCTTGTTGTGGCTGGTACACGCCGTTGATGCAGTTGAGCATCGAGCTTTTACCGGCACCGTTGGGGCCGATGATGGCGCGGATCTCGTGCTCGCGCACGTTGAAGCTGATGTTGGTCAGCGCCTTGACGCCGCCAAAACTCAGGGAGATGTTGCTGACGTCGAGGATGACGTCGCCGATCTTTTTACTGCTCATGCTGCGGCCTTCACGGGGGCAAAAGTCTTGGCATCGGAAATCTTCAGCGTGGCGCTGACCTTGCCGCTGCGGCCGTCTTCAAATTTGACGGCGGTTTCGATGTATTGCTCGGTCTTGTCGCCGTAGAGGGCATCGACCAGCACGCCGTACTTGTCGCCGATGAAGCCACGGCGGACTTTGTTGGTGCGGGTCAGTTCGCCATCGTCGGCGTCCAGCTCTTTGTGCAGCACGAGGAAGCGGCTGATCTGGCTGCCGGCCAGCAATTCGTCGCGGCTCAGGTCGGCGTTGACCTTTTCCACGCACTCGCGGATCAGTTCGTACACCTCGGGCTTCTGTGCCAGGTCGGTGTAGCCGGCGTAGGGCAGGTTGCGACGCTCGGCCCAGTTGCCCACGGCGTCGAAGTCGATGTTGATCATCACGCACACCTTCTCGCGTTTGTCGCCAAAGGCCACCACTTCTTTGATGTGCGAGAAGAACTTGAGCTTGTTCTCCACGTACTTGGGCGCAAACATGGCGCCGTCGTTGGGGCCGCCCATGATGCGACCCACGTCTTTCACGCGGTCGATGATCTTGAGGTGGCCCTCGGCGTCGATGAAGCCGGCGTCGCTGGTGTGGTACCAGCCGTCGGCGGTCAGCACCTCGGCCGTGGCCTCGGGGTTTTTGTAGTAGCCCTTGAGCAGGCCGGGCGACTTGACCAGGATTTCACCGGTGTCGGAGAGCTTGATTTCCACGCCGTCGCAAGGTACGCCCACGGTGTCGGCGCGTGCCTGGTGGTCGGGCTGCAGGCACACAAACACGGCGGTTTCGGTGGAGCCGTAGAGCTGCTTGATGTTGATGCCGATGGAGCGGTAGAAGGTGAAGAGGTCGGGGCCGATGGCCTCGCCCGCCGTGTAGGCCACCCGCACCCGCGAAAAGCCCAGGGTGTTGCGCAGTGGGCCGTACACCAGCACATTGCCCAGGCTGTACAGCAAGCGGTTGGTGCCCGAGACGGGTTTGCCGTCCATCAGCGCCGGCCCCACTTTGCGCGCCACGTCCATGAAGTAGTGGAACATCTTGCGCTTGATGGTGCCCGCGTCTTCCATGCGGATCATCACGCTGGTGAGCAGGCCCTCAAACACCCGCGGTGGCGCGAAGTAGTAGGTGGGGCCCACTTCCTTGAGGTCGATGGTCACGGTGCCCGACGATTCGGGGCAGTTCACCACATAACCAGCAGCCAGCCACTGGGCGTAGCTGAAGATGTTCTGGCCGATCCAGGCCGGCGGCAGGTAGGCCAGCACCTCGTCGGTTTCGCTCAGCTTGTCGAACTGGGCGCCCACGTGCGCGCGGTTGAGCAGCGAGTCGTGGGTGTGCACCACCCCCTTGGGGTTGCCGGTGGTGCCGGAGGTGAAGAACATGGCGGCCACGTCCTCGGGCCGGGCCTTGTCCACCTCTTCCTGGAAGAAGCCCGGGTGCTGCTGTGCAAACACCTCGCCAGCGGCCACCAGTTCGGCGAGGCTGCCCAGGCCGTCTTCGACGTAATTGCGCAGGCCGCGCGGGTCGTCGTAGTAAATGTGGGCGAGCTGCGGGCAGCGGTCGCGGATTTCCAGCATCTTGTCGACCTGTTCCTGGTCTTCCACCACCGCAAAACGCACTTCGGCGTTGTTGATGGGGAACACACACTCGGCGCCCACGGCGTCCTGGTACAGCGGCACGGGAATGGCCCCCAGCGACTGTGCCGCCAGCATGGTGGCGTAGAGGCGCGGGCGGTTGGCGCCGATGACGACGAGGTGTTCGCCCCGGTGCAGGCCGGCCTGGTGCAAACCGCAGGCGATGTGCTTGACCAGTGCCACCATGTGCGACCAGCTCGTGGTCTGCCAGATGCCGTATTCCTTCTCGCGCATGGCCGGCGCGTCGGGCCGACGCGCCGCATGGGCCAGCAGCAGTTGGGGGAAGGTGCTCCGCATGTTGTCTCCTGTGGGGCGCGCGGTCAAACTCACAATGTCTGACGTTGGCGTGCCGCGAATGGTAGGCAAGCATTTGACGTTATGTTGTCAATGCGACGACAATTGAGGGTCTGCCCGCCTAGGACTTTCCCCTAGGGTGTGTGTCAGCTTCTGGACAGGAAAAGCCGATGAGCACGTCCGTTTCTCCCCTGCGTCAGCGCGCCCGATCGGCCACACCGGACGAGCTGGCCGAGATCCCCTGGCTGCGTCAGCTGGAGTCTGCTGAGCGCGCGCGTGCCGAGAGCGACATCGTGGTCTCGGAGGCCGTGCCGGGCGACTACATCTGCCGCGTGGGGCGCCCGGTCACCTACTGGTTTGGCCTCATCGATGGCCTGCTCAAGATGAGCAATGACGACTCGCAAGGGCCGGTCATCACCTTCACCGGTGTGGCACCCGGCGGCTGGTTTGGCGAGGGCACGGCGCTCAAGCGCGAGAAGTACCGCTACAACATCCAGGCCTTGCGCAAGAGCGTGGTCGCGGGTCTGCCGGTGGACAGCTTCCACTGGTTGCTGGACAACTCCATCGGCTTCAACCGCTTTGTCATGCGCCAGCTCAATGAGCGCCTGGGCCAGTTCATTGCGGCACGCGAGATCGACCGCATCAGCAACCCCGACGTGCGGGTGGCGCGCAGCCTGGCCGCGCTGTTCAACCCCGAGCTCTACCCCGGTGTGGGCCACATGCTGCGCATCACCCAGCAGGAGTTGGCGTATCTGGTGGGACTGTCGCGTCAGCGGGTCAACGAAGCCTTGTCCACCTTGCAGTCGCGCGGGGCCATACGCATCGAGTACGGCGGGGTGCGGGTGCTGGATTTGCCCGCTTTGCGTTCGGTGTTCAGTGCCCAAGAACAGGGCGTGCGTTGAGGCGTCCATTGCCGCCTGCGTCGGCCGCCATTGCGTGTACAGTTTCTTGACATTTCCACCAAGGAGTCGCCATGTTGTTGTTTGCACCTTCGCTGCCCCCGCATGCCCGACGCCTTTTGCCGGTAGCCGCGCTGGCCCTGAGCGCTTGTGGGTCCGTGTTGCTGGCGCCCTACGGCGCGGCCGACGAGCCCATGGGTGTGGCGGCCAAAGAGCTGGTCTGGGCGGTCACGGCCGAGCATGAACTGATCAAGTTCAACGTCGGCCAGCCGCAGCGTTTTCTGGAGCGCCGCCCCGTGACGGGCCTGGCGGCCGGCGATGCGCTGGTGGGCATCGACTTCCGCGTCGCGCGCGGTGTGTTGTACGCCTTGTCGGCCGGTGGCCGGCTCTACACCCTCAACACCGCCACCGGCGCGCTGTCGCCGGTGGGAACCGCGCCGGCCGCCGTGGCGCTGGCCGGTGGGCAGTGGGGGGTGGACTTCAACCCCGCCGCCGACCGCATCCGCGTGGTCAGCGCCAGCGGCCAGAACCTGCGCTTGCACCCCGACACGGGCGCTGTGGTGGACTTCGATCCCAACGCCGCCGGACTGCAAACCGATCCGGCCCTGGCCTACGCGGCCGGCGACACCAACGTGGGCAAATCCCCGCAGGTGACGGGTGCGGCCTACACCTACAACAAACGCGACGAGAAGCTGACCACCAACTACGCCATCGACCGTGCGCTGGGCGTGCTGGTCACCCAGGGCACCCGAGAGGGCGTAGCGCCTGCGGTCTCGCCCAACACGGGGCGGCTGTTCACCGTGGGCGCGCTGGGCCTGGGGGCATTGACCGACGTGGCCTTCGACATCGCCGACCTGAACAACAAGGCGCTGGCAGCGGTGCGCACGTCCCGCGATGCGCGCACCCGCTTGTACGAGGTGGACCTGTCCAGCGGCCGGGCCCGGCTGGTGGGTACCGTGGGGGCAGGCATGGCCCTGCGCGGTTTGGCGATCGAGCCGTGAGCGCGGGCACCTGGCGCCGCTGGTGCGCAGGGGCCTTGTTGGGCATGTGCGCCTGGGTGGGTGGGGTGTGGTCTGCCACCCTGCAGGTGACGGTGACCGACGAGAAAGGTCGGCCCGTGCCCCAGGCGGTGGTGTTTCTGGAGTCGCCCGACGCGGCCCGGGCGACCAAGCCGATGTCTGGTGTGGAGATGGCGCAGAAAGACAAAAGTTTTGTGCCCGAGACCATGGTGGTCACGCGGGGCACGGCGGTGCAATTCCCCAACCGCGACACGGTGCGCCACCACGTGTATTCGTTTTCGCCGGCCAAACGGTTTGAACTCAAGCTTTACATCGGCACGCCGGCCAGCCCCGTGGTGTTCGACCAGGCCGGCGTGGTGGTGCTCGGGTGCAACATCCACGATGAAATGATTGGCTGGATCGCGGTGGTCGATACGCCGTATTTCGGCAGCACCGGCGCCAACGGGCGCGTGCAACTGAACGATGTGCCCGAAGGCAGCTACCGGCTGCGCGTGTGGCACACCGGCCTGCCGGTGGGGGCGCCCGCACTGGACATGCCGCAACGCCTGGGCGCAGCGGCCGCGTCCGCCAGTGTCACCCTCAAGGGGCTGACACCATGAGGGATGCGGTCACATGACGCGTTGGCGCGCCTGGTTGCGCGACGCGCCCCTGTCCACCCGCACGGTGGCGGTCATGTTGGTGTTGTTGCTTTTGGTGCAGGCCGTGGCCTTCGGCATCGTGCGTGCCACCGTCAACGCGCAGGTGCGCAACGAGATGAGCGCCGACCTCCTGGTGGGCGAACGCGTGTGGCTGCGCCTGTTGGAGCAGAACGCCGAACGGCTGCGGCAGGCGTCTTCGGTGCTGGCGGCCGACTTCGGCTTTCGCGCGGCGGTGGGCACGGGCGATCAGCCCACCATACGCTCGGCCCTGGACAACAGCGGCGAACGCATCGGTGCGGCCGTCACCGTGCTGTTGGACCCCGGCTTGCAGTTGGCGGTGACGAGCGAGGCCGCCGAGGGGGGCATGGCCGCCAGCGCCTTGCAGCAGGTGGCTGCCGAACTCTCGCGCGACAGCCGGGGCAGCCGCATCGCCCGCGTCAACCGCGTGCCCTACCAGTTTGTGATGGTGCCCGTGCGGGCGCCTGCCCTCATCGGCTGGGTGCTCATGGGTTTTCAGATCAACCAGGCCCTGGCCGACGATTTGTACCGCGTGTCGGGTGTGCACCTGGCGGTGTTCTCGGGCACCGACGACGCCCACCTCAGTATGGTGGTGACCACGCTGGCGGGACACGAGCAGGTGCTGACCGAGCTCGCGCTCACACAGGCCGCAGACATCGGCATCGGCGGTGAAACCTTTGTGGCGCGGCACGCCACGCTGCCGACGCCCCGTGGGGTGGTGCGCAGCGTGTTGTTGCGCTCGGTGGCCGATGCGGTCGCGCCCTACACCCGTTTGCAGCTCATGCTGGCGCTGGTGACCGTGGCTGGGGTGGGCCTGTTTGCGGTGGGCAGCGGGCTGGCCATGCGCCGCGTCACCCAGCCACTGGCCGCACTGACGGCCGCCACCGCCGCGCTGGAGCGCGGCGATTACGCCGCCGACCTGGGCGACATGGCGCGTGGTGACGAAGTGGGGCAGCTCGCGCGCGGTTTTGACCGCATGCGCGACAGCCTGGCCGAGCAGCGGCGCGAAATTTTGCAGCTGGCCTACTGGGACCGCCTGACCGGCCTGCCCAACCGCGAACGGTTTCGGCAACAGTTGGTGCAGGCCATTGCCGACAGCCGCACCACCGCCAAACCCATGGCGGTCATCACGCTCAACGTGGACCGGTTCAAGCACGTCAACGACGTGTTGGGTTACGCCTTTGGCGACGAACTGCTCAAGGCCGTGGCCGAGCGCCTGAAGCAGCAGGTGTTCCGCGAGGGCGACATGGTGGCGCGCCTGGGCGGCGACGAGTTCGCCATCCTGCTCTCGCGCACCGACGCCGAGGGCGCGGTGCGGCTGACCGAGCGCATCACCAAGGCCTTCGAGGTGCCGTTGGCCTTTGACGAGCAGACGGTTGACCTGAGTGCCAGCATGGGCGTGGCCTGCTGGCCCGCCGACGCCGACGACCCCGACCTGTTGATGAGCCGCTCCGAAATCGCCATGCACGCCGCCAAAAGCAAGACCGCCGGCGTGTTGCTGTATTCGCCGTCGCTGGATTCGTCGAGCACCCAGACCCTGTCGCTGTTGACCGACTTGCGCCACGCCCTGCAGCACGGCGAGCTGCGGCTGTTTCTGCAGCCCAAGCTGGACGCCACCAGCCAGCAGGTGGTGGCCGCCGAGGCCCTGGTGCGCTGGCAGCATCCGCAGCGCGGGCTGGTGCCGCCCCTGCAGTTCATCCCCTTTGCCGAGCAGACCGGCTTTGTGCGCCAGCTCACCTTGTGGATGTTTGAGGAGGCGGCGCGCCAGTGGGCCTCGCTTCAGCTGCCAGGTCAGCCGGTGCGGGTGGCCATCAACCTGTCCACCCGCGACCTGCTGGACCAGGATTTTCCGCAGCGCCTGGGCGGCATCCTCAAACAGCATGGGCTGGCCTCCAGCGGCTTTTGCCTGGAGATCACCGAAAGCGCCATCATGGACGACCCGCAGCGCGCCGAGGCAACGCTCAACCGCCTCGCGGCACAGGGCTTCAAGCTGTCCATCGACGACTTCGGCACCGGCTACTCCAGCCTGGCCTACCTCAAGCGCCTGCCGGTGAGCGAGCTCAAGATCGACAAATCCTTCGTGATGGGCATGGCAACCGATGAGAGCGACGCCAAGATCGTGCGCTCCACCATCGACCTGGCGCACAACCTGGGCCTGAGTGTGGTGGCCGAAGGGGTGGAGACCGCCGCCATCCTGGCGCAACTGCGCGCGCTGGGTTGTGACGAGGCCCAGGGCTACTTCATCAGCAAGCCGCTGCCGGCGGTGGAGTTCAATGCCTGGCGCACCCGCTGGGATACGCGGGCCCCCGGCGCATAATTCGCCGCCATGTCCGAACCCAAGCCCCCCAGCCCGCCCGAACGCAAGCGCCTGTCGCTGTCCAAACCCGCCGCCAAGGCGGCGCCACCCGCGCGGCGTGGCGGGGCAGCCGGGCGCCCATCGGACCGCCCCCCTGCTGGCCAGTACCCCGCACCTGCGCCCCGGCCCACCGGTGGCATCCGTTCCACCCTGCAGAGCCAGGCCCAGCAGCGGGCGCCTGCGCCGGTGTCCGCCACCCGCGAGGCCGGGCTGATCCGCCTCAACAAACGCATGGCCGACCTGGGCCTGTGTTCGCGCCGCGAGGCCGACGAATGGATCGCGCGCGGCTGGGTCAAGGTCAACGGCCAGCCCGCCGACATGGGCCAGCCTGTGGCGCCCGATTGCCAGGTCGAGGTGCTGCCGCAGGCGCAACACCAGCAAGAGGCCAGGGTCACCATCCTGCTGCACAAGCCCGTGGGCTACGTGAGCGGCTTGCCCGAAGACGGCCACGAGTCGGCCGCCGTGCTGATTTCGCCACGCAGCCACTGGGCGGACGACCGCAGCCCACGCCGCTTCGAGGCCTGGCACACACGTGGCCTGGCGCCGGCCGGCCGGCTCGACATCGACTCCACCGGCCTGCTGGTGATGACGCAGGACGGCCGCGTGGCGCGCACCCTCATTGGCGAGGACTCCGGTATCGAGAAGGAGTATCTGGTGCGGGTGCACTACATCGGTGACGGCCCCGACGCCCATCCCAACGCGCCCCTGGTGACGCAAAACGTGCAAGCCGCCTTGCCGCCAGCCCAGCTGGCGCGCCTGCGACACGGCCTGAGCCTGGACGGCCAGCCGCTCAAACCCGCGCAGGTGGACTGGCAAAACCCCGAGCAGCTGCGGTTTGTGCTGACCGAGGGCAAGAAGCGCCAGATCCGGCGCATGTGCGAGCAAGTGGGCTTGCATGTGGTGGGTTTGAAGCGCATACGCATCGGCAAGGTGGTGCTGGGCAACCTGCCGGTGGGTCAGTGGCGCTACCTGGGGGCCACCGAACGTTTCTGAGTGTGTCTGAGCGCCGTACACTTTTCCCATGCCACACCCCGACGCCCCACCCCTGCCCGAGAACGAGGCCCAGCGCCTGCAGGCGCTGCGGCGTTACGACATCCTGGACACGCCCCCCGAGCAGGCCTTTGACGACCTGAGCATGTTGGCGCGCCTGGTGTGTGACACGCCCACGGCCCTGATCAACCTGATCGACGACGAGCGGCAATGGACCAAGTCGGCGGTGGGCGCCGAGGTGTCCGAACTGCCCCGCTCGTTGTCTTTGTGTGCTCACGCCATCCTCCAACCCGACGTGCTGATGGAAGTGCCCGACGCCCTGGCCGACCCACGTTTTGCCCACAACCCCATGGTCACGCGCGAAGGGGGGTTGCGCTTTTACGCGGGCGTGCCCCTGGTCACCGCCGAAGGCCATGCGCTGGGTTCGCTGTGTGTGATCGACGTGCGCCCGCGCCGGCTGGACGAGGCGCAGCGCGAGGCCTTGCGCGCTCTGGGGCGCCAGGTGGTCACCCAGCTGGAGCTGCGCCGGCTGGCGCGCTGGTTCCAGACCCAGAGCACGGTGGATGAGCTGACCCAGGTGTGGAACCGGCGTGCCTTTGACCAGCGCCTGGCCGACGAATGGGCGCGCCATGGCCGCCGCACTGAGCCCCTGGGTCTGCTCATGATCGACGTGGACCACTTCAAGCGCTACAACGACGAGCTCGGGCACCCGGCCGGCGATCGGGTGCTGAGTGAGGTGGCCAGCGTGGTGGGCGATGCGCTGCGGGGCACCGACCACCTGTCGCGTTACGGGGGCGAGGAGTTTGTCGCCATCCTGCCGACCACCGGTGTCAACGGCGCCATGCCGGTGGCCCAGCGTGTGCGCCAGGCGGTGGAGCGCCATGCCTGGCAGCCCCGGGGCGTGACGGTGAGCGTGGGCCTGGCCAGCCTGGTGCCAGCCAAGGACGTGCCGGCCCAGCAACTGCTGGAACGCGCCGACCACGCCTTGCTGCTGGCCAAACGGCGCGGCCGCAACCGCGTCGAGGCCTTTGCCGGCTGGCAGCCGCTGTAGGCTTGTCCGAAGCCCTTGAAAAGGGCTCACGCGCCCCCAAGTAGGCGCGGTCTTTGTGCTTTCCCGACCGATTCCACCATGAGCAAACACACCCATTCCTTTCAGGCCGAAGTCGCCCAACTGCTGCACCTCGTCACGCACTCGCTGTACTCCAACAAAGAAATCTTCCTGCGCGAGCTGGTGTCCAACGCCTCCGACGCCTGCGACAAGCTGCGCTTTGAAGCCCTGAACGACAGCAGCCTGTTTGAAGATGCGCCCAACCTGGAGGTACGCGTGGCCTTCGACAAGGACGCCAAGACGCTGACCATCACCGACAACGGCATCGGCATGAGCGAGGGCGAGGCCATCGACCACCTGGGCACCATCGCCAAGAGCGGCACCAAGGACTTCATGAGCCGGCTGAGCGGCGACCAAAAGAAGGACGCTCAGCTGATCGGCCAGTTCGGCGTCGGCTTCTACTCCGGCTTCATCGTGGCCGACAAGATCACCGTCGAGTCGCGCCGCGCGGGCCTCAAGCCCGAAGAAGGTGTGCGCTGGGTCAGTGGCGGCACCGGCGACTTCGAAACCGAAACCATCACCCGCGCCGCGCGCGGCACCAGCGTCATCCTGCACCTGCGCGAGGATGCCAACGAATACCTGAGCCACTGGAAGCTCAAGCAGATCATTGGCAAGTACTCCGACCACATCAGCCTGCCCATCCTCATGCAGAAAGAGGAGTGGGAAAAGGACAAGGGCGAGTACATCCAGAAAGACGAGTGGGAGGCGGTCAACTCGGCTAGCGCCCTGTGGACCCGCTCCAAAAAAGACATCAGCGACGAGCAGTACGCCGAGTTCTACAAGAACCTCAGCTACGACCAGGATGCCCCGCTGGCCTGGAGCCACAACCGCGTGGAAGGCAGCAGCGAATACACGCAGCTGCTCTACATCCCCGCCAAGGCACCGCACGACCTGTGGAACCGCGACCGCAAGGCCGGCATCAAGCTGTATGTCAAGCGCGTGTTCATCATGGACGAGGCGGAGGCGCTGATGCCGGCTTACCTGCGCTGGGTCAAGGGCGTGGTGGACTCGGCCGACCTGCCGCTCAACGTGAGCCGCGAGCTGCTGCAGGAAAGCCGCGACGTGCGCGCCATCCGCGAAGGCAACACCCGCCGCGTGCTGGCCATGCTGGAAGATCTGGCCAAGAAGGACAAACCGGCCGAGATCACGGAAGGTGCGGACGGCGTGACCGACGTGGTGTCGGAAGAGGACAAGGCGCAGGCTGGCAAGTACAGCCAGTTCTACGCCGAGTTCGGCTCGGTGCTCAAGGAAGGCTTGGGCGAGGACTTTGCCAACCGCGAGAAGATCGCCAAGCTGCTGCGTTTTGCCAGCACCTCATCGGATGCGGTGGCCGTGTCGCTGGCCGACTACAAGGCCCGCATGAAAGAAGGTCAGGCCGCCATCTACTTTATTACCGCCGACAACCTGGCCGCGGCCAAACACAGCCCGCAGCTGGAGGTGTTCCGCAAGAAGGGCATCGAGGTGCTGCTGATGACCGACCGCGTGGACGAGTGGGCGCTGTCGCACCTGCACGAGTTCGACGGCACGCCGCTGCAAAGCGTGGCCAAGGGCGCGGTTGACCTGGGCTCGCTGCTGGACGAGGAAGAAAAGAAGGCCGCCGAAGCCGCCGCCGAAACCTTCAAGCCGCTGCTCGACAAGCTCAAGGAGAGCCTCAAGGACAAGGCCAAAGACGTGCGCGTGACCACCCGCCTGGTGGACTCACCGGCTTGCCTGGTGGTGGAAGACGGCGACGTGTCCAACCAGCTCGCGCGCATGCTCAAGGCGGCTGGCCAGCAGGCGCCGCTGTCCAAGCCCATCCTGGAAGTGAACGCCGAGCACGCGCTGGTGAAGAAGCTGGATGGCTCGGCCCACTTCGACGACCTGGCCCACATCCTGTTCGACCAGGCCCTGCTGGCCGAGGGCGGGCTGCCCGAAGACCCGGCCGCTTACGTCAAGCGCGTCAACGCGCTGCTGGTGTGACGGCGGGGCGGTAGAAGAACACCGCGTACTCAAACGGCACCTGGCGCGGAAAGCGCCAGCCCTGGCGGACCACCCGCAGGGTGACGGGCTCGGTGGCCTGGCCTTGGGTTTGTAGCCAGGCACGCATGTCGGCCAGGCAGCGGTCAGGGTCTTTGCTGTAGCCGGTGGACGGCACCTGCGGCGGGCGTGTGATGTCCCTGCTTTGCCGTTGGGCACCCACCGGCCCCAGCGGGCACAACAACACGCCGCCCTGTGTGGCCCAGTCGGCATGGGGCGCCAGTGTGGCGGGCGACACATCGGGCAGGCCCGGCAGGGCGCGGATCTGGCGATCTGCATAGAAGGCAAGCAAGGCGTTGTCGGCCCAGGCGCCACCGCTCCAACCCAGCGGCACACCCGGCACCTCGCGCGCCCACAAAGCCAACACATCCTGCGCGGCTTGTTCGGACGGGCGGTAGTGGTCCGGGTGACCTTGTTGTGCGCGCTGCCAGCCGTGCGCCAGGCCCACGGCGACCACCAGCGCCAGCACCGGCCATGCGGCGCGATGCAGCCGCCGTTGGGCCTTCTTGCTGCCATCGGGCCCCGCATCTTGTGACAGGTTGCGCAGCCACAGCAGACTGAAGGCGTAGCCGATGGGGATGGACCATGGTGTGGACAGCTCCACCGCGCCCGCCAGCCCAAACAACAAGGTGATGCCGCCGGGCAGCACCGCCAGCCAGAACAGGACGTCGTCCCAGCCCGTGGGGCGCCAACTGACCCACAAGCCTTGCGCCAAGCCGCCCAGCCAGCGGCGCTGGGTGCGGGCCTGTTGCACGCTGGCAAACACCGCCACACAGGCCAGCCAGGCCAGGCCCCAGTACACCAACGGCGTCAGGCCAAACTTGAGCAAAGCCTCCCACGCGGTGTCGCCGTTGCCCTGGTCCATGGCATAGCCCAGGGTGGCAAAGTCGCTGGCGCGCAACCACGCCAGGTGGGGCAGCAGGGCGATGGCAAACACGGCCAGCGCCAGCCACGGCCACGGGCTCAGCAGCCAGCGGCGACCCTCTGCGCGGGTGAGCGCCACCACCAGAAAACCCACCAGAAACACGCCGCTGTAGTACTTGCTCAGAAAACAGGCCGCCGCCAGCAGGCCCAACGCGATGTGCCAAGCCCACCCCCGTGCGCCCCGGCTGTCGATGGCGGTGAGCAGGGCCACCGCCGTCCACGGCCACAGCGACAGCAGTTGGCTATTGGCGTTGAATTTGGCCGCCAGCGTGGTGTAGGGCAGGGCCCAGAGCAGCAGCAGCAGCGCCGTGGGGGCCAGGTGTGCCAGTTGCAGGCGCCGCGCGAGCACCGCCACGCCCCACAGGCCCACCGCCACGTTGGTGTAGGCCAGCAGGCGGTAGGCCCAGTCGGCGGTGGGGAAGACCGCAAACCACATGCCCACCACCCAGGCAAAAAACGGTGGGTGCTTGAATGTGCCCCATTCAAAGGTTTGCGCCCAGGCAAAGTTCTCCAGCATGTCGTGGTAGCTGTCGAGGTTGCCTTGGGCCAGCGACTGCAGCAGCGTCCACACCAGCGCGTGCACCAACACCAGTCCCACGGTGTGAACCCGGGCGGAATGCTGTGTGGGTGCCCGGGCGTGCGGCGGGTGCAGGGGGGTGGCGGGCGTCATGTCTGGCGCGGATTTTAGGTTTTCTGGCAATTGACCGCGCCCATGCGTGGTTTCACCCCTTCGCGACAACACTCGGTGACAATCCCGTTTCCCCACAGGCGCTGGAACTTTGTCAAACGCCTGTTCTCAGACCGTGTGCCCATGACCGCCCGAACCCCCCGTTTCTTTGCCTTGGCCAGTGTCTTCTGCGCCGCTTCCGTGTTGGCTCAGCCTGGCCAGACCGTGGTCCGCACCGACCAGGTGCGCGCCGAGTTGCTGGCCCACGCGCCCGAGGGCGTGGCGCCGGGCAAACCGCTGTGGCTGGGCCTGCAAATCCAGCACGCCAAAGACTGGCACACCTACTGGAAAAACCCCGGCGACTCCGGCCTGCCCACCACGGTGGAGTGGAAGCTGCCCGCTGGCGTGACGGCCGGCGACATCGCCTGGCCCACGCCCAAAAAATTCCCCATCGGCCACCTGGCCAACTACGGCTACGAGGGCACGGTGCTGCTGCCGGTGCCGCTCACGGTGTCGCCCGATTTCAAGGGCACTGAACTGAGCGTGCAGCTCGATGCCGCCTGGCTGGTGTGTCGCAAAGAGTGCATTCCGGAAGAGGGCAGCTTCACCCTGCGCTTGCCTGCAGGCGCGGCCACAGCGGCCCACGCCCGCGCGTTTGACGACGCCGCCAGCCGCGTGCCCCGCGCCCAGCCCACCGGCGACAGCCACGTGGCACCCAGCGACAAGGCCTTGGCGGTGCAGGTGGCTGGCCTGCCGCCCGACTGGGTCGGCCAGACGCTCGAGTTTTTCCCCGAAACCGCCGCCGTCATCGAACCCGGTGCGAAGTGGACCCAGCGCTGGGACGGCAACACCTGGCGGGCCGAGATCCCGCTGTCCAGCCAACACGCCGAAAGCCCTGCCGTGATGCCCGTGGTGCTGGCCCGCACCGGTGACATGGCGCCTGGCGAAAACACCTTGGGCGGCCTGCGCCTGGAACTGCCCGCGCGTGGCACTTGGCCTGCGCTGGCGGCCTTGCCCGGCGACGGTGGTGTGTCGCCTGCGCTGCAAGCCGCACTCGACGCCAATGCCGCGCGGGCTGCGGCCGCGCCAGGCAGCGGCGGCGCCACCCTGAGCCTGGGGCTGGCCCTGCTGGGTGCGCTGGTGGGCGGGTTGCTGCTCAACCTCATGCCCTGCGTGTTCCCGGTGCTGGCCATCAAGGTGCTGGCCTTTGCCCAGCACGCCGACGACCGGCGCGGCCACCGGCTGGCCGGTCTGGCCTACACGGCGGGTGTGATGCTGTCCTTCGTGGCGCTGGGTGCCTTGCTGGTGGCGCTGCGTGCGGCGGGTGAACAGATCGGCTGGGGCTTTCAGCTGCAAAACCCGGCGGTGGTGGCCGCGCTCGCGCTGCTGTTCACCGTGATCGGCCTCAACCTGGCCGGGCTGTTCGAGTTCAAACAACTGGCGCCCGGCCCGCTGGCCGCGCTGCAACTGCGCCACCCGGCGGCCGACGCCTTCTTGACCGGTGTGCTGGCCGTGGCCGTGGCCTCGCCTTGCACCGCGCCCTTCATGGGCGCCTCGCTGGGGCTGGCCGTGGGCCTGCCCACCGCGCAGGCGCTGGCGGTGTTTGCCGCCATGGGCCTGGGGCTCGCGCTGCCCTACCTCGTCGCCAGCCTGTGGCCGGCGGTGGCGCGTGCGCTGCCGCGCCCCGGCGCCTGGATGAACACCTTGCGCCAGTTCCTGGCCTTCCCCATGTTGGCCACGGTGGTGTGGCTGCTGTGGGTGCTGGGGCAACAAAGTGGCATCGACGGCGTGGCTGCCTTGCTGGCGGTGATGGTGATGTTGGCGCTGGTGTTGTGGGCTTGGGGGCGCCAGGGCCGCACCCGGCAGGTGCTGGGCGGCCTGTCGCTGGCCGGCCTGGCGGCGCTGAGCTGGGCGGTGGCGCCGCAGGTCACGCGCATCGCGCCGGCCGACAACCTCAGCGTTGAGGCGACGGGCGATTGGCAACCCTGGTCGCCCGCGCGCATGGCGCAGTGGCAGGCCGAAGGCAAACCGGTGTTTGTGGACTACACCGCCGCCTGGTGCGTGACCTGCCAGTTCAACAAGAAAACCGTGTTGGCCGACGCCGCCCTGCTCGACGACATGCGCGCACGTGGCCTGGTGTTGGCCCGCGCCGACTGGACCCGCCGCGACCCCGCCGTGACCCAGGCCCTGAGCGCCCTGGGCCGCAATGGTGTGCCGGTGTACGCCATTTACCGCCAGGGTGCCGCGCCGGTGGTGATGTCCGAGCTGTTGAGCGCGGCCGAAGTGCGCGCCGCGCTGGCCCGTTTGTGATCCACGTACGAAGGAGAACCGCATGCAACGCCGCCTTTTTGCGCTGACCATCGCTCTGGCTGCCTTCGGCGCACACACTGCCGTCCTGGCCGCCACCGTGGGCCAGCCCGCGCCCGATTTCAGCCTCACCGACGTGAACGGCAAGACCGTGCGCCTGAGCGACTTCAAGGGCAAACACGTGGTGCTGGAATGGAACAACCCTGGCTGCCCTTTTGTGCGCAAACACTACCAGGGCAACCTGCAGGCGCTGCAAAAAGAGTTCACCGCCAAGGGCGTGGTGTGGCTGGCCATCAACTCCACCGAAGACGCCAGCGCCGATTACAAAACCCCGCCCCAGCTGGCGCGCTGGATGGCCGAGCAAAAGGCCGCGCCCACGGCGGTGTTGATGGACGAAGAAGGCACCGTGGGCAAGGCCTACAACGCGCGGGTCACGCCGCACATGTACATCGTCAACGCGCAAGGCCGGCTGGCCTTTGCGGGCGCCATCGACAGCATCCCCTCGGCCCGCGTGAGCGACATCGACAAGGCCACCAACTTCGTGCGCCAGGGCTTGAACGAACTGCTGGCGGGCAAGCCTGTCAGCGTGGCGCAAAACCAGGCCTACGGCTGCAGCATCAAATACAAGTCGGCAGCGGGTTGAGGGGGATTGCCGCCGGGCTGCGTACACTGCGCCCATGAGCGACATCCAGACCCTTCGCACCGTGCTGGCCGAGTGCTCCACCATCGCCGTGGTGGGGCTGTCACCGCAGTGGCACCGGCCCAGTTTCTTCGCGGCCAAGTACATGCAAAGCCATGGCTATCACATCGTCCCGGTCAACCCCGTGGTGGCGCGTGAGAACGGCGAGATTTTGGGTGAGCGCTGTTTTGCGAGTGTCACGGAAGCCGCCGCCGCGTTGGCCGCGCAAGGCCGAAAAATCGACATGGTGGACTGCTTCCGAAAAAGCGAGGACATCCCACCCCTTGCCGACGAAGCCATCGCCATCGGCGCCAAGTGCCTGTGGTTGCAGTTGGGCATCTTCAACGAAGCGGCGGCGCAAAAGGCGCGCCACGCTGGTCTCACCGTCATCGAAGACCGCTGCGTCAAGATCGAACACGCCCGCCTGTTTGGCGGCCTCAATTGGGCCGGCGTCAACACCCGCGTCATCTCGGCCAAACGGCCCCACGTCCTTCCTTACTGACCCCATGGCCCAAGATCACAACCGCGACCGTGATTACGGCTTCGGCACCCGTGCCATCCACGCCGGTGCCATCCCCGACCCCGTCACCGGCGCGCGCGCCACACCCATCCACCAGACCACCAGCTTCGTGTTCGACAACGCCGAACACGCGTCCAGCCTGTTCAACCTGCAGACCTTCGGCAACGTCTACAGCCGCATCAGCAACCCCACGGTGGCGGTGTTGGAAGAGCGCGTGGCCAGCCTCGAAGGTGGGCGCGCCGCCCTGGCCTGCGGCAGCGGCATGGCCGCGCAGATGACCGCGCTGTTGGCCATCCTCAAGGCGGGCGACCACATCGTGGCCGCGTCCACCCTGTACGGCGGCAGCGTGGGCCAGCTGGGCTTGGGTTTTGAGCGGCTGGGCATACACACCACCTTTGTGGACCCGGCCGACCCCGACAACTTCCGCCGTGCCATGCGGCCCAACACCCGCGCGGTGTACGGCGAAACCCTGGGCAACCCGCTGGTCAACGTGTTCGACATCGAGGCCGTGGCCGCCGTGGCGCACGAACACGGCGTGCCGCTGGTGATCGACAACACCGTGGCCTCGCCCTACCTGTGCAACCCCTTCGCCTTCGGCGCCGACATCGTGGTGCACAGCGCCACCAAATACCTGGGCGGCCACGGCACCACCATGGCCGGTGTGGTGGTGGAGTCGGGCAAGTTCAACTGGGCCAACGGCAACTTCCCCGACCTGATCGAGCCCAGCCGCGCCTACCACGGCGTCAAGTTCTACGAGACCTTTGGCGACTTCGGCTACACCATGAAGGCGCGGCTGGAGGTCAACCGCACCTTCGGCGCCGTGCTCTCGCCGCTCAATGCCTGGCTCATTCTGCAGGGCATCGAGACGCTGCACCTGCGCATGTTGGCGCATTGCCGCAACACGGTGCGCGTGGCCGAATTTCTGCGCGAGCACCCGCTGGTGGCCTGGGTCAACTACCCCGGCCTGAGCGATTCGCCCCACCACGCGCTGGCCAAAAAGCAATTCCGCGCCATCGACGGGGCGCCCGGCTGCTCGGGCATCCTCACCTTCGGCATCCAGGCCGACGACCCGGCCCGCGCGGGCGAACGTTTCATCGACGCCTGCGAGTTTCTGAGCCACCTGGCCAACATCGGCGACGCCAAAACCCTGGTCATACACCCCGCCTCCACCACCCACCGGCAGTTGAGCGAAGAGGAGTTGAAGAAGGCCGGCGTCGGGCCCGACATGGTGCGCCTGAGCGTGGGCATCGAGGACGTGGAGGACATCCTCTGGGACATCGACCAGGCGCTGCGCAAAGCGGTGTGAGTGGCCTGCTCAGTCGTGTTTGTCGAACACCTGGCGCAGGTAGGCCAAAAAGGTGTCGTCTTCGCATAGGGTTTTGCCGGGGCTGTCGGCCAGTTTGGCCACAGGCTGGTCGTTGCAGCGCACCAATTTCATGACGATGTGCAACGGCTCGGGGCCCACGTCGTTGGTCAGGTTGGTGCCGATGCCGAAGCCGGTTTGCACGCGGTCGCCGAAGTGCTGGTACAGGGCAATCGCCTTGGGCATGTCCAGACTGTCGGAGAAGGTCAGGCGTTTGCTGTGGGCGTCGATGCGCAGCTTGGCGTAGTGCGCCAGCGCCTTTTCGCCCCACACGAAAGGGTCGCCCGAGTCGTGGCGCAAGCCGTCGAACAGCTTGGCGAAGTAGAGATCGAAGTCGGCCAGAAACGCGTCCAAGCCCACCACATCGGTGAGGGCAATGCCGAGGTCGCCCCGGTACTCCTGCACCCAGGCCTCGAACGCCGCCTTCTGGAACTGCTTGAGCTGCACGCCCACCGATTGGAAGGTTTGCAGGTACTCGTGCGCCATGGTGCCGATGGGCGCGAGGCCATGCTTTTGGGCCAGGTGCACGTTGGAGGTGCCACCGAAGTGTTCGGGCAGTTCGGCTTTGAGCGTGGCCACCACCTCGTCGTGCCACTCGCCACTGAAGCGCCGACGCAGGCCGAAGTCCGCCAGTGAAAAAGCGTGCCGTCGGGGGCTCTGTGCCAGCGCGTCGCGCAACAGCTGGATTTTGTCCTTCAGGCGCTGGCGGCCCACGCCCAGGTCGGGCACCGCCATGCGGCGGAAGTACAGCTCGTTGACGATGGCCAGCACATAAATTTCAAACGGCAGCACATGGACCTGCGGGCCCTTGGCGGTGATGACCAGGTGTTCGCCTTCGGCACGCGCCTCGATGAAGGGGCGGTGCAGCTGGAAGATGCGCAGAAACTGGACGAAGTCGGGTTTGATGTAGCGCAGCTGTGCCAGGTAGCTCAGCTCATCTGGGGCAAATCGCAGGCTGCACAACCAGTCCAACTGCTGGTTGACCTCGTCGACCAGGGTGGCCAGCGCAAAGGCCGGCGGGTTGCGGCAGACAAAGCGGTACTCGGACTGGTTGGTGGGATAACGGTGCAGCAGCGCCTGCCACATCGTGAACTTGTAGAGGTCGGTCTCCAGCAGGCTGTGGATGACGGGCTGGAAGGACGTGCTCATGGGTGTGCCAAAAAGAAAATGTGTCAACGCCCGTTGGACAACCTGAACACCGCCGTGCTGGCCAGCAGGTTGGGCACAAAGCGCACCTCCTGCCCTTCGTGCAGGCCAAAGCTGTCTTCGATCTGCAAGCCGTTGCGCCGGGCCAGCACCTCAAAATCGGCGTGGGTGCCCACGCGGATGTTGGGTGTGTCGTACCACTGGTAGGGCAGGCGTTTGGTCACGGGCATGCGGCCCGTCAGCACACTCAGGCGGTTGGGCCAGTGGGCAAAGTTGGGGAAGGCGACGATGCCAATGCGGCCCACGCGCGCGGTTTCGCGCAGCATCACTTCGGCGTTGCGCAGGTGCTGCAGGGTGTCGATCTGCAACACCACGTCGAAGCTGTTGTCGCCAAACATGGCCAGGCCTTCGTCGAGGTTGAACTGCAGCACGTTCACGCCGCGTTGCACACAGGCCAGCAGTTTGGTGTCGTCGATCTCCACGCCGTAGCCGGTGCAGCCGCGTGTGGCCTGCAGGTGGGCCAGCAGGGCGCCGTCGCCACAGCCGAGGTCGAGCACACGCGAGCCCGGTGGCACCAGGCGGGCGATGGATGTCATGACGTTTTTGTCGCTCATAGGGCAGCCTCCCCCCACGCTCCGCCGCTTTGCGGGTCGCTGCCCCCCAAGGGGGCTGCCCCGCCTTTGGGCGACCCGGCGGCGGGGCTCACCTCCGCGTCAATGCGGTCGAAGTAGGCCCGCACGGTGTTCAGGTAGCGCGGGTCGTCGAGCAAGAAGGCGTCGTGGCCGTGGGGCGCGTCGATTTCGGCGTAGCTCACGTCGCGTCGGTTGTCGAGCAAGGCTTTCACGATCTCGCGGCTGCGCGCGGGTGAAAAGCGCCAGTCGGTGGTGAAGCTCACCAGCAGGAAGCTGGCCGTGGCGCGTGCCAGCGCGGCGCTGAGCTGGCCGCCGTGCTCGCGCGCCGGATCGAAGTAGTCGAGCGCGCGGGTGATGAGCAGGTAGGTGTTGGCGTCGAAGTAGGTGCTGAACTTGTCGCCCTGGTAGCGCAGGTAACTTTCGATCTGGAACTCGATGTCTTGTGTGGTGTAGCGGTAGGCGGTGCGCTCTTCGGCGTCGGTGTCGTCATTGCCAGCAGCGTCCACGAGCGAACGCAATTTCCTGCCGAACTTCTCGTTCATCACGTCATCGCTGAGGTAGGTGATGTGCCCGATCATTCGGGCGATGCGCAGGCCGCGCCGCGGCAGGGTGCCCTCGCGCAGGTAGTGGCCGCCGTGGAAGTCGGGGTCGGTCACGATGGCGCGGCGGGCCACCTCGTTGAAGGCGATGTTCTCGGCCGTTAGGTTGGGCGCGCTGGCCACCACCACCGCATGGCGCACGCGCTCGGGGTACTGCAGCGTCCAGCTCAAGGTTTGCATGCCGCCCAGGCTGCCCCCCATCACGGCGGCCAGTTGTTGGATGCCCAGTGCGTCCAGCAAGCGGGCCTGGGCGTTGACCCAGTCTTCCACCGTGACGACCGGAAAATCTGCGCCCCAGGCCTGGCCGGTGGTAGGGTTGATGTGGGTGGGGCCGGTGCTGCCAAAACACGAGCCCAGGTTGTTCACGCCGATGACGAAGAAGCGGTGGGTGTCCACCGGTTTGCCGGGGCCAATCATGTTGTCCCACCAGCCTTCGCTGCGCGCTTGGGGCTGGCCGTGTTCGTCCAGGTACACACCGGCCACGTGGTGGCTGGCGTTGAGCGCGTGGCAGATGAGGACGGCATTGGATTTGTCGGCATTCAGCGTGCCGTAGGTCTCGAACATCAGTTCGTAGGCCGGCAGCACCGCGCCGCTGCGCAGCGGCAGTGGCTGCTCAAAGCGCAGCGTCTGGGGCGTGGCAATCAGGCTCAAGCTCAATTCACCTTCGGGCGCAGGGCCCAAAACAAAAAACCCGGTGCCGCAAAGTGCGAGACCGGGGTCCCCTCTTTAGCGGCATTTTTAACGCGCCCGCAATTTGGAAGAAATCGGCGCAAGGCGGCTAGTATAAAAGAAGCACACACATTCAGGAGCATGTGGCCCATGGCTGAAATTTACGGTTTGGACGCCTACGCCCCGGCCGAGGTGGCGCGCCGGGTGCAGAGTGTGGGCGTCACCAAGGCCCGCCTGCCGGTGCGCCAGACGCTGATGCTGGGCGTGCTGGCGGGCGCCTTCATTGGTCTGGGGTCGGTGTTTTTCACCCTGGTCAAGTCCGACGCCACGCTGGGTTTTGCCACTGCCCAGGTGCTGGGCGGTGTGGTGTTTGCGCTGGGCCTGCTGCTGGTGGTGGTGGCCGGGGCCGAGCTGTTCACCGGCAACAACCTGCTGGCCATGGCCTGGGCGGCGGGGCAGATCAGCACCCGCGAGGTGCTTCGCAACTGGGTGCTGGTGTGTCTGGCCAACTTCGTGGGGGCCGCCGGGCTGGCGGTGCTTGTCTACCTCAGTGGCCATTGGCAGATGAACGGGGGTGCCATTGGGCGCCAGGTGGTGGCCATCGCCCTGGCCAAGCAGGACTTGTCGCCCTGGACGGCGTTTTTCAGGGGCGTCTTGTGCAACGTGCTGGTGTGCCTGGCCGTGTGGATGGCCATGGCCGGGCGCAGCGTGGTGGACAAGGCGGTGGCCATCGTGCCACCGGTGGCTGCGTTTGTGGCCGCTGGTTTCGAGCACAGCATCGCCAACATGTACTGGTTTCCGCTGGCCATGTTGTTGCAGGCAGGCGCCGATCCGGTGTCTGGTCAGGCTGCGGTCACGGTGTGGGGCATGTTGGCCAATCTGGGCCCCGTGATCGCGGGCAACCTCATGGGCGGCAGCGTGTTGGTGGCCCTGACCTACCAGGTGGTGTACCGCCGCACGTCGGCTGGCTGACGGCCCGTCGTTGCGGTTTCACAACGCAAAAAACCGGGTCTTCCCCGGGCAAACCCGAGTCGCAGCGGCCCTCTGGGGCCGATCGTCTAAAAAAAAGGCCCAATTTCCTGGGCAACGCGCATAATTGTTAAGCACAGGTTTACCTGTGTGATCAGTGATCGGACAGTTTCGCGTGCTACAGCGTTTTATCGTGGGTGTGCTTTCGGGACTCCATCGCTTTTTTTCTCTTTGTGTTTCTTGAGGAGTCCCTTGATGGGCAACAAACTGTACGTTGGCAACCTGCCATACACCGTGCGCGACGAAGACCTGCAACAGGCATTCGGCGCTTTTGGCAATGTCAACAGCGCCAAGGTCATGATGGAGCGCGACACCGGTCGTTCCAAAGGCTTTGGTTTCGTGGAAATGGGCTCTGACGCTGAAGCGCAAAGCGCCATCAGCGGCATGAACGGCCAATCGCTGGGCGGTCGCAGCCTGGTGGTGAACGAAGCCCGTCCCATGGAAGCCCGTCCTCCCCGCACTGGCGGCGGCGGCTTCGGCGGCGGTCGCCGTGAAGGCGGTGGCGGCGGCTACGGTGGTGGCGGTGGCGGCGAAGGCGGCTTCCGCAGCCCCTACGGCGGCGGTGGCCGTCGTGAAGGTGGTGGCGGCGGTGGCTACGGCGGTGGCCGCGGCGGCTACTGAGCCCTCTGAACGGTGGAGCGCGTGTCGCTTCACCCACAAAAAACCCCGAAACCTGTTTGAGGTTGTCGGGGTTTTTTGTTGCCCGCTCGCTGCGGACGCCCGTCAACCGGGCGGCAATTCGCTGCGCCGCTTTTTTCGCCCGCGCCCGCTGAGCAAGCGGTCAAACAGCGGGTTCGGCAAAACCCGCAGCAGCTTGGCGGCCACACCCATTTGCCACGGAATGACGCGGTAGCTCGTCTGCGCGGCGATGGCGGCAAAGGCGCGTTCGGCAAAGGCCTCGGGCGACATCAGGAAGGGCATGGTGTAGGTGTTGTGTGCGGTCAAAGGTGTGGCCACGTAGCCCGGCACGATGGTGACCACCGCGACGCCGCTGCCGCGCAGCTCGCCGCGCAAACTTTCGCAATACGCCACCACCCCGGCTTTGCTGGCGCAGTAGGCGCCGTGGCCCGGCAGGCCTCGAATGGCCGCCACACTGGCCACGCCCACCAGGGTGCCACTGCCGCGTTGTTTCATGCCCGCCAAAAACGGGTGGAACGCGGCGGCCGTGCCCACGTTGTTGAGCGCCAGGGTGTGGGCCATCACGTCGAGGTCTTCGCGTTCGGTGGTGTCCATGCCAATGCTCTGGCCGGCGCTGGCCACCACCACGTCGGGCACGCCCATGTCGTTCAGGCAACGCCGGCCTGCGGCGACAGCGCTGTCGATGTTCGCCATGTCGGCCTCAAAGACGCGGCAGCGGTCGGGGCCCAGCCTTTGCGCGTTGGCCCAGTCCTGCATGGCATCAACCCGCCGTGCCACCAGGGCCAGGCGGTAGCCGGCCTGGGCGTAGCGCGCCGCCAGGGCCTGGCCGATGCCGCTGGAGGCGCCGGTGATGTAGAGCAGTGGGGCTGCCGCGTTCATGGCCGGGCCTGCAGTGTGGCCTGCACCCGGCCCTGCAACAACGCCACGCCGGTGGCCTCGCGGAAATCGAGTGTGTTGGCCCGGATCTGATCGCGGCCGCGCAACAGCACCACCGGTTGCTCGGACGTCACACGGCGCTCGCCGGTCAGCACCCGCAGATGCTCGCCGTTGAATTCCAGCCGCGGGCGGTTGGCGCCAGCAGCTTCACGCACCACCACGGCGTTGCCGCGCAGCACGTACTCGGTTTGGTCGGCGTTGCTGGTCACGCGGTCGGCGCGTGCGGTGGTCAGTGTGCTGCCGGGTGGCTGGGTGCGTATGCGGGCCTGGTCGATTTCGGTGCTGTCGGTGTCGGGGTAGTGGCGCGCCTCGGCCCCGCGCACATCCGACCGCAGGCTGCCGTCGGGCGCAAAACTGCGCACCGCAAAGCCGCGCATGAAATAGTCAGGTTCGTGCTGGGGTGGCCGCTCGCTCAAGGGCATGTCCGTTTCGGGTGTGGCGCGCAGCAGCCAGTACGAGCCCAGCGCCAGCAAACCCATGAGCACGATGGGCAGGTAGATGCTCAGGCGGTCCCAACCGCGTCGCAGCCGGTAGCCCCAGGGCGCAGGGGTCGGTGCGTTCATCCTGCGGCTTCCGCCAGCAGGCGGGCGTAGTGGCCGCTGGCCACCAGCAGCAGATCGCAGCACTCGCGCACCGCACCTTGGCCGCCCGCAGCGCGGGTGATGTGGTGGGCCACGGCCAGCACTTCGGCCTGGGCGCCAGGGGGCACACAGGCCAAGGCACAGCGGCGCAGCATGGGTAGGTCGGGCCAGTCGTCGCCCATGGCGGCGGCCTGGGTCCAGTCCAGTCCCAGTTCGGCCAGCAGGGCTTCGGCGGCGGGGCGTTTGTCCTCCGTGCCAAAGCGCGCGTGCGTCACGCCCAGGGCTTTGAGGCGCAGGCGCAGGGCGGGCGAGTCGCGTCCGGTGATGACGGCCGGTGTGATGCCGACGCGTTGCAGCAGCTTGATGCCGTGGCCATCCAGCGTATGGAAGCGCTTCATGGTTTCACCGTGTTCGGTGAAATACAGGCCACCGTCGGTGAGCACACCGTCCACGTCCAAAAACACGACCTTGACGGACTGTGCGCGCAGCAGCAGTTCGGGGGGAAAGTTCAATACAGGCGTCATGACAGGCCGCAGCGCCGGGCCGCCCCAAGCAAGGCCGCGCCCCCTTGGGGGGAAGCAAATACACGAAGTGAGGAGCGTGGGGGCATAGACCTGCCGCAGCGCCGGGCCGCCCCAAGTAAGGCCGCGCCCCCTTGGGGGGCAGCGAATACACGAAGTGATGAGCGTGGGGGTTTCATATCACCTTGGCGCGCATCAGGTCGTGGCTGTTGAGTGCGCCGCACAGCTTGCCATCGGTGTCCACCACCAGCACGCTGTTGATGCGGTGCTGCTCCATCAACTCGGCCGCGCTGGCGGCCAGGGCCTCGTCGCGCACGGTGCGCGGGTGGGCGTGCATCACCTCGCGCGCCATGGCGCTGCGCAGGTCCACGCCTTTTTCAATCAGGCGGCGCAGGTCGCCGTCGGTGAAGATGCCCACAGGCACGCCTGTTTCGTCCACCACGGCACCCGCGCCCAGGCCCTTGGCGCTGATTTCGCGCATCAGGTCCATCAGGGTGGCACTCAGGGGCACGCGCGGCACGGCTTCGCCACTGCGCATCACGTCGCGCACGTGGGTCAGCAGTTTGCGCCCCAGCGCCCCGCCGGGGTGGGAGCGCGCAAAGTCGTTGGGGCGAAAACCCCGTGCGTCCAGCAACGCCATGGCCAGCGCGTCGCCCAGGGCCAGTTGGGCGGTGGTGCTGGCGGTGGGGGCCAGGTTGTGGGGGCAGGCTTCGCGGTCCACGCCGCTGTCGAGCACCACGTCGGCGTGGCGGCCCAGGCTGGAGCCGGGTTTGCCCGTCATGGCCAGCAGCGGCACACCCATGCGTTTGATCAGGGGCAGCAGCACGGTGACCTCTTCGCTTTCGCCACTGTTGCTGATGGCCAGCACCACGTCGCCGGGGGTCACCATGCCCAGGTCGCCGTGGCTGGCTTCGGCTGGGTGCACAAACATGGCGGGGGTGCCGGTGGAGGCCAGGGTGGCCGCGATCTTGCGGCCCACGTGGCCACTTTTGCCCATGCCCATCACCACCACCCGGCCCTGGCTGCCCAGCACCGTGGTGACCGCCAGCACAAAACCGTCGCCCAGGCGCTGACCCAGGGCCTGCACCGCCTGTGCCTCGATGTCCAATGCCTCGCGGGCCATGCTCAGCGCACGTTCAGGGTTGAAGCTTGAAGTGGGGCTTGTCATGGCGCCGATTATCGGCCAAGGGTCTCCGGGGCGGGGTGCGCCAGCCGTTACCATTCTTGCCATGACTGCCCTGGACCTGACGCTGCTGTACCTGCTTGCCGCTGTGGTGGGGGTGGTGCTGTGTCGTCAGCTCAAGTTGCCGCCTATCCTGGGTTACCTCGTGGTGGGGGTGGTCATCGGCCCCAATGCACTCGCGCTGGCGCAGAACTCCAGCGGCATCCGTTACCTGGCCGAGTTCGGGGTGGTGTTCCTGATGTTCGTCATCGGCCTGGAGTTCAGCCTGCCCAAGTTGCGGGCCATGAAGCGGCATGTGTTTGGCCTGGGCTTGTCGCAGGTGGCGTTGACCTTGCTGCTGACCTCGGCGGGTTCGCTGGCCCTGGCCTGGCTGTTGCCACAGTGGTGGCAGATGGAGTGGCGCACCGCGTTGGCCCTGGGTGGTGTGATGGCCATGAGCAGCACCGCCATTGTCATCAAGCTGGTGGCCGAACGGCTGGAGCTCGAAAGCGAGCATGGCAAGCGGGTGGTGGGCATTCTGCTGTTCCAGGATCTGGCCGTGGTGCCCTTGCTGGTGCTCATTCCGGCGCTGGGTGCCGAACCCGAGCAGCTGTTTGCCTCGCTGGGGTGGGCCGTGCTCAAGGCGACCGTGTTGCTGGGGCTGTTGCTCACCGGCGGGCAAAAAATCATGCGCTGGTGGCTCACCTTGGTGGCGCGGCGCAAGAGCGAAGAGCTGTTCATGCTCAACCTCTTGCTCATCACCCTGGGGCTGGCCTGGCTGACGGAACACGCAGGCCTGTCGCTGGCGCTGGGCGCCTTCGTCGCGGGCATGCTCATCTCGGAAACCGAATACAAGCACCAGGTGGAGACCGACATCCGGCCATTTCACGATGTGCTGCTGGGCCTGTTTTTCATCACCATCGGCATGATGCTGGACTGGCGCATTCTGGTCGAGCGCTGGCCACTGGTGCTGCTTCTGCTGTCCTTGTCCATCGGCTTCAAGCTGGTGATGATCACCGGACTGGCGCGGCTGTTCGGCGCCTCGAACGGGGTGGCCTTGCGGGTCGGCCTGTACCTGGCGCAGGCGGGCGAGTTCGGGCTGGTGCTGCTGGCGCTGGCGGGCCAGCACAACCTGGTGCCCCCCGAGCTGTTCAACCCCATCCTGGCGTCCATGGTCTTGTCCATGTTGTTCACGCCTTTTGTCATCATGTACGCCAACCCCATCGTCACCCGGTTGGTGGGCAGCGACTGGCTGATGCAGTCGGTGCAAATGACCAGCATCGCGCGCAAGTCCATCAGCGCCGACAAGCACGTCATCATCTGCGGCTATGGCCGTTGCGGGCAGAACCTGGCGCGTTTGCTGGAAGGCGAAGGCATTCCCTACATGGCGCTGGACCTTGATCCCGACCGCGTGCGCCAGGCCGCCGCTGCCGGCCAGAGCGTGGTGTTTGGTGACGCCTCCCGCCTGCAGGCCCTGATGGCTGCCGGCCTGCACCGCGCCAGCGCGGTGGTGGTGACCTACCTGGACACACCCAGCGCCGTCAAAGTGTTGGCAAGTGCCCGAGAGCATGCACCGCAGGTGCCGGTGGTGGTGCGCACGGTGGACGACCGCGATCTGGCCAAGCTGCAACAAGCCGGTGCCACCGAGGTGGTGCCCGAGGCCATCGAGGCCAGCCTGATGCTGGCCAGCCACGCCCTGGCCCTGGTGGGCGTGCCCATGCGGCGGGTGATCCGGGTGGTGCAGGAACAGCGCGACGCCCGTTATGGCCTGCTGCGTGGCTACTTTCACGGCGCCGACGACAGCGACAGCGACGATGTGGATCAGGAGCGCCTGACCACCGTGGCCTTGCCCCTGGCGGGCCGGATGCACGGCAAGTTGCTCAGTGCGCTGGCGCTGCACGCCACGGGCGTTCAGGTCATCAGCGTGCGACGCGCCAACGGCAAGCCGGCGGCTGTTGACGACACGCTGTTGCTGCAGGGCGGCGACACCCTGGTGCTGTCGGGCAAACCCACGGCGCTGGCGCTGGCCGAGTCGCAGTTGCTGGCCGGCTGACGGACGGATGCAAAAACCTGACCCATGGGTCAACTATTGAACTGGTTCGTTCAGGTCAGGGGCTGGGGCCGTTAATCTTCAAACCGTTCGCCACCCAACCCTTTGCTTCTGGAGACTTTCGACCATGGACAGACGCCACTTTCTGGGCGCCGGCATCGCCGGTGCGACCGCGCTGACTTTCTCCTCCGTTTGGTCGCAGGCCGCGCCCAATTTCGGGGCGCCTATGCTGCCTGCCACTGGCTACAAGCGTTTGAAGGTGGGGGCCATGGAAGTCATCGCCCTCAACGACGGTGCCTTGCGCCGGCCGCTGGGCGAAGAGTTTGTGCGCAACGCGCCACTGGAACAGGTCAAGGCCATGCTGGCCTCTCAAAACCTGCCCACCTACTACGTGGACATCCCCTTCACGCCCTACCTCATCGTCAGCGGCAACACCAAGTTCCTCATCGACACGGGTTTCGCCGACAACGGCCCGCCCACCACCGGCCGCTTGACCGCCAACCTGGCGGCGGCCGGCTACAAACCCGAGGACATCGACCACGTCATCATCAGCCACTACCACGGTGATCACATCAACGGCCTGCGCAAGAAGGACGGTTCGGCCATGTTTCCCAAGGCCAAGCTGCACGTGCCGGCGCCCGAACACGCCTTTTGGTTCGACGACGCCAAGATGAACGCCGCGCCGCCAGCGGCCAAAGGCGCGTTTGAAAACGCCCGCCGGGTGATGGGCAGTTTTGCCGCCGACCAGATCGTGCGCTTCGAGCCTGGCGCCGAGCTGGCCCCCGGCATCCGTGCCGAGGCCGCGTTTGGCCACACGCCGGGCATGTGTGTGTTCCGCGTCAGCTCGCAGGACCAGCATTTTGTGTATGTGGCCGACGTGACCAACATCCCCTCGCTGTTTGCCCGCAGCCCCGACTGGGCCGTCGCCTTCGACATGGATGCCGAGATGGCGCGTCAGACGCGTCGTCGCGTGTTTGACATGTTGGTCAAAGACAAGACCACCATGGGCGGCTTCCACTTCCCCGCGCCCGCCATGGGCACCCTGGAAGCGGCGGGCAGTGGTTACCAATTCAAGCCGCTGGCCTGAAAAACCCCTTGCCTGGTTGAGCCCGGCCCGGTCTTGGTGCCGGGCTTTTTGTTGGCCGTCACACACAGCGCGGCGCCGATAATGCCGCCATGGACACCTCCGCCTACCTCCGCTCCCACATCCGCACCGTGCCCGACTGGCCGGCCCCCGGCGTGCAGTTCCGCGACATCACGCCGCTGCTGCAGGACCCCAAGGTGTTCCGTGTGTTGATCGACACCTTTGTGCACCGCTACATGGATCCGGCCCTGCGCCCCGACGTGGTGGCGGGTCTGGACGCGCGCGGTTTCATCATCGGCTCGGTGCTGGCCTACGAGCTGGGCGTGGGCTTCGTGCCCATCCGAAAGAAAGGCAAGCTGCCGTTCACCACGGTGGAAGAAACCTACGAACTGGAATACGGCAGCGCCACGGTGGAACTGCACACCGACGCGGTAAAAGCCGGCGACCGCGTGTTGCTGATCGACGACCTGATCGCCACCGGTGGCACCATGATGGCGGGGCGCAAGCTGCTTGAAAAGTTGGGCGCCCAGGTCGTTGAGGGGGCTGCCATTGTCGACCTGCCCGAGCTGGGCGGCTCCCAGCGCCTGACGGACAGCGGCCTGTCGCTGTTCACCCTGGTGGACTTCACCGGGCACTGAGGGCCAGGGCTTGAGCCTCAGTTCAGCTTGCCGTACTGCGTTTCGCTGAGGGCGCCAAATTCGGTCCCGGCGTGGCCCTCGGTGTTGATGGTGGGTTCGAAGTCCGGGGTGTCCGGCAAGGGCGTCAGGGCGGCGGGGCGTGTGGCACGTGAGGGGGGCGTTGGCGGCGTGCTGGCGCCCGCCTGACGCAAAGCGGCCTGCAAGGCCATCAGTTCGTCGTCAGACACCTGCTCCTCGTGGTGTGTCGCCTGGGCGTCCTTTGGTGCGACGGCAGGTGTGGGCACAGAGGCGGGGGTGAGGCGCGCGGTGCGGGGGGGCGACAGGGCGGCGGCGGTCACGCCCGCCTCAACGTGGCCGCGCCAGTACACCGCCTTCACCTTGAAGCCTTGCTTGCGCTCCGTCAGCAGGAGCTGCAGCCCAGCCTCGAACTGTTTTTCGAACACCGGGTCGGCCCCCAGCGCTCCGGGTTGCCAGTCCACCATGACGATGAACTGCTCGCCCGCTGGGTCCAGCGTCAGCACCTTGAACTTGTAGTGGCTGCTGAGCACCCCCATGCGGATCATGTTCTCGCGCACCAGCGCGAACAGCTGCTCACGCCGGCCCGCCCGTTGCTGGCGCAAGCCACTGGCATGGGGGCCGGCGTTGCCAGTGCCTGCCGCTTGGGGGCCGGCCGTGTTTGGCGGGGGACGGCCGGAAATCCAGCGCCGCAGGCGGTCGAGGGCAGAAGGGGATGACATCGTCCGAGTATCACAAAAGGGCAAGCCGGACGCCAGCGCCATTCGCCGGACGTGCTGGGCAGGCGGGGGCGGGCCGTTGCCGATATATGCTCGGGCCAGCATGTTGACCCCAACCTCTCCGCCTGCGACCTGGGCTGCCCGCGTGTTCGGCGCCTGGGTGTTGCAACTCTCCCCCGCCACCCTGCGCGCTGACGTGCTGGCGGGGCTGCTGGGCACCGTGTTGGCGTTGCCCCAGGGCATTGCCTTTGCGACGCTCGCCGGCCTGCCCATCGAAATGGGCATTTATTCGGCCATCGTGCCCACCATCGTGGCGGCGCTGTTTGGCTCCAGCTGGCATGTGGTGTCTGGGCCCACCAACGCCTTGTCGCTGGCGCTGCTGAGCATGCTGGCGCCCCTGGCCCTGACCGGCAGCGCCGCCTTTGTGCAGCTGGCCTTGGCCGTGACCCTGCTGGTGGGGCTCATGCAGTGGCTGATCGGCGCGCTGCGCCTGGGTGCGCTGGCCAATTTCATTTCGCCCACGGCCTTGTTTGGCTTCACGGCCGGCGCGGCGCTGTTGATCGCGGTCTACGCGCTGGTCGATGCCCTGGGCCTGGACGCCGCCAGCGTGCGTGGTGCGCCAGCGGTGTTGTCGTTTGTGTTGACGCACCTGGGCGATGTGGGCTGGGCGGCGCCCACCGTGGCGGTGTGCACACTGGCATTGGCCTGGGGCTTGCGGTGGCGCTGGCCTCGTTCGCCCAGCATGTTGCTGGCGCTGGTGGCGGGCACGGTGCTGGCGGTGCTGCTGTCGCAGCAGGCCACGCCGGGTGCGGCGGTGCTGAAGCAAGTGGGCGCCATGCCCTCCCCGTGGCCGCAGCCCAGCCTGCCCCAGCTCGACTGGGCGCGCCTGCCTGAACTGCTGAGCCTGGCGCTGGCCATGACCATCGTGGCGCTGGGGCAGACCATCTCCATTGCCAAGGCGGTGGCCGCGCGCAGCGGCCAGCGCATCGACGCCAACCGCGAGTTCATGGGCCAGGGCCTGGCCAACGTGGTGGGTTCGTTCTTCTCTTGTTATGTGTCGTGTGGCTCGCTCAACCGCTCGGTGCCCAACCTGCAGGCCGGCGCCCGCACGCCGCTGGCGGCGGTGTTTGCCGGGGTGTTCATGCTGGTGCTGGTCGGCGCGGTTTCAGGCTGGCTGGCGCGCATCCCCATGGCAGCCATCGCCGCCTTGCTGATGCTGGTGGCCTGGAGCTTGTTCGATGTGGCGCGTTGGCGCGAGTTGTGGCGCGTGAGCCGGCGCGATTTCTGGATTGCCGGCGCCACGCTGGTGGCCACCGTCACGCTGCGGCTGGAAATGGCCATTGTGCTGGGCACGCTGTTGTCGCTGATGGTGTTTTTGTACCGCACCTCCAAGCCGGCCATGCGCAGCATGGGGTTCGACACCTCCCCCGAACTGCCGACCGCGCAGCGGCCGTTTGTGGTGGTGGACAGCACCCCCGGCGCTTTGCCCGAGTGCCCGCAACTCAAGCTGTTGCGCATGGAAGGGGAGGTGTATTTTGGTGCGCTGCAGCACGTGGCCGACACCTTGCACGCGTTGCGGCAAGCCCCGGGCGCACCCCGTCACCTGCTGGTGATGTCCAAAAGCATGAACTTCATCGATCTGGCCGGGGCCGAGCTGTGGGCAGAAGAGCTGAAGGCGCGCCGTGCCATGGGCGGTGATGTGTACTTCCACCGGCCACGGCCCGAGGTCATCGCCATCTGGCGGCGCACCGGGTTTGACCAGGCCTTGGGCGCAGACCACCTGTTCCCCGACAAGGGGGCCGCCATCGCGGCCATCGTGCCCCGGTTGGATGGTGATATTTGTGCGAAATGCGGCGCAAGAATTTTCAAAGAATGCAAAAGTCGCCCCAAGCTGGCCCACAATGGTGCCCTGTCTTGACAGAAACAAGGGCTTGCGAGAGGCTCAAGGCCTGAGTTTGGGGTCGAAGACGGTCGACTGACATTCACACCACGAGACGAGGAGTTCGCATGAACACACAAACACAGGGAATGGGCATGGCAGGCGCGCGTGGTCGGGCCAGCGCAGACGACGCGGGTGGCCACAAAGTCACTTCGGAGTACCTGACGTTCCGGCTGGGTGCCGAGGAGTACGGCATCGACATCCTGCGTGTGCAGGAAATCCGTTCCTACGAAGAGCCCACCCGCATCGCCAACTCGCCCCACTTCATCAAAGGGGTGGTCAACCTGCGCGGCGTTATCGTGCCGGTGGTGGATTTGCGGATCAAGCTCGGTTGTGAATCGGTCGAATACAACGGTTTCACCGTGGTCATCGTGCTCAACGTCAAAGGCCGGGTGGTCGGTGCGGTGGTCGATTCGGTGTCGGACGTGCTGGAGTTGGCCAAGGACCAGATCAACCAGGCGCCCGAGATGAGCACCACGGTGGACACCACCTTCATCACCGGCATTGCCAGCGTGGGCGAACGCATGCTGATTCTGATGGACATCGAGTCCCTGATGAGCAGCGCCGACATGGGGCTGATTGACAGCGCAATCGCCTGAAACCAGGGCTTTGGGGCGCCAGCGTCTGTGACGCCGGGGCCACCGAAGGCCGGCGCGGGCCGGGGCGTTGGCGCCTGCCTGCCTCCGATGGAGACGACACATGGGTTTGATGACTTTGATGCGGCGATTTTCGATTCGCCTTCGCATGATTTCCGCCATTGGGGTGGTGCTGTGCCTGCTGCTGATGGTGGGGGGCGCCGGCGTGTGGGGCATGCAGCGCCTGCAGAACTTGAACCACGAGTTTTCCGAACATGTGTTCGCGGAAACCGTGGCGCTGACACAAATCCATGTCGCGTTGGGGCAGTTGCGTCGTTACGAGCGCGACATGATCGTCAACTACGAGAAGCCGGCGAACATCCAGAAAGCCAAAGCCGAGTGGGACACCGCGCGCCAGAAGCTGGACACACAGATCAAAGCCATGCTGGTGGGTGAAGAAGACGAGGACAACGCCAAGCTGCGCAAAATGTCCGAATTGCTGGCGGTGTATTACAAGGCCGTGGAGCCGGTGTCCAAAGCCCTGGCCAATGGCGACTACGACTCGGCCACGGTGGCCAACACCGTGTTGCGGGCCGCGCACGCCTCGTTCGAGCAGGTGGACGCGGTGATGGTGGAGCTGGAGGCCGTGCTCAACGACGAGGCCAAGGAAGTGGCGGAACACGGTGTGTCGGCCAGCACCCAGACCCTGCTGGTGTTTGGTGTGGCACTGGCGGTGGCCGCCTTGGTGGTCGTGCCCACCACCTTGGCCAACATGCACAGCATTTGTGCCCCCCTGGAGCAGGCACAGCGTTTTGCCCAGTCGGTGGCGGCCGGCGACCTGACCCAGCAGGCCGACCGCTCGGGGCAGGATGAGCTGACCGATTTGTTGGGCGCACTGGGCGACATGCAGGCGTCTATTGCCCGCATCGTGGGCGAGGTGCGCAGCGCCACCGACAGTCTGGGCACCGCCAGTGCCGAAATTGCCAGCGGCAACCAGGACCTGAGCCACCGCACCGAGCAGGCGGCGAGCAACCTGGAGGAAACCGCGTCCAGCATGGAAGAGCTCACGTCCAGCGTCGCGCAGTCGGCCGAGGCCGCGCGCCAGGCCAGCGACATGGCGACCAGCAACGCCACCGTGGCCGAGCAGGGCGGCCAGATGGTGGCGCAGGTGGTCAGCACCATGGAAGAAATCCACACCAGCAGCCGCAAGATCAACGACATCATCGGGGTCATCGACGGCATCGCCTTCCAGACCAACATCCTGGCCTTGAACGCGGCGGTGGAAGCGGCACGTGCCGGTGAACAAGGCCGGGGTTTTGCGGTGGTGGCCGGCGAGGTGCGCACCCTGGCCCAACGCAGCGCCCAGGCCGCGCGCGAAATCAAGACCCTCATTGGCAACAGCGTGGACAAGGTCGAGGTGGGCACCGCCCAGGTGCACCAGGCCGGCACCACCATTGGCGATATCGTGGCCAACGCGCAGAAGATCTCCAGCTTCATCGGTGCGGTCACGGCATCGGCCAACGAGCAGTCCGAAGGCATCGCGCAGATCAACGCCGCCATCGCCCAGCTGGACCAGGGCACCCAGCAGAACGCCGCGCTGGTGGAGCAGAGTGCGGCCGCCGCCGACAGCCTGCGCGAGCAGGCACAGCGCCTGAGTGAGGTGGTGGCGGTGTTCCGCCTCAGGGCCTGAGAACTCCCAAGCCCCGCAAGGTGGGGCGCAACCAAAACGACACGAGACAAACGAGGGCACACCATGAAACTCGACAACATGAAAATTGCCGCCCGGCTGGGCCTGGGTTTTGGCATGGTGATGCTGCTGGCGGTACTGCTGGCCGGCATTGGCATTTACAGCATCCAGAGCACGCAGGCCAACCTGCAGCAGGCCAAACAACGAGCCCAGTTGGTGGGGGTGGCGCAGGAGTGGGTGGCCAGCACGCGCCTGAACATCAACCGCGCGCTGGCGCTGGCCAAGTCGCGCAACGATCCGGCGGTGGATGCGCACTTCTCCCCGCTGATCACCCAGACCACCCAACGCATCAACGAACTGCAGAAGACGTTGGAGGCGGCCCTGCCCCAAGGCGAAGGCAAGGCCTTGCTGGAAACCATTGGCAAGCGGCGCAGCGAATACGTGTCGCTGCGCGGTGGCTATTTCACTGCCCTCAAGAACGGCGACCCCAACGCCGACGCCATGCTCACCGAGAAGGTGTTGCCGGCCTCCGAAAGTTACCTGGCCGCCATGATGGAGCTGCTCAAATTCGGTGAGCGTGTGACCACCGCCGCTGACACGCAGTTGGCCGCAGGCCTCAAAAACGCCATGATTCTGCTGGCGACGATGGCCGCGCTGGCGGTGGTGTCGGGGCTGCTGTTCGCCTACCTGATCACCCGCAGCGTGACCCAGCCTGTCACGCGCGCCGTGGCGGTGACGCGCCAGATTGCGGGGGGTGACCTCACCGCGAGTGTGAGCACCGACCGCCGCGACGAGCTGGGGGACATGCTGCGCGCGCTGGGCGAGATGCGCGAGGCCTTGGTGCGTTCGGTGTCGCAGATTCGCCAAAGCGCCGACAGCATAGGCACGGCCAGCGCCGAAATTGCCAGTGGCAACCAGGACCTGAGCGGCCGCACCGAACAGGCCGCGAGCAACCTGGAGGAAACCGCCAGCAGCATGGAAGAGCTGACCGCCACCGTGCGCCAGAGCGCCGACGCCGCGCGCCAGGCCAACCAGTTGGCCAGCACCGCTGCCCAGGTGGCGCAAAAAGGCGGCGCCGTGGTGGGGCAGGTGGTCACCACCATGGACGACATCAGCCACAGCAGCAAAAAAATCGCCGACATCATTGGTGTCATCGACGGCATCGCCTTCCAGACCAACATCCTGGCGCTCAACGCGGCGGTGGAAGCGGCCCGCGCGGGCGAGCAAGGCCGGGGTTTTGCGGTGGTGGCCGGCGAGGTGCGCAACCTGGCCCAGCGCAGCGCGCAGGCGGCCAAGGAAATCAAGGACCTGATCGGCTCCAGCGTGCAAAAAGTGGGCGAAGGCAGCGCGCTGGTGCAGACGGCCGGCAGCACCATGCAGGAGATCGTGCAAAGTGTGCAGCGGGTCAGCGACATCATCGGCGAGATCACAGCCGCGTCCAGCGAGCAGAGCGATGGCATCGGCCAGATCAATGTGGCCGTCAACCAGCTCGATCAGATGACCCAGCAGAACGCGGCCTTGGTGGAGCAAAGCTCCGCCGCTGCCGAGAGTCTGCGCGAGCAGGCGGCACGCCTGACCGAGGTGGTGGCCAGCTTCAAGCTCAACGAAGGCGCGGCGCCCATGCTGGCCGCAACCCGTGCGCCCGCACCCCGTGCGCCCAGCCCGCGTGCGCCAGCGCCTCGGCCGTCTGCCGCACCCAGCAAGCTATCACCACCCAAGGCGGCGGCACCGGCCAAGGGCATTGCGGCCCGCCCGGCCGCTGCTGCAGCACCGGCAGCAGCGCCTGCGGCGCCACTGCTGACCCGTCAAGCGCCGGTGCGAGCGGCCAAACCGGCCTCGGGCGACGAGGGCGATTGGGAAACCTTCTGAACCAGCCGGTGACCAGGCTCCACCGGCCCGTACCACCGACATGAGGCTGCCGCCACCCGGACACCCCAGCGCATTGCCTTCGGAGGGCGCGCCGGTGTCGGGTGCTGCCCAGAGCGCTTTGGGCAATTTGCCCAGACGTTTCATGTACGGGTTGGGCAGGGGGCTGGATCAGATCAGCGAGATGGTGATGGTCACCGAATCGGGGCCTCACGAAGGTGGCGAAAGCCGCATTGTTTTTGTCAACCAGGCCTTTGTCCGCCACACCGGCTTCGCCATCGATGAGCTGGTGGGGCATTCGCCTAGGGTTTTGCACGGCGCGCGCACCGACCCCGACGCGGTGGCCCGCATCCGACGCGCCTTGGCGCAGCGCCAGGCGGTCCGGGTGGACATCACCTACCACACCCGCACGGGGCGGCCGTATTGTGTCGATGTCGAAGTGGTGCCCATCGCCGATGCGCGTGGGCAGGTGACCCACTTCCTTTCCTTGCACCGCGACATCACCGACCGGGTGGAAATCGACGCCGCGCTGCGCGACAGCGAAGAGCGTTTTCGTGGCCTGACCGAACTGTCGTCCGACTGGTACTGGGAAAGCGACGAAAACTTTCGGTTCACACGGTTCGACGGCAACCTGCCAGAGCGGTTTGTGCACGCCCGCAGCCTGGGCCGACGGCCTTGGGAACTGCCCGCTCTGAACATGGACGCTGCCGCTTGGGCGACGCACCGCGCCGATCTGGAAGCGCACCGGCCGTTTCGCAACCTGGAGGTGCAGCGGGTGCACGCCGACGGCGGCGGCGAGTGGGTGGCCATCAGCGGCGAGCCCATGTTCGACACCCAGGGGCACTTTCGCGGCTACCGAGGTGTGGGCTCGTACATCGGCGCGCGCAAACATGCGGAGGACGCGCTGCAAAAGGCCAACGAGTTGCTCCGCGTGGCGTTGGAAAACGTGCCGCTCGGGGTGGTCAAGGTGGACGCCGATGGCACGGTGAGCTTCTACAACCGCCGTTTTCTGGAGCTGTTGAAACTGCCCGAAGCCTTGATGCAGGCGCGGCCCACGGCGCTGCAGGTGCGGGCCTACCAGCAGCAGCGGGGCGACGTGACACCGCTGGAGCTCAGCGACGACCGCGTCATGCGCGAGTTGTGCGAGCAAGGCCACAGCGCCACACGCGAGCATGTGTTTGTGCGCAAAACGCCCGATGGGCAAATCCTGCAGATCCACACCCGCATGCTGGACGGTGGCGGTTGGGTGCGCACCTACGCCGACCTCACCGAACACCTGAGTGCGCAGGAGGCATTGCGTGAAAGCGAGGCCCGCTTTCGCAGCCTCACCCAGCTCTCCACCGACTGGTACTGGGAGCAGGACGAACAGTACCGCTACACCCGCATTGAAGGCCGTTCGGTTCAGCAGTGGTACCCCGAGGCCTACGAAGGCAAGACATTGTGGGAGCTGCCCAACCACAACCTGAGCGAAGCCGAGTGGGCAGCGTTTCGCGCCCTGCTGGAGCGGCGCGAGGAGTTTCGGCGTTTTGAGGTGTTGCGCCGCTGGCCGGACGGGCGCGACTACTGGATTGCCGTCAGTGGGGCGCCCATTTTTGACGCCAACGGGGTGTTCCGTGGCTACCGGGGCGTGGGGCGCGACATCACGAAACGCAAGGCCGCCGAACGCGACACGCTGGACCGCCTGGCTTTCAGCCAGCGGCTCACCCACAACGTGCCGGGCATGGTCTACCAGATGCGCATGGGGGCCGACGGCGGGTTCAGTTTCCCCTTCATCAGCGACGGCGCGCTGGAGGTGTTTGAACTCAGCTCGCGCCAGATTCAGGGCAATGCCAACGTGTTGTATGCCCGCATTCACCCGGACGACCGCGCCGTGGTGCGGGCCTCGGCACTGGCCTCCGCCGACGCACTCAGTGCGTGGGAAGTGGAGTACCGCGTGCTGCTGCCGGTGGCCGGCGAACGTTGGCACACCACACGGGGCCGCCCCGAACGCCAGACCGACGGGGCGGTGCTGTGGTACGGCTTCACCAACGACATCACCGAACAGCGCCGCAGCCGCGATGCGATGAACCAGCTGCTGGCGCAGCAACAGGCCATTCTGCAGGCCATTCCCGACATCCTGATCGAGATGGACCGCGAGGGCCGCTACCTGTCCATCCATGCGCCGGACGAAAGCATGCTGGTGGTGCCGGTGGCCGAGCAACTGAACCGCCCTGTGAGCGAGGTGTTGCCGCCCGATGCCGCCCGGGTGGTGCTCGATGCACTCGCAAAGGCCGCTGCGCACGAGGTGGTGGCCGCGCGCGAGTACGCGCTGGACATTCCCGGGCATGGCCCGCAATGGTTCGAGCTGTCGGTCTCGCTCAAGGGCGGCCACGGGGCGCAAAGCAGCCCGGACGAGCGCTTCATCCTGCTGGCGCGCAACATCACCGAGCGGGTCACGACCGCGCGCCAACTGCGCGACGCCAATGCGCTGCTGACCGGTCGCACCGACTTGCTGGAAGTGACGCTGTCCAGCCTCAGCCAGGGTGTGGTCATGTACGAGGCCAACGGGCGGGCGGTGTTCTACAACGAGCGCTTCTTGCAGATGATGGACTTGCCCGCGTCGCTCATGTCGCGGCAGCCCACGCTGGACGAGATCGTCGATTACCAGTTCGCCCAAGGGGCCTTCCCGGCGGGCATGAGCCGCAAGGATGTGTCCAGCGCTTACGGTTACACGGTGGGTGGGCGCTACCTGGTCACGCCGGGCCAGTACCTGCGCGAGGCGCCTGGCAACCGCGTGCTGGAGGTCAAGACCAGCACGCTGCCCTCGGGCGGCTGGGTGCGCACCTACGCCGACGTGACCGATTACGTGGCCACCCAACGGGCACTCAAGCAAAGCGAGGAGCGGCTCAACCTGGTGCTGCAAGGTTCAAACGACGGCGCCTGGGACTGGAACCTGGTGACCCGCGAGGTGTATTTCTCGCAGCGCTGGTGGGCCATGCTGGGCTACGAGCCCGATGAGCTGCCGGCCACACCCAAACTCTGGCTGACCCTCACCCACCCGCTGGACAGCCTGCGCGTGAGCGCCGAGTTCGACGCCGTGCTGGCCGACAGCAGCACCAGCTTCGAGCTGGAGTTCCGCATGCTGCACAAGCAAGGCCACGAGATCACGGTGCTGGACCGTGGCTACGTGTCGCGCGACGAACAGGGCCGGGCCGTGCGCCTGGCCGGCACCCTGACCGACATCACCGCACGCAAGCAGCTTGAACTGCGGTTGGAGCGCAGCGAAGCCCGGCTGAGCGCCTTCTTCGAAGCCATTCCCGACAGCGTCTGGCTCAAGGACGCGGAAGGCCGCTACGTGCTGGCCAACCCGGTCAAGGCGCGCATGTACGGCCGCGCCGTTGACCAGATGCTGGGCAAGACGGAAGCGGAGCTGGTGCCGCCGGCGCAGGCCCAGGGCTACCGCGAAAGCGACGAGCGCGCGCTGCGCACGGGCGAATCGCTGGTGTACGAGGAGGAGGCGCTGATGGACGGTCAGCGCCGTGTGCTCGAAGTGGTCAAACGCGCGGTGCACGACCACGGCGGGCAGGCGTTTGGTGTGCTGGGCGTGGCCCGCGACATCACCGAACGCAAGCTGGCCGAGGCCCAGATCGAGCGGCTGGCCTTCTACGACCCCCTCACCCACCTGTGCAATCGCCGCCTGTTTCAGGACCGGCTGGAGCAGGCCCAGGCGGCCAGCGTGCGCAACGGGCAATGGGCGGCGGTGTGTTTCATCGACCTCGACAACTTCAAGGACCTCAACGACACCCTGGGCCACGACACGGGTGACCAACTGTTGCAGCAGGTGGGGCAGCGCTTGCAGCAGGTGGTGCGCGAGGAAGACACCGTGGCGCGCCTGGGCGGCGACGAGTTTGTGGTGTTGTTTGAACAGCTGGGCACCGAGGCCGATGTGGCCGCGCTGTACGCCAACAACGTGGGTCAGAAAATCCTGAGCGCGCTCAACGAGCCCTACCGCCTGTCGGGCGCTTTGCACCACAACACGCCCAGCATCGGCCTGACGCTGTTTCGCGACCACGACGAACGTGTCGAAGACATCCTCAAGCGCGCCGATCTGGCGATGTACCAGTCCAAGTCGGCCGGGCGCAACACGGTGCGGTTTTTTGACCCCAACATGCAGGCCGTGGTGATGGCGCGCTCGGCCCTGGAGCGCGACCTGCGACAGGCGCTGGCCGAGGAGGCGCTGGTGCTGTTCTACCAGCCGGTGGTCAACACCGAGCGGCGGGTGACGGGCTATGAGGCGTTGGTGCGCTGGAAACACCCACAACGTGGCATGGTGTCTCCGGCCGAATTCATCCCGGTGGCCGAGCAGACCGGTTTGATCCTGCCCATCGGTGGCTGGGTGTTGCGCACCGCGTGCGAGCAACTCGCGGCCTGGTCACACGACCCGGACAAGCAGGGCCTCACACTGGCCGTCAACCTCAGCGCACGCCAACTGCGCCACGCCGAATTCGTGCCCGAGGTGCTGGGGCTGCTGGCGTCCACCGGGGCGCCGCCGCAGCGGCTCAAGCTCGAACTCACCGAAAGCCTGCTGCTGCACGACATCGAGGAAACCATCCTCAAAATGCAGCAGTTGGCCGAGCGCGGCATCTGTTTTGCGCTGGATGACTTCGGCACCGGCTATTCGTCACTGAGCTACCTCAAGCGCCTGCCGCTGTCACAGCTCAAGATCGATCAGAGTTTTGTGCGCGACCTGCTCACCGACCCGAACGACGCGGCCATCGCCCGCACCATTCTGCAACTGGCACAAAGCCTGGACCTGGACGTGGTGGCCGAAGGTGTGGAGACCGAGGGGCAGCGCCAGTTCCTGCAGCTCATGGGTTGCAAGGCCTTCCAAGGCTACCTGTTCGGACGGCCCGGGCCTTTGGAATAATGTCTTTTTGCGCCCTGTGCGCCCCGCCCTTTTTGGAGACCGCCATGAACGCACGTGTGCCCCTGTCCAGCGCCGACACCGATGCCTTGTTGTCCCACGTCAGCGACAGCTGGACGCAGCGCATCGTGCCCGAGCTCAAGTCTTACATCGAGATCCCCGCCAAGTCCCCGTCGTTTGATGCCGACTGGGCGGCCAACGGCCACCTCGAGCGTGTGTTGCAGCGCGCCGCCGACTGGGTGCGCGCGCAAAAGGTCGAAGGCTTGACGCTGGAGATCGTGCGGCTGAAAAACGCGCACGGCCAGGACCGCACGCCGGTGATGTTTTTCGAGTTGCCCGCCAGCGCTGGCAAGGACGGCACGCCCGCGCCCACGTCGGGCCAGTCGGTGCTGATGTACGGTCACCTCGACAAACAACCCGAATTCAACGGCTGGCGCAGCGACCTGGGCCCGTGGACACCCAAGATCGATGACGGCAAGTTGTACGGCCGCGGCGGTGCCGACGACGGTTACGCGGTCTACGCCAGCATTGCCGCGGTGCAGGCCTTGAAGGCCCAGGGCGTGGCCCACCCGCGCATCGTGGGGCTGATCGAGACCTGTGAGGAAAGTGGTTCGCACGACCTGCTGCCTTACGTGGACGCGTTGCGCCCGCGCCTGGGTGACGTGGGCCTGGTGATCTGCCTGGACAGCGGCGCCGGCAACTACGACCAGCTGTGGCTCACCACCAGCCTGCGTGGCATGGCCAGCGGCGTGCTCAAGGTGCAGGTGCTGACCGAAGGCATCCACTCGGGCGACGCCTCGGGCCTGGTGCCGTCGAGCTTTCGCATCATGCGCCAGGTGCTGGACCGCCTGGAGGACAGCGCCACCGGCCGCCTGCTGCCCGACATTTTCCATTGCGAGGTGCCGGCCGAACGTGTGGAACAGGCCCGCGCCACCGCCGCCATCCTGGGCGAAGAGGTCTACAAACGTTTCCCCTGGGCGCACCACGACTGCGGTGGCTCCAGCGTGTTTGCCCTCCCCACCACCACCGACCCGGTGGAGGCGCTGCTCAACCGCACCTGGCGGCCCACGTTGTCGGTCACGGGGGCCGATGGCTTCCCCGAACTGAAAAACGCTGGCAATGTGTTGCGTCCCTACACCGCCTTCAAGCTCAGCCTGCGCCTGCCGCCGCTGGTGGATGCGCCCACGGCCGTGCAGCAGCTCAAGGCCTTGCTGGAAGACAACGCGCCCTACCAAGCGAAGGTGACCTTCGAGACCGAAGGTGGTGCCACCGGATGGAATGCCCCGGCCATCACGCCCTGGTTCGACCAAGCCTTGCGCGACGCCTCGCAGGCCGCCTATGGCGCCGGTTACGGCACCATCGGTCAGGGCGGCACCATCCCGCTGATGAACATGCTCAGCCAGGGTTTCCCCACCGCGCAGATGATGGTGTGTGGTGTGCTTGGCCCCAAGAGCAACGCCCACGGACCCAACGAGTTTTTGCACCTCGACTACGCGCGCCGCCTCACCGCCGCCGTGGCGCAGGTGATTGCCCGCATGCCCTGAGCGCCGGATGGTGTCCACCACCCAGGCCCCATTCACCCTGCGCGACGGCGAAAACCTCGCGGTCTACGACTGGCCGCTGCACCCGGCCCAGCGGCCGCGCGCGGTGGTGCTCATCGTGCATGGCCTGGGAGAACACGCCTGGCGCTACGACCACGTGGCCCGGCGCCTCAATGCCTGGGGATTTCAGGTGCGGGCCTACGATCAGCGGGGCCATGGTGAATCGGGTGGCGCGCGGGGCGTGTTGCCCGCCGATCACGCGCTGTTGGCCGACCTGGCCGAGGTGGTGGACGACACGCGTGAGAACCTCTGCAACCCTTGGGCTTGCCCCATGGTGCTGCTGGGCCACAGCATGGGCGGGCTGGTGGCGGCGCGGTTTGTGGCCGAACGCCTGCGGCCGGTGGAAGGCCTGGTGTTGTCGTCTCCCGCGCTGGACCCGGGCCTCTCGGGTTGGCAAAAGGCGTTGATTGCGGTGCTGTACCGGCTGGCGCCCAACCTGTCGGTGGGCAATGGGCTGGATGCGACACAGCTGTCCCACGATCCGGCGGTGGCACCGGCCTACCTGGCGGACACGCGCAACCACGACCGCATCAGCGCCCGGCTGGCGCGCTTCATTGAGCGCGAAAGTGCGTTCACCGTGGCTGCCGCGCCGCGCTGGACCTTGCCCACGCTCCTGATGTACGCGGGCGCCGATGCCCTGGTGCATCCGCGTGGCAGCCGCCAATTTGCAGCGGCGGCGCCCCCCGAGGTGGTGCACAGCCGTTGCTTCGATGGGCTGTACCACGAGCTCTTCAACGAGCGCGATGCCGACCCGGTTTTCGAGACCCTTGAACACTGGCTGGACCAGGGTTTTTGAGCCGTGCACAATGGATTCATGGCGTCCCCCAAGTTGCGGCTGTTGCATGCCTGTTTCGCGCTGGTTTGTGCCGGCGTGACCGGCCTGGCTGGCGCCGCGCCCGCCCTGGGCACGCAAGGCCAGCCGCTGCGTCTGCTCTACCAGGAGCGCCCCCCTTACACCACCCTCAAGTCCGACACAACGGTGGAGGGCCTGGTGGCCACGCCGGTCCAGCAGGCGCTGGCGCGCGCGGGGATTGTGGCGCGCTGGGAGCTGACGCCCAGCCAGCGGCAGTTGCTGCTGGTGCAGTCCGGGCAGGAGCCCGTGTGTGCGCTGGGCTGGTTTCGGAATCCGGAGCGCGAAAAACTTGGGCTGTTCAGCCGCCCGCTGTACCGCGATCTGCCCATGGGTGGGCTGGTGCGCACCGATGCGACCTTGGCCGATGGCCAGTCCTTGCAGGCCACGCTGGCCTCGCCGCAGTTCACCGTTTTGACGAAAGAGGGTTATTCGTACGGCGCTGACATCGACCGCTGGTTGACCCAGCTGCCTGGCCGGCGGGCCAGCACGGGCAGCGAGCCCTTGCAGCTGGTGCGCATGTTGTTGGCCAGGCGTGCCGACCTGTTGCTGGTGGCGCCAGAGGAAGGGCAGTTGCTGATTGGCCTCGCCGCATCCGACCAGCTGCGCCTGGTGCGTTTTTCCGACATTGGCCCCGGGTTGGATCGCCATCTGTACTGCAACTTCAGTGTGGGCACCGATCTGCTGCGCCGCATCGACCGTGGGCTGGAGCGCCTGGCGCCGCGCTGAGCCATGTCCGCGCCTGTGCCGCCACCAGACGATTCGCCTGCCGCACCGCAGACGCCCGCTCCCTGGGGACGCCTTCAGCAGTGGTGGGCCGGCCTGAGCCTGCGCGCCAGCCTGCTGTGGGTGCTGGGTGTGACCCTGGTCACCCCGGCCCTGTTGCTGCTGGTGGTGGGCCAGCGCATTGCCCAAACCCAGCAGCAGACGTTATTGGCCGAGGCCATGCAGTCCGTCATGGTGGTCGGGGCTGCCTCGCTGGGCGACCCGATGTGGGCCATCGACATGCACGCCATCGAGGCCGCCATGCGCCGCCTGCTCGACAACCCGGCGGTGGTGGGGGTGCGGGTGCGCGAGGAACGGCCCGATGCCCAGGCCATCGAGATGGGTTCGCCCACCATGCTGGCGCGCTTGCAGCGTGGTGAGGCGGTGGACGGTGTGGTGGTGCGGCGCGAGGACATCTTCCGCGAGGGCCTGCTGCTCGGCTCGCTGCAGGTGTGGTTCGACACCCGCCTCCAGTCCCCGGCGGTGCGGCAGGGGCAATGGCAACTGGTGGCCCTGGTGCTGCTGCAAATGTGTGCTTCGTTGCTGGTGCTCAGCGTGTTCCTGACCCGCCGTGTGGCGCGGCCGGTCGAACGCCTCAAAGCGCTGGCCAGTGCCATGGTTGCACATGGCGCCGAACCTTCAGCCAGGACGGAGCGGCGCCGCCTGGACGAACTGGGGCAACTCGGTCGCCTCATGTTTGAGGTGCAGCAGCAGTTGCAGGACAGTTTTGGCGCGCTCGAAGAGAAAAATCGTCAGCTGCAGCACATGGCCTTGTACGACGCCCTCACCGGTCTGCCCAACCGCAACCTCTTCCGTGAGCTGGTGGAACATGACATCGGCCAGGCGCAGCGGGCTGGCGGGCGCTTTGGCTTGCTGTTCGTGGACCTGGACCGTTTCAAGACCATCAACGATGCGCTGGGACACGCCATGGGCGACCAGCTCTTGATCGAAGTGGCGCACCGCCTGCGCAGCACCTTGCGCGAGGCCGACGTGGCCTGCCGCCAGAGTGGCGACGAGTTCATGGTGTTGGCCCGTCAGGTGGTTGATTGGCAGGAGTTGGCCACACTGAGCGAACGCCTGCTGCACGCATTGGCTCGGCCGGTGTTGTTGGGCAACACGCCGGCGCGGGTGTCGGGCAGCATAGGCATTGCCATGTTTCCGGACGACGCCAGCGACTTCGAAACCCTGGTCAAACACGCCGATGTGGCCATGTACCAGGCCAAGTCCCTGGGCCGAGCGCGCTACAGCTTTTTCCTGCCCGAATTCAACACCCGCCGCCAGGCCAGCGTGGCCCTGGAGCAGCAGCTCAGCGAAGCCATCGAGCGGCGTGAGTTTGTGCTGCACTACCAGCCGCAGGTGCACGCGCAGCACGGCCACATGGTCGGCTGCGAAGCCTTGCTGCGCTGGCACCATCCCGCGCGGGGGTTGCTCGCGCCGGGCGAGTTCATCACCATGGCGGAAGAGTCGGGGTTGATCGCCGAGATGGGCCTGTGGGTGCGCGATGAAGCTTGCGCCCAGTTGGCGCGCTGGAAAGCCGAGGGCCTGCGTCCGGGTGTGATGGCCATCAACGTGTCGGCGCTGGAGTTTCGCGACCACCGCCTGGTGGACAGCCTGCGCGACGCCATGATGCGTCACGACATCGCGCCGCAGGAGGTGGAGGTGGAGCTGACCGAAAGCGCGCTCATGGCCGACAGCGACACCTCGCTGCGCATCATCGACCGGCTGGTGGAGCTGGGCGTGCGCCTGGCCATCGATGACTTCGGTACCGGTTATTCCAGCCTGGCCTACCTCAAGCGTTTGCGGCCGCATCAGCTCAAGATCGACCGCTCGTTTGTGCGCGACATCGCCACCGATGCCGACGACCGTGCGATCGTGAAAGGCGTGATCGGGCTGGCGAGCACTCTGGGCATGGATGTGACGGCTGAGGGTGTGGAAGACGAAGACCAGCGCAGCTTCCTGTGCCAGGAGGGATGCACCTACCTGCAGGGCTATGGCATCGCGCGGCCCATGCCGGCGGAGGACATGGCGCGGTGGATGCGGGAGCGGGTGGTTGCGTCGGCCTGATGTGGGTGAGATCGGGGCGGTGGGGCGCTCTGCGCCGCTCGTGTCCTCCGCCGGCTGCGCCGGCTCCTCCTTTACCTCGCTCTGCAGAACGCCCCACCACCCCGATCTGCAACGATGTGGGAGCGCCCACGGTGGTGTGCCAACACGGTGGTTGCCTGAGGGCATGGGGTGCCTGGCGCAGCGGCATAAAGGGGGAAAACCGGCGAAGCCGGTTTGGAGGACAGCCGCGGAGCCAGGTGCCCCATGTCCTCGGGCCAGCAAAGCAAGTGACGCGCGAGCAGCCAATCAAACCGCCGCCCGCACCTCCCGCCGCCGCACCGAAGCCAGCCACAACAAGGCCACGGCCGTGAGTGCCACCGGCACCAGCGAGCCCAGGTTCAGCCACTGCCAGCCTTGTGTGGTGACCAGCGCCCCCGACGCAAACGAAGTGAAGGCCATGGTGGCGAACACGCAGAAATTGATGGCCGCTTGCGCACGGTCTTTTTCCTCCGGCCGGTAGGCGGTCATGGCCAGGGTGGTGCTGCCGGTGAACAGGAAATTCCAACCCACTCCCAGCAGAAACAGCGCGATCAGGAACTGGTGCAGGTCCACGCCCGACAACGCAATCGCAATACACAGCGCATTGAGCAGCACACCCACACCCATGATGGGCAAGGTGCCAAACCGTTTGATCAGGTGGCCGGTGAAAAAACCCGGCGCAAACATGCCGATCACATGCCACTCCAGCACCAGCGCCGCGTCTTTGAAGGCGTAACCACACACCTGCATGGCCAGGGGCGTGGCCGCCATCAGCAGGTTCATCACCCCGTAGCCCAGGGCCGCACCCACGGCGGCCACGATGAACACCGGTTGGCGCATGATCTCGCCCAGGGGGCGGCCCTGGTCTGCGCCGGCCACCTTGGGCGGCACGGGAGGGAATTCGATGACGGCCATCAGCCCCATCGACACGATGGCCACCACCGCCAGCGACAGGTAGGCGCCGGCAAACGGCACCGCCGTCAGGTCTTGGGTGCGACTGGCCAGGTTGGGGCCCACCACGGCGCCAATCAGGCCGCCGGCCATCACCAGCGACACCGCCTTTTCGCGAAAGTTGGCGCTGGCCAGCTCGGCGGCGGCAAAACGGTACAGCTGCCCATTGGCGCTGTAGTAGCCCGCGAACATGGTGCTGGCCACCAGCAGCCAGAATTGCGTGTGTGTGACGGCCCAGGCGCACAACAACGCAGAGGTGAAGGCCACCACCAGCCCGAGCTGGAACGATACCTTGCGTCCCCACTTCGCCTGCGTCTTGGCCACCAGCCCGGTGGAGATGGCGCCGCCCACCACATAGCCCATCACCGGCAGTGTGGCCATCCAACCCAGTGGCGCCAGCGCCAGGCCCACCAGGCCGTTGATGGCGATGAAGACCACGTTGTTGGTCAGGAACAGGCCTTGGGCGGCGGCCAGCAGCCAGAGATTTTTATTCATAAGCTGTTGTTTATATCCGAGTCGCTGCGGCGACGCCGGTCGCCCTTGCGATGGGCGCTTTCGCCCCCATGTGCTGCGGCTTCTAGAATTGTTAAACCCTCCCCCTCAGAAGGCCACCCATGGTCCCCCACCTCGTCACCGCACTCACTGGCCCCATCAACGAGCTGGAGCAGCGCATCCTCGAATCCACGCCGGTGATCGAACGCTGGTTCCGCCTGGAGTGGATGGAGCACACGCCGCCTTTCTACAGCTCGGTGGACGTGCGCAACGCGGGCTTCAAGTTGGCGCCGGTGGACACCAACCTCTACCCCGGCGGCTGGAACCACCTCACGCCCGAGATGCTGCCACTGGCGGTGCAGGCCGCCATGGCTGCCATCGAAAAGATTTGCCCCGAGGCCAAGAACCTGCTGCTGGTGCCTGAGAACCGGCGCGATATCTCCTACCTGAGCAACCTCGCGCAACTGCAGCGGCTGTTCTACATGGCCGGCCTCAACGTGCGCCTGGGCTCGCTGTCCAACGATATCAAGGACCCCACCACCATCGAGCTGCCGGGTGGCGACAAGGTGACGCTGGAGCCGTTGATCCGCAGCAAGCGCCGCCTGGGCCTGAAAAACTTCGACCCCTGCACCATCCTGCTCAACAACGACCTGCGTGCCGGCGTGCCCGGCATTTTGGAAGACCTGCACGAGCAGTACCTGCTGCCGCCGCTGCACGCGGGCTGGGCCACCCGGCGCAAGAGCCAGCACTTCAAGGCCTACGAAGAGGTGTCCAAGCGCTTCGGCAAGCTGCTGGGCATGGATCCGTGGCTGATCAACCCGCTCTACAACCAGTGTGGCGAGGTGGATTTTGCGCAGGGCACCGGCCTGGAGTGCCTGCGCAGCAACGTGGACGCGCTGCTGACCAAGGTGCGCCGCAAGTACAAGGAATACGGCATCAATGAGAAGCCGTTTGTGGTGGTCAAGGCCGATGACAGCCACCCCGGTTTTGGCCTGCTGTCGGTGCGCGACGTGAAAGACCTCGACGTGTTGGTGGCCAAGACCCAGAAGGCCATGGTGGCTGCCGGTGGGGCGACCGTGGCACCCGATGTGATCATCCAGGAAGGGGTGTTGACCCACGAGCGCATCAATGACGCCGTGGCCGAGCCGGTGGTCTACATGATGGACCGCTATGTGGTGGGCGGCTTCTACCGCGTGCACGCCGAGCGCGGCGAAGAGGAAAGCCTGAGCGCGCCGGGCGCCCGATTTGTGCCCCTGGCTTTCGAGAAAAGCGCCATCATGCCCCAGCCTGGTCAGAAACCCGGCGCCAGCGCGCCCAACCGCTTCTACATGTACGGTGTGATCGGTCGCCTGGCCATGCTGGCGGCCAGCTACGAACTCGAAGCCACCGACCCGGACGCCGAGACCTACGACTGAAAGTTGTTGCAGCGCAACATGCGCGGTCACACGGGTGTGGTTTAGACGCCATACCCGGTTGGCAGTGTGGGGCCGCAGGCGCAGAATCGGCCACCTTGCAACAGCGCAGCAGCGGCATTGAGCCGGTGCCGGTTTTTTGTGGCTGCATCCAAATCCTCACTCGCGGCGCTCACCCTGGGCGCCATCGGCGTGGTCTATGGCGACATCGGCACCAGCGTGCTGTACGCCGTCAAGGAAGTCTTCGGCTCCGGGCATGTGCCCTTCACCCACGACAACGTGTACGGGGTGTTGTCCATCCTGTTCTGGACGCTGACCGTCATCGTCTCGCTCAAGTACGTGGTGCTGGTGCTGCGGGCCGACAACGCGGGCGAGGGCGGCCTGATCGCCATGCTGGCGCTGGCCTCGCAGGCCGTCAAAGACAAACCCGAACTTCGCCGCGTGTTGCTGGTCATCGGCATCTTTGGTACCTCGCTGTTTTATGGCGATGGCGTCATCACGCCCGCCATTTCGGTGCTGTCGGCGGTGGAGGGGCTGGAAGTGGTGTCGCCGGCCTTCCGGCAATACGTCGTGCCCATCACCCTGGTGGTGCTGTTTGTGCTGTTTGCGGTGCAAAAACGCGGCACCGGCGGCATCGGCAAATTTTTTGGCCCCATCACCCTGGTGTGGTTCTTCACCATCGCGGCGCTGGGCGTCTCGCACATCGTGGGCCACCCTGAAATCCTCGCGGCGCTGAGCCCACACCACGCCCTGCGTTTCATGTGGCAGCAGCCGGGCACCACTTTCATCATCCTGGGCGCGGTGGTGTTGTGTGTGACGGGTGGCGAGGCGCTTTACGCCGACATGGGGCACTTCGGCAAAAAGCCCATTCGGCTGGCTTGGTTTTCCGTGGTCATGCCTTGCCTCACGCTCAACTACTTTGGCCAGGGCGCCTTGTTGCTGGAAGACCCCGAGGCGGTCAAGAACCCCTTCTTCAACATGGCACCCGACTGGTTGTTGCTGCCCCTGGTGGGCCTGGCCACCATGGCCACGGTGATCGCGTCACAGGCCCTGATTTCGGGGGCCTTCAGCGTCACCAAACAAGCCATTCAGATGGGCTACCTGCCGCGCCTGGGCATTCAACACACCAGCGTGCGTGACACGGGTCAGATCTACATCCCCTTTGTCAACTGGGGCCTGTTTACCGCCATCGTGTTGGCCGTGGTCATGTTCAAGTCGTCCAGCAACCTGGCGGCGGCCTATGGCATCGCGGTCACGTTGGACATGTTGATCACCACCGTGCTGACCTTCTTTGTCATCCGCTACGGCTGGAAGTACCCGCTCTGGTTGTGCCTGGCCGCCACCGGCTGGTTTTTTGTGGTGGACATCCTGTTCTTCTCGTCCAACCTGCTCAAGCTGTTTGCCGGCGGCTGGTTCCCGCTCATGATTGGCGGTGTGGTGTTCGCTCTGATGATGACCTGGAAACAAGGGCGGGCTTTGTTGACCGAGGCCCACATGGCCGAGGCCATCGACCTGTCGAGTTTCCTGGAGGCGGTGTTCGTGAGCCCGCCGCTGCGGGTGGCGGGCACGGCGGTGTTCTTGACCGCCGAGAAGGGGGCGGTGCCCAACGCTTTGCTGCACAACCTCAAGCACAACAAGGTGCTGCACGAGCAAAACCTGTTCGTGACCGTGCGCAACCACGAGGTGCCCTGGATTGGCCTGGACAAGCGGCTGGAGGTGGAGCCGCTGGGCCACGACTGCTGGCAGGTGGTGATCCACTACGGTTTCAAGAACGACCCGGACGTGCCCAAGGCCTTGCAGTTGCTGCGTGGCCGTGGCTGTGAGCTGGAGGCCATGACGACCAGCTACTTCCTGTCGCGCGACACGGTCATCCCCTCGCTGGGCAGTGGCATGGCGCCCTGGCGCGAAAAGCTGTTCGCACAGATGCACCGCAACGCGGGCGCGGCAGCGGACTTTTTGAATCTGCCCAGCAACGCCGTCATCGAGCTCGGCTCCAAAATCGAAATCTGACCTTCAGGCCTACGGTGGGGCATGGCGTTAAGATGCGCCACTTGACGTTAACGTAAACGTCAAAGTAAAACCCACCCATGGCCACGAACCCGACCTACACCATCAGCGACCTGGCGCGGGAGTTCGACCTCACGACCCGCGCGATTCGTTTCTACGAAGACATGGGCCTGCTGCAGCCGCAGCGCGGAGGCCCCGGCGGGCGCAACCGGGTGTATTCGTCGCGTGACCGCACCCGCCTCAAACTCACACTGCGCGCCAAACGTCTGGGTTTTTCGCTCACCGAGGCCAAGGACATCATCGAGATGTACGACAGCCCGCGCGACACGGGGCCGCAGTTGCGCAAGTTTTTGCAGGTGCTGGCCGCGCACCGCCAGCAGATCGAAGACCAGCTGGCCGACCTGCAGGCCAACCTCGACGAAGTCAAGGTGCACGAAAAGGAGGCGCGCAGCCTCCTGTCCAAGGTCGAAAAGACGGAAAAAACCGAAAAGGCTTGAGCCGGGCGGTCAGCCCAGCAGGCCTTCGGCGCGCATCGCGGCCTGCACACCGGGGCGTGCGGCGACCCGGGCCGAGAAGGCATGGATGTTCGTGTGGGCCGACAAATCCACTCCCACACGAGGTGCCCAGGAACACACCACAAACAGGTAGCCGTCGGCCACGGTGAACTGTTCACCCATCAAAAACGACTTGCCTTCGAGTTGGCTGTTGATCCACTTCAAGCGGCCTTGCAGGCGTTCGGTGGTGGCGGCCTTCACCTCGGCGGGCGTGGCGGGGTTGAACAAGGGGCTGAAGCCACCCTTGTGCACTTCGGTGGCAATCAGGTTGAGCCAAGCCTGCAGCTGGTAGCGCGCCACGGTGCCGTTGGTGGGCGCCAGCTGTTTGGCGGGGGCCTGGTCGGCGATGAACTGCATGATGGCCGGACCTTCGGTCAGCTTGGTGCCGTCGTCCAGTTGCAGCAGCGGCACATAGCCCAGCGGGTTGATGGTGTAGTAATCGGTGCCGTCGGGCAGCTGGTGCGTTTTGGTGGGTGCCGGAATGCCTTCATAGGCCAAGCCGGCTTCTTCGATGGCGATGTGGCTGGCCAGGGAGCAGGCGCCGGGCGAGTAATAGAGCTTCATGTGCGAACGGTTCAAAGGTGAAAGTGACAGAACCGGCATCGTAGCCGGGCGGGCGTAACCCCGTGCGCCGACGGGCTTGTGGCAAACCCCAGTTGGCAGCCTGGGTTGGGCTGGGTCATAATTGACGTTTACGTAAACGTCAATTGCCAGTGCTTGCATGACCCAGCCCACCTTTGTGCCCGCCGTGCCCGAATTTGCCGACCGCGTCCGGGGCAGTTTTGCCCGCCAGGGGGCCATGGACACCCTGGGCGCACGCCTGGAGGCAGTGGAGCCAGGGCGGGTGGTCATCGCCTTCGACTGGGCGCAAGGGCTGACACAGCAGCACGGCTTCATCCACGCCGGCCTGGTGTCCACCGCGCTCGATTCCGCTTGTGGCTATGCTGGCTTCAGCCTCATGCCGGCTGACGCGGCGGTGCTCACCATCGAGTTCAAGATCAACCTGCTGGCACCTGCCAAGGGGCAACATTTCCGTGCCGTCGGCACGGTGGTCAAACCGGGGCGCACCATCACCGTGTGCGAGGGGCACTTTTACGCCATCGATGGCGGCCGTGAAAAGCTGGCGGCCACCATGGGCTGCACCTTGATGGCCGTGACCGGCCGCGAGAACATCCAATCCTGATTGTCTGGAGACACGAACATGAACCTGCCTGGCCTGAATTTCCAACTCGGTGAAGACATCGATGCCTTGCGTGACGCGGTGCGCGACTTTGCCCAAGCCGAGATCGCCCCGCGCGCGGCCGAGATCGACCGCAACGACCAATTCCCCATGGACCTGTGGCCCAAGATGGGCGAGCTGGGTGTGTTGGGCATCACCGTGCCCGAGCAGTACGGCGGCGCCAACATGGGCTACCTGGCGCACATGATCGCCATGGAGGAAATCTCGCGCGCCTCGGCCAGCGTGGGCCTGAGCTATGGCGCGCACTCCAACCTGTGCGTCAACCAGATCAAGCGCAACGGCAACGACGCGCAGAAACAGAAATATCTGCCCAAGCTGATCAGCGGCGAACACGTGGGCGCGCTGGCCATGAGCGAGCCGGGCGCCGGCTCCGATGTCATCAGCATGAAGCTCAAGGCCGAAGACAAGGGCGGCTACTACCTGCTCAACGGCAGCAAGATGTGGATCACCAACGGCCCCGATGCCGACACCATGGTGGTTTACGCCAAGACCGAACCCGAGATGGGCGCACGCGGCGTCACCGCCTTCATCGTCGAGAAGGGCATGAAGGGCTTTTTCACCGCCCAGAAGCTGGACAAGCTGGGCATGCGCGGCAGCCACACCGGCGAGATGGTGTTCCAGAACGTGGAGGTGCCGGCCGAGAACATCCTGGGCGGTCTCAACATGGGCGCCAAGGTGCTGATGAGTGGCCTGGACTACGAACGCGCCGTGCTGGCCGCCGGTCCCATCGGCATCATGCAGGCCGTCATGGACAACGTGGTGCCCTACATCCACGACCGCAAGCAGTTTGGCCAGAGCATCGGTGAGTTCCAACTGGTGCAGGGCAAGGTGGCCGACATGTACACCGTGCTGCAGGCCGGCCGCGCCTTCTGCTACCAGATCGGCAAGAACCTGGACAGTCTGGGCGTCGAACACGTGCGCCAGGTGCGCAAGGACTGCGCCTCGGTCATCCTGTGGTGCGCCGAAGAGGCCACCAAGATGGCGGGCAACGGCATCCAGCTGTTTGGCGGCAACGGCTACATCAACGAATACCCGCTGGGCCGCCTGTGGCGCGATGCCAAGCTGTACGAGATCGGTGCCGGTACGAGCGAAATCCGCCGCATGCTGATCGGTCGCGAGTTGTTTGCCGAAACGATGTGACTGTCAAATCGCCTCGGTAACATCGGCGCATGACCTCGTCCATCCAAACCCTCATCGACAACAACCGCCGCTGGGCGGCCGAGACCGAGCGCACCCGCCCGGGCTATTTCACCCAGCTCGCGCAGCAGCAAAGCCCCAAGTACCTGTGGATCGGTTGCTCCGACAGCCGCGTGCCGGCCAACCAGATCACCGGGCTGGAGCCGGGCGAGGTGTTCGTGCACCGCAACGTCGCCAATGTGGTGGTGCACTCCGACCTCAACGCGCTGTCGGTCATCCAGTTCGCGGTGGAGTACCTCAAGGTCGAACACATCCTGGTGGTGGGCCACTATGGCTGTGGTGGCGTGTTGGCCACGTTGCGTGGCATGCGCGTTGGCCTGGCGGACAACTGGTTGCGCCACGTCTACGACGTGAAAATGCGCCACCGCAAACGCCTGGATCACCTGCCCGAGGCGGTGCAGGAAGACGTGTTGTGCGAGATGAACGTCATCGAGCAGGTGGGCAACGTGGCCTGGACCAACGTGTTGCAGGACGCCTGGGCGCGTGGCCAGAATGTCACCGTGCACGGCTGGTGTTATGGCCTCAAAGACGGGCTGGTGAAAGACCTGGGTGTGAGCATGAGCCGCCCCGGCGAGGTGATGTCCACCTTCCGCAACGCCCTCAAACGTTACCCCAGGCAAGACGCCTGAGGGCGTCTAGGCGCTGATCGGCGATGTTCCCCCAGCGGCTGGACTCGACCGTCGCCTATGGCATCGCCCGGGCCATGATGGACGGGTTCAACCGCCATTACCGCCTGTTCCGCGCCGAATCCGCGCGCGCCAAACACCGCTTCGAAACCGCCGACTGGCACGCCCAGCAACGCGGCCAGCGCGAGCGCATCGAGTTCTACGACCTGCGCGTGAAGGAATGTGTGATGCGGCTGGAGAAGGAGTTCCAGGCCAGCCAGCAACCCATGGACGTGTGGCAGCAGGTCAAGCTGCATTACATCGGCCTGCTGGTCAACCACCTGCAGCCCGAGCTGGCCGAAACCTTCTTCAATTCGGTCACCACCAAAATCCTGCACCGCACCTACTTTCAGAACGATTTCATCTTCGTTCGGCCCGCGGTCAGCACCGAATACATCGAAGACGAGGCCGTCGGCACGCGACCGACCTACCGCAGCTACTACCCCCGGCGCGACACCCTGGCGACCGAACTGCAGCGCATGGTGACCGACTTCGACTTGCACGTGCCCTTTGTGGACCTGGAGCGCGACATCGAGCGCGTCCACCAGGCCATGCTGCGCCACTTCGACCACGTCAAGTTGCGCTCCAACTTCCAGCTGCAGGTGCTGGCCAGCCTGTTCTTTCGCAACAAGGGCGCCTACGTGGTCGGCAAAATCATCAACGGCTTCCAGGAAGTGCCGTTTGCCTTGCCCATCGTGCACCAGCGCCGCGCCCAGCTGGTCATCGACGCCGCCTTGTTCGGTGAGGACGACCTGCAACTCCTGTTCAGCTTTGCGCGTGCCTATTTCATGGTGGACATGGCCGTGCCCAGCGCCTGCGTGCAGTTCCTGCGCAGCCTCATGCCACGCAAACCGCGTGCGGAGTTCTACAACGCACTCGGCCTGGCCAAGCAGGGCAAGACGCTGTTCTACCGCGACTTCCTGCACCACATGCGCCACAGCTCCGACCGCCTGCGCATCGCGCCCGGCATCAAGGGCATGGTGATGCTGGTGTTCGACCTGCCCAGCTTTCCGTTTGTGTTTAAGGTCATCAAAGACCACTTCCCGCACCAGAAGGACACCACCCGCGAACAGGTGCGTGCCAAGTACCAGCTCGTCAAACAGCACGACCGCGTGGGCCGCATGGCCGACACGCTGGAGTTCTCGCTGGTGGCGTTTCCGCGTGATCGCTTCGAGGACGAACTGATCGAAGAGCTGCAGAGATTCGCGCCCAGCCAAGTCGAAATCTCCGACCGCGACGGCGACGGCCAGCTGGAGGTCATCCTCAAGCACTGCTACATCGAGCGGCGCATGATCCCGCTCAACCTCTACCTGCAAGAGGCTTTTGACACCGGGCTGGACAACCCGCGCGCGCACCAGCAAATGGCGCATGCCGTGATCGAGTATGGCAACGCCATCCGCGACCTGGTGTCGGCCAACATCTTCCCGGGCGACATGTTGTGGAAGAACTTTGGCATCACCCGCCAGGGCAAGGTGGTGTTCTACGACTACGACGAAATCGAATACCTGACCGAATGCAACTTCCGCCGCGTGCCACCACCGCGCAATGAGGAGGACGAGCTGTCGGGCGAGGTCTGGTACGCGGTGGCGAAGAACGACGTGTTCCCCGAAACCTTCGCCCCGTTTTTGCTGGGCCACCCGGCGGTGCGCGAAGTGTTTTTGCAGCACCACGCCGAGCTGTTGGACGTGGCCTTCTGGCAGGCGCACAAAGACCACATCCTCGCTGGCCACATGCACGACGTGTTCCCTTACGAACAGGCCCGGCGCTTCCAGGCGCCCGTGCCCGCTGAAACGGTTTGATCCTTCCCTTTGCTTCGTTTTTTCACAGGAGTTTTGCCATGTCCACAACCGATCCCATCGTCATCGTTGGCGCCGCCCGCACCCCCATGGGTGCTTTCCAGAGCGACTTCGCCTCGCTGGCCGCCCACGACCTGGGTGGTGTCGCCATCCGTGCCGCCGTGGAGCGTTCCGGCGTGGACAAGGCGCTGGTCGACGAAGTGCTGTTTGGCAACTGCCTGATGGCTGGGCAGGGCCAGGCGCCCGCGCGCCAGGCGCTGCTCAAGGGCGGCCTGCCGCTGTCGGCCGGTGCGGTCACCTTGTCAAAAATGTGTGGCTCGGGCATGAAGGCCACCATGCTGGCGCACGACATGCTGCAGGCCGGCAGCGCCACCGTGATGGTGGCCGGCGGTATGGAGAGCATGACCAACGCGCCCTACCTGCTGCAAAAAGGCCGGGGTGGCTACCGCATGGGCCACGACAAAATTTTCGACCACATGATGCTCGACGGCCTGGAAGACGCCTACGAACCCGGCCGCAGCATGGGCACCTTCGGTGAGGACTGCGCTGCCAAGTACAGCTTCACCCGCGAACAGCAGGACGCCTTCGCCATTGCCTCGGTGACCCGTGCCAAGGCCGCCACCGAGAGTGGCGCTTTCGCCAAGGAAATCGCTCCCGTCACCGTGAAAGACCGCAGCGGCGAGCGCGTGGTGTCGGTCGACGAAGGCCCGGGCAAGGTCAAGCTCGACAAGATCCCATCGCTCAAGCCCGCCTTCAAGAAAGACGGCACCATCACCGCCGCCAGCAGCTCGTCCATCAACGACGGCGCCGCCGCCCTGGTGCTGATGCGCCAGAGCACGGCGCAGGCGCAAGGCCTCAAGCCGCTGGCCCGTATCGTGGCCCACACCACCCACGCGCAAGAGCCCAACTGGTTTGCCACCGCACCCGTGGGCGCCACCCAAAAGCTGCTGGTCAAAACCGGCTGGACCGTGGCCGACGTGGACCTGTGGGAAATCAACGAAGCCTTTGCCGTGGTGCCCATGGCGCTCATGGCCGAGCTGAGCATTCCGCACGACAAGGTGAACGTGAACGGCGGCGCCTGCGCCCTGGGCCACCCCATCGGCGCCAGTGGCGCGCGCATCCTGGTCACGCTGCTGCACGCCTTGCAGGCACGTGGTGGCAAAAAAGGCGTGGCCACGTTGTGCATCGGCGGCGGCGAGGCCACGGCCATGGCGGTTGAGCTGGTCTGATGACCACGGTTCTCGTCATCGGCGCCTCGCGTGGCATCGGCCTGGAGCTGGTGCGCCAGTACCGCGAGGCCGGTGACCGCGTGATTGCCACCGCACGTGACGACGCGGGTTTGTCCGCCTTGCGCGACCAGGGCGCACACGCGCTCCAAGTGGATGTGGCCAACCCGGCCAGCGTGAGTGGCTTGTCGTGGCTGCTGGATGGCGAGAAGCTGGACGTTGCACTATACGTGGCCGGTGTGATGGACCGCGCCGGCGCCACCACGCCGCCCACGCAGCAGGCTTTCGATCATGTGATGCACACCAACGTGCTGGGGCTGATGCAGGTCATCCCGCAGGTGCTGCCCATGGTGGAGGAGGCCGGTGGCGTGTTTGGCGCCCTGTCGTCCAGCATGAGCCAGATCGCCAGCGTGCCCGGCAGCAACGCCTGGCTGTACCGCGTGAGCAAGGCTGCGCTCAACATGGTCGTGGCCAGCGCGCGCTTCGATTACCCCCGCGCTCGCCTGGTGGCGCTGGACCCGGGCTGGGTGCAGACCGACATGGGCGGTGCCACCGCGCCGCTGAGCCTGGCGGACAGCGTGACGGGCTTGCGCGCGGCCATCGCCAGCATCACATCCGACGACAACGGCCACCTCATCCACCACGATGGCCGCCGCGCCGCCCATTGGTAAACCATTTCCGAGAAACACACCATGTTGCTGACCCCCGACCAAGAAGCCATCCGCGACGCCGTGCGCGCCTTCGCACAAGCCGAGCTGTGGCCCCACGCCGCCAAGTGGGACAAGGAACACCACTTTCCCAAAGACGTTCACCAGGGCCTGGCCGAGTTGGGTGCCTACGGCATTTGCGTGCCCGAGGCGCTGGGCGGCGCCGGCTTGGACTACCTGACGCTGGCCCTGGTGCTGGAAGAAATTGCCGCCGGTGATGGCGGCACCAGCACGGCAATTTCCGTGACCAACTGCCCCGTCAACGCCATCCTCATGCGCTACGGCAATGCCGCGCAGCAAGCGCAATGGTTGCGCCCGCTGGCCGCCGGCCAGATGCTGGGCGCCTTCTGTCTGACTGAGCCCCACGTCGGATCGGACGCTTCGGCGCTGCGCACCACGGCCGTCAAACAGGGGGACGAATACGTCATCAACGGCGTCAAACAGTTCATCACCAGCGGCAAAAACGGCCACGTGGCGGTGGTGATTGCCGTGACCGACAAGGCTGCGGGCAAGAAGGGCATGAGCGCCTTCCTTGTGCCCACCAGCGCGCCGGGTTATGTGGTGGCGCGCCTGGAAGACAAGCTGGGCCAGCACAGCAGCGACACCGCGCAGATCAACTTCGACAACTGCCGCATCCCGGCCGAGAACCTGATCGGCGCCGAGGGCGAGGGCTACAAGATTGCCCTCTCCGCGCTCGAAGGCGGGCGCATCGGCATCGCCGCGCAGAGCGTGGGCATGGCCCGCAGCGCGCTGGAGGTGGCCATCGACTACGCCAAGCAGCGCGAGAGCTTCGGCCAGCCCATCTTCAACCACCAGGCCGTGGGTTTCCGCCTGGCCGATTGCGCCACGCAGCTCGAAGCCGCGCGCCAATTGATCTGGCACGCCGCCGTCTTGCGTGACGCCGGCCGGCCCTGCCTGAAAGAGGCCGCCATGGCCAAGCTGTTTGCCAGCGAAACCGCCGAACGTGTGTGTTCGGTGGCCATCCAGACCCTGGGCGGCTACGGCGTGGTGAACGACTTCCCGGTCGAGCGCATCTACCGCGATGTGCGCGTGTGCCAGATTTACGAAGGCACCAGCGACGTGCAAAAGATCATCATTCAGCGCGCGCTGTAAACGCTTCGCCGCTGGCGGGGCGGTAACATCCAGGCCATGAACATCATCATCCTGGGAGCCGGCAGGGTAGGGGAGAGCGTGGCCGAGAGCCTGGTGTCGGAGCAGAACGACATCACCGTCATCGACCACGACCCGGAGCGCCTGCGCCTGCTCGAAGAACGGCTGGACCTGCGCGGTGTGGTGGGCAACGGCATCCAGCCCTCGGTGCTGCGCGATGCGGGCGCCCAGGACGCCGACATGCTGATCGCTTGCGCGGCCGCCGATGAATCCAACCTGGTGGTCTGCAAGGTGGCACACGACGTGTTCAATGTGCCGACCACCATCGCCCGCCTGCGTTCGCCCGAGTTCGCCGAGGGCGACGAGCTGATGTCCAAGACCGGCTTTGCGGTGGACCACGTGATCTGCCCCGAAGAGTCGGTCACGCGTTACATCCATCAGCTCATCGACTACCCCGAGGCCTTGCAGGTGCTGGAGTTTGCCGATGGCCGCGCCTGCCTGATCGCGGTGCGTGCGGTGCACGGTGGCGCGCTGGTGGGCCACACCCTGGCCGACATCCGCGAACGCCTGCCCAACGTGGACATGCGTGTGGTGGCCATCTACCGCCAGGACGCCGAGGTGGACCCTGGCCCACAGACGCGCATCTTGGCCGGTGACGAGGTGTTTGTGCTGGCCGACAAGACCAAAATCCGCCAGGTGTTGGCCGCCATTCACCGCGCCGACCAGTCGGTGCGCCGCGTCATGATTGCCGGCGGCGGCAAGGTCGGTCTGCGGCTGGCGCGCAGCCTGGTGGGGCAGTGCCAGGTCAAGCTGATCGAGCGCGATCGCAAACGCTGCGACTACCTCGCCGGCCAGTTGCCCTCCAGCATGTTGGTGTTGCACGGCGACGGCACCGACGAAGACCTGCTGCAGGACGAACAGGTGGGCGAGATGGACCTGTTCCTGGCGCTGTCCAGCGACGACGAAGACAACATCCTGGCCGCCATGCTGGCCAAACGCCTGGGCGCCAACCGGGTGATCTCGCTGATCAACCGCCGCGCCTACGCCGACATGATGCAGGGCAGCACCATCGACATCGCCATCTCGCCGTCGCACACCGTCATCGGCGAGTTGCTCGCGCATTTGCGTCGGGGCGACGTGGCCCAGGTGCACAGCCTGCGCCGGGGCGCGGCCGAGGCGCTGGAGGGCATTGCGCGCGGCGACGTGAAAACGTCCAAGCTGGTGGGGCGCCGGGTGGAGGAGATCAAGCTGCCCCAGGGCGCGCGCATCGGTTGTATCGTGCGCGGCGAGCGCAACGATTCGCAGGTGCTGATGCCGCACCACGACACCTTGATCGAGGTCGACGACCACATCGTCATCTTCATCCCGCACAAACGCATGGTGCGTGAGGTGGAGCGCCTGTTCCAAGTCAGCGCCACCTTTTTCTGAGCACCGGTCGTGTCCATGTTTTTGCCTGTTCTTGCGGTGCTGGCGCGTGTCCAGGTCGCGTTTTCGCTGGCCTTTCTGGTGCCGCTGGGCTGGGCCCGCTTTCACGACAGTGTGGCGGTGCAGTGGGTGTGGATGGGCAGTTTTCTGCTGTCGCTGGTGTCGGGGTTGGTGCTGTGGCAGGCCACCCGCCACCACCGGCGCGAGTTGATGGCACGCGACGGTTTTTTGCTGGTCAATCTGGTCTGGGTCATCCTGCCCGCATTTGCTGCGGTGCCGCTGATGTTCACCGTGCCCGACATCACCTGGACCAAGGCGTATTTCGAGGCCATGAGCGGGCTCACCGCCACCGGTGCCACCGCCTTGGCCGGGCTGGACCAGCTGCCCGTGGCCGTCAACATCTGGCGCTGTTTTCTGCAGTTGATCGGTGGCCTGGGCATCATGCTGCTGGTGGTGGCGGTGTTGCCCTTGCTGGGTCTGGGTGGTGTGCAGCTCTACAAGGCCGAAACCCCTGGCCCCATGAAAGACACCAAGTTCACCCCCCGCATTGCCGAAACCGCGCGTGGTCTTTGGGGCGTGTACTTCCTGTTTTCGGTCCTGTGCATGCTGGCCTACCGCTGGGCCGGCATGAGCTGGCCCGACGCTTTCATGCACATGTGCACCACCATGGGCCTGGGGGGCTCCTCGTCGCACGATGCGAGTTTTGGTCACTGGGATTCGCCGCTCATCGAAGCGGTGGCGGTGGTGTTCATGACCCTGGCGGGCATCAGCTTCCTGCGCTACTTCATGGTGTTGCGCACGCGTTCCATGCGCCCCATCCTGGGCGACCGCGAGATCCGCACCTACCTTATGGTGTTGCTGGCTTCCATCGCGCTGCTGACCCTGTTGCTCATGGCGCGTGGCGTGTACACCGACTTCCTGGCGGCCCTGCGCGCCAGCGCCTTCCACGTGGTGTCGGTGGCCACCACCACCGGCTACGCGTCCACCGACTACGCGCAGTGGCCGGCCTTCGCGCCCATCTGGTTGATTTTTCTGGGCTGTTTTGTGTCCTGTGCCGGCTCCACCGGCGGTGGCATCAAAATGGTTCGCATGGTGCTGCTGGTCAAACAGGCCCGGCGCGAGCTGGTGCGCATCATCCACCCCCGCGTGGTCAACCCCGTCACGCTCGGGCGCGGCGTGGTGCCGCCCACCGTGATGACCGCGGTGCTGGGCTTCATGCTCATTTACGGCGCCTGCACCATGGGCCTGACCATGCTGCTGTTGTTCTCGGGCCTGGACATCGTGACCGCCTTTTCGGCCGTGGTGGCCACGCTCAACAACATCGGCCCCGGCCTCGGTGATGTGGGGCCTGCGGGCAACTTCGGTGGCCTGACCGCGTTTCAAACGTGGATTTGCACTTTCGCCATGCTCTTGGGCCGGTTGGAGCTTTTGAGCGTGCTGGTGCTGTTCACTGGCCATTTCTGGAGAAAGTGAACTCGCCACTCAGCGTTTCCACACCGCAGCAAGTGCCAAACATTTCTGCCAGGGGCTCAGTTGCTCGTCGCTCAGTGCGTCAAGGAAGTCGGACAGGCGCTTGGACTTCGCCATCGTGTACACCGTCAAGGCAGAGGTCGCCACAAAAACCACGGCAAAAAAGCCCAGCCGTCGAGACAGCGGTGCATCGGCTTCGGCGAGCAGGTTCATGCCCAGGAAACCGGTGGAGATGGTGCCCACCAGGCCAAAGATGGTGACCACCGTGAGGCGCACCACGGTGTTGGCCTGGCGCCTCAGGCTGTCGGTTTCGAGGTAGCCGCTCATCTCGCTCACACGCTCGCGCACCTCGGCGTAGAGGGCGTCGGTCTGCAGGTGCTGGGCACACATCTTGAACAGGGTGCGCGCCTGCGCCTGTTCGGCCACTTCGTGAAACCAGTAGCGGTGGGTGAAACGCAGAAAGGACTCGAAGACGGCGCGGATCTCGCGTTTGAAGCGGCGCACGCTGTTGATGTCCAGCACGTCCAGCTGTCGCAGGGCCTGTGCCAGCCGGTCGGCGAACATCAGCAGGGCGGCCTTCTGGAAATGCGCGATCAGGAACAGCAGAAAGTGTTGGTGCCGGAACTGCGCCAGCACACCGCGTTCGGCGCAGGTAAAAAATGGTGACGCTGCGTCGCCCGTCACCACCAGCGAATGGCCGCTGCACAGGTAGCGTGTGTGGGGGGCGGCGCCTTGGTCAACCCAGAATCGGTCGTAGCAGTAACGGTGCTCGAAATCGGTGCTGTCGCCCTGTACCGCATCAACACCACCCACCAGTGCCAGGCGCACGAAGTCTTCACGGCTCAGTGCCTTTGGTTGGTCCATCGCCAAATAGGCCATCAGCGGCATGCGGTAGTACTCAATCTGCCGAAACCGCAGCGGACCTTCGCTGCCCGAGTGATCGCTCACCAGCGGGTGCAGCAGGTAGGCCCAGTGAGCGGCGATGCGCGGCGCCCGGTGTTCGCACACGTGCGCCAGAAACAGGTCACGCTGCTGCGCGTCCGACCTGGCCAGCACCTGCCCGTTGGGGTCCAGCCATTCGGCCTCGGCCAGGCAGTGCTGGGCCTGTCCGTGTTCGTCCCAGCCGCCGGGGTAGCCGCGTCCCAGCCGGTACAGCAGGTCCTGTGCCTGGGGCAGTGGCAGATCGCCGGTGCACAGCTCGACACAGAGAAACACCACGTCAACGTCGAGAAAAAAATACAGATCAATGTGGGCGATGTCCAGGGTCAGCGGCGGGTCGCCCGGGCGGGGCACCACGCGCGCCTGCGCCACGTCTCGGCGTCGATAGACCCGCATCGCCGCGCCGGTTGCGTGATGGCGGGAGCCGCTGCCGGCATGGTGGCGGCCTTCGCCGTACAGAAAACGTTGCACAAACGGCAGAAAGGTCACGAACTCGTTGTAGTGCCGCTCGTGAAAACCGGCGGCATCGCCGGTGTACTCGTCCACCACCTCGCGCCACGGGCTGTCGGGCAGACTCTCCAGCGTTTGCCAGGGGCGGGCGATGCGCCCGCCCGCGCCAGCCTGGGGCATCAGGCGCAGCGGCCAAAGCAGCACCTGGCGCAGGTGGCGCACGTTGGGCGGTGGGGTGGTGTCGCTGTGCATGGTCTCCTCCGGTGTCTTCTTGTGGCCGCATCGTAGCCGCAGTGCTGAGGCGCACGGCACAATCGCTCACAATGCCGCACCCCCACCAGGAGACCCCCATGCCCATCACCAAAGGATTCCGCGCGCTGGTGGACGAAGCCACGGCGCAGATCACCACCTACACCGTGGCCGAGGTGGCCGAGCGGCTGACAAGCGGCGACGCCCGCCTGCAACTGGTGGACATACGCGACGTGCGCGAACTGGAGCGCGAGGGCACGGCCCCCAGTGCCCTGCACGCGCCGCGTGGCATGCTCGAATTCTGGGTCGATCCCGATTCGCCGTATTTCAAGCCCGCGTTCGGCGATGAGAGCAAGGAGTTCGTGCTGTTCTGCGGCGCGGGTTGGCGCAGCGCCCTGGCCACCAAGGCCTTGCGCGACATGGGCATGACCAACGTGGCGCACATCGATGGGGGCTTTGGCGCCTGGGTCAAGGCCGGTGCGCCGACCGAAACGCTGGAGCAGCACAAGGCGCGCACGGCCAGCCGCAAGACCGCCTCCTCGTGACGACCGTGGCCGATGCATGCCCTTGTGGCCGCCTGGATGCGCGCGGCCGGCCGCTGCCCTACGCCGCCTGCTGTCAGCCCTGCCATGACGGCCAGCCCGCGCCCGATGCAGAAGCCCTGATGCGCTCACGTTACAGCGCCTTTGTGCGCCAGAACGCGGCCTACCTGCTCGCCACCTGGCACCCGACCACACGGCCTGCCACCTTGGATTTTGAGCCGGCACAACGTTGGTTGGGACTCGATGTTCGCGCACATCGGCGCACGGACGATACCCACGCCGAGGTCGAATTCGTGGCGCGCTCGCGGGTGGCGGGCCGCGGCCAGCGTTTGCACGAACGCAGCCGCTTTGTGTGCGAGGCCGGGCATTGGTTCTACGTGGACGGAGACCTGCTGTGAGCGCGCCGCGTTTTGAGGCCGTGTTGTTCGACTGCGATGGCGTGCTGGTGGACAGCGAACCCATCGTCAACCGCGTGCTGTTGGGCATGTTGCAGGAGCTGGACTGGGTGGACACCCTGCTCACCCGCGATGCCATCGATCACCACTTCACCGGCCGCACCATCCGCGACGTGATGACCGCCTGGGCGGCCGAGCGTGGCCACGCACTGCCGGCCGACTGGATGGAGCGCTTTCTGGAGCGCCGCAACGCGGCGATTGCGGCCGAGTTGCTGGCGGTGGACGGCATCCACGACACGGTGGCCGCGCTGCATGCCTCGCAGCAAGGCCGCATCGCCTGTGCGTCGGGTGCCGACCGCTTCAAAGTGGAGATGCAGTTGCGCCAGGTGGGCCTGCTGCGCTGGTTCGAAGGCCGCGTCTTCAGCGGCCACGAGATGCCGGCCTCCAAACCCGAACCCTATGTTTACCTGGCCGCCGCCGTGCATTTGGGGGTGGCGCCCGAACGTTGCCTGGTGATCGAAGACAGCGCCGTGGGCGCGCGCGCCGGCCTGGCTGCGGGGGCGACGGTGTGGGGCTACTGCCCGCAGGGGCATGGGCGGGCGTTTGCCGGGTTGCCGGTGGCGCGGGTGTTCTCGCACATGAGCGCGTTGCCGGGTTTGCTTAAGGCTTGAGTGACTGACGAAATTCGGCCGGCCCCAGGCCGGTCCAGGATCGGAAGGCGCGGGAGAAACTTTTTTCGTTGCGAAAGCCGGCCGCTTGCGCGACCTGTTTGATCGGGCGGTCGGTGCGCAGCAGCGCTTCGGTGGCCACCGTGCGGCGCACCTCGTCTTTCAGCGCCTGCAACGTGGCGCCTTCCTCCTTGAGCTGGCGGTGCAAGGTGCGCGCCGAAACGTGCAACAACGCGGCCAGGGCCTCGGCGCTGTGGCTGTGCTGCGGCTGGTGCTGCAGCGCCTGGCGCACACGCTCCACCAGCAAGCGGTCGCGGTGGTACTGGCGCACCGTTAAGGGCAGCGCGCGTTTGAGCATTTGGTTCATGGCCGCTTCGTCTCGGCGCAGGGCTTGTGCCAGGTAGCGGGCGTCGAACTGCAGGCGGGCCGGCCCGTCGTTGAAGTGCGTTTCGCCACCGGGAAACAACACGCGGTAGACCTCGCCATGGGCCGGGCGCGCACACGGAAAGTGGGCTGAGAGCAGCGGTAGGCGCGAGGCGATGAACCAGCAGGCCAGGCCGTGGGCGTTGCGCAGCACCGACACCAGGCAGAACTCGCGCAGCGCGCCCAGGTCGCGCCGCTCTTCCAGCGCCAGGGTGGCCACGCCATCGGCTTCGCTCAGCGTCAGGGCGATGTCGTCGGTGAGCAGGCTGTGGTGGCGGCACCAGCGTTTCATGGCCCGGCCCAGGTGGGGTGCGCCCAGCGAGGCGCGCGCGAGCATGCCGTAGCTGCCCCAGGGCAGGCGGCGCGAGAACCAGCCCAGGGCCTCGTCGTCCAGCTCGCGCATCGCCGCCTCGGACAACCACTCCATCTGGCCGGCGGTGATGTGGGCGCCGTCCTGTTGCACCAGCTTTGGCGCAATCTGTGCTCGCGCCAGCGCCCCGTCAGGCGACATTCCCCGCTGGTTGTAGGCCAGGCAAATGGCACGCACAAAGGCGATCGGTGTGGCGGCGGTTCCTTGGGAAAGCAGGTGGTCAGGTGATGGCACGATTTGCAACCTCCCTGTCCAGTGTAAACCCGGCTTTGTGCCTAAGCTGTGTGCCACTACATTGAGTGACCGTGCGCCCGATCCCGGGCGCGGGCCGCTACCCATCGAGAGACTTTCCATGCCCCAGCTCGACACCCAACTCAACGTCCGTTCGGCCGAGTTCCAGGCCAATGCCCTGGCCATGCGCGCCGTGGTGGATGACCTCAAGGCTCAGGTGGCGCGCGTGGCGGCCGGTGGCGGCGAGGCCGCACGTGCCAAACACACGGCGCGTGGCAAGCTGCTGCCGCGCGACCGCGTGCAAATGCTGCTCGATCCCGGCACGCCCTTTCTGGAGCTGGCGCCGCTCGCCGCCCTGGGCATGTACAACGACGACGCGCCCTGCGCCGGCATCGTGGCTGGCATTGGCCGCGTGAGCGGCACCGACTGCCTGATCGTCTGCAACGACGCCACCGTCAAGGGCGGCACCTACTACCCCATGACGGTGAAAAAGCACCTGCGTGCGCAGGAGATCGCGCGCGAAAACCGCCTGCCCTGCATCTACCTGGTGGACTCGGGCGGCGCCAACCTGCCCAACCAGGACGAGGTCTTCCCCGACCGCGAACACTTTGGCCGCATCTTCTACAACCAGGCCAACATGAGCGCGCAAGGCATCGCGCAGATCGCGGTGGTCATGGGCAGTTGCACCGCTGGTGGCGCCTACGTGCCGGCCATGAGCGACGAGACCATCATCGTCAAGAACCAGGGCACCATCTTCCTGGGCGGCCCGCCGCTGGTGAAGGCGGCCACCGGCGAGGTGGTGAGCGCCGAAGACCTGGGCGGTGGTGACGTGCACACCCGCCTGAGCGGTGTGGCCGATCACCTGGCACAGAACGACATGCACGCGCTGGCGCTGGCCCGCCAGATCGTGAAGAACCTCAACGTGGCCAAGCGCCCCAACATCGCCATCCACGCGCCGGTGCCGCCGCGTTTTGCGGCCGAGGAGTTGTACGGCGTCATCCCCACCGACACCCGCAAGCCATTTGACGTGCGCGAGATCATCGCCCGCATCGTGGACGACAGCGATTTCGACGAATTCAAGGCCCGCTTTGGCAGCACGCTGGTGTGTGGTTTCGCTCGCATCGAAGGCATTCCCGTGGGCATCATTGCCAACAACGGCATCCTGTTCTCCGAGTCGGCGCTCAAGGGCGCGCACTTCATCGAACTGTGCTGCCAGCGCAAGATCCCGCTTGTGTTCTTGCAGAACATCACCGGCTTCATGGTCGGACGCAAGTACGAAAACGAAGGCATTGCACGCAACGGTGCCAAGCTGGTCACGGCCGTGGCCACGGCGGCGGTGCCGAAGTTCACCGTCATCATCGGCGGCAGCTTTGGCGCCGGCAACTACGGCATGTGTGGCCGCGCGTACAGCCCGCGTTTCCTGTGGATGTGGCCCAACGCGCGCATCTCGGTGATGGGCGGCGAGCAGGCCGCCAGCGTGCTGGCCACCGTCAAGCGCGACGGCATCGAGCTCAAGGGTGGCCAGTGGAGCATGGAGGAAGAAGAGGCCTTCAAGGCGCCCATCCGCCGCCAGTACGAAGACCAGGGCCACCCCTACTACGCCACCGCCCGCCTGTGGGACGACGGCGTCATCGACCCGGCCGACACCCGCCGCGTGCTGGCGCTGGGCCTGAGCGCTTCGCTCAACGCACCCATCCCCGACACCAAGTTCGGCCTCTTCCGCATGTGAGGCCGGCATGAACCCGCACACCCATTTTTCGCAGCTGGCCCGCTACAACGTGTGGGCCACGCGCCGCCTGCTCGACGCGGTGGCCCAGGTGCCCGAGGCCGACTACCGGCGCGACATCGGTCTGTTTTTCAAGAGCATCCACGGCACGCTCAACCACCTGCTGGTGGGCGAGCACTTTTTGTGGTACCCCCGTTTTGCAAGGGGGGTGTCGCCCATGGTGGCGCTGGACAGCGAGGTGGAACCCGACCGTGCGCGCCTTGCGCAGGCGTTGCAAGGTGGCGCAGCCAACTGGTTGCCGCTGATCGAAAGCTGGCCGACCGAACGTTTTGAGGGTGTGCTCAGCTACACCACCACACGCGGTGAACCCACCACACTTCCTTTTGCGGCCATTCTTTCCCACGTGTTCAACCACGGTACCCACCACCGGGGCCAGGTCACCGCCGCGCTGACCGCGCTCGGCCATTCCTGTCCCGTGCTCGACCTCGCCTATTGCCTGCAAGAGGAAGCCCGCGCATGAATTCACCGACAAAGGCCCTGACCCTGGACGTGCAGACAGGTGTGGCCCGCATCACGTTGAGTCGCCCCGAGGTGCGCAACGCCTTCAACGACGAAGTGATCGCCGAGCTCACGCAGGTGTTCACGGAAGTGGGCCAGCGCGACGACGTGCGGGCGGTGGTGCTGGCGGCACAAGGCCCGGCCTTTTGTGCCGGTGCCGACCTGAACTGGATGCGCCGCATGGCCGACTACACGCGCGAAGAAAACCTGGCGGACGCCGGCGCGCTGGCGGCCATGCTGCGCGCGATTTACGAGTGCCCCCAACCCACCATCGCCCGCGTGCAGGGCGACGTGTACGCCGGTGGCATGGGCCTGGTGGCCGCGTGCGACATCGCGGTTGCGGTGGACACGGCGGGCTTTTGCCTGAGCGAGGTCAAGCTGGGTCTGATCCCGGCCACCATCAGCCCCTACGTCATCCGTGCCATGGGCGCGCGCGCCGCGCACCGCTACTTCCTCACGGCCGAGCGCTTCAGTGCGGCCGAGGCCCACCGCATCGGCTTCGTGCACGAGGTGGTGGCGGCCGATGAACTGGATGCGCGTGTGGGTTTGATGACACAAGCCCTGGTGAACGCCGGGCCCGCTGCGGTGAAGGCCTGCAAACGCCTGGTGCGCGATGTGGCCGAGCGCGAAATCAACGACACGCTGATCGCGACCACCGTGGACGGCATCGCCGACATCCGCGCCAGCGCCGAAGGGCGCGAAGGCGTGTCGTCCTTTCTGCAAAAACGCAAGCCCCACTGGTTGCTGCCATGATGTGCCAATCATCAGGGAGCCCACATGGATCACACACTTCACACCGTCTGGCAACAGCTCACGCTCTGGTGGCAGGCCGCCTTCGGCCCGGTCGCCGGCACGTTGGGCAGCGCCACCGCACAGCTGGACATGACCAGCCTGCTGGCACTGGCGGCGGCCCTCGGTTGGGCCAGCGGGCTGCGGCTGTACCTTGTGGTGTTTGTGGTGGGCTTGAGTGGCGCGCTGGGTCTGTGGGCCTTGCCCGGCGGGCTGCAGGTGTTGCAGCACCCGGCGTTGCTGGTGGTCAGCGGCGGGCTGCTGTTCGTGGAGTTTTTTGCCGACAAGATTCCCGGCCTCGATTCGCTGTGGGACCTGCTCAACAGCGTGTTGCGGGTGCCGGCGGGTGCGGCCTTGGCGGCTGGGGTGTTTGGTGCCGACAGCGCCACCATGGCCCTGGTGGCAGCTTTGCTGGGCGGCACGCTGGCGGCCAGCAGCCAGGTGGCCAAGACCACCACCCGCGCGGCCATCAACACCTCGCCCGAACCGTTTTCCAACGTGGTCGCCAGCCTGGCCGAGGACGGGTTGGTGCTGGGCGCCCTGTGGCTGGCCACGAACCACCCGCTGGTTTTTGCGGGCGTGTTGACCGTGGTGGTGCTCCTTGCCGCGTGGATCACCTGGGTGTTGCTGAGTTTTCTGCGGGCCGCATGGCACCGCTTGTCCCGACTGTTATCCGGTTCTGAAAAGGTGGCTTAGATGTTCTCCAAGATTTTGATTGCCAACCGCGGTGACCAGCGGCGGAGCCGCGCAGCAGCGAAGCTAAATTGCGTGGCACGCGTAGCGTGCGCAGGCGAATTCACCGCGGAGATGTCACATGTTTAAAAAAATTCTGATTGCCAACCGCGGTGAAATCGCCTGCCGCGTGGCCGCCACCGCGCGCCGCCTGGGCGTGCGCACCGTGGCGGTTTGCTCCGATGTGGACGCCCACGCCAAACACGTGGCCCTGTGCGACGAGGTGATCAACCTCGGCGGCGCCGCGCCCAAGGACAGTTACCTCAAGTGGCAAGCCATCATCGACGCCGCCCGCGCCACTGGCGCGCAGGCCGTGCACCCCGGCTACGGCTTTCTGAGCGAGAACGAGGCCTTTGCCGACGCCTGCACCCAGGCTGGCCTGGTCTTTATCGGCCCGCCCTCATCGGCCATCCTGGCCATGGGCCTCAAGGCCGAGTCCAAGCAGCTGATGGAAAAGGCCGGTGTGCCCCTGGTGCCGGGTTACCACGGCAGCAACCAGGACCCGGTCCTGCTCAAGGCCGAGGCCGGGCGCATTGGTTACCCCGTGCTCATCAAAGCCAGCGCGGGTGGCGGTGGCAAGGGCATGCGCGCGGTGGACAAGGCCGAAGACTTCGAGGCCGCGCTGGCATCGTGCAAACGCGAAGCCATCAACAGCTTTGGCAGCGACGCGGTGCTGATCGAAAAATACGTGCAGCGCCCGCGCCACATCGAGATCCAGGTGTTTTGCGACACCCACGGCAACGGTGTGTACCTGTTCGAGCGCGACTGCTCGGTGCAGCGCCGCCACCAGAAGGTGCTGGAAGAAGCACCCGCGCCTGGCCTCTCGCCCGAGATGCGCCAGCAGATGGGTCTGGCCGCCGTGGCCGCCGCGCGTGCGGTGAACTACGTGGGTGCCGGCACGGTGGAGTTCATCGTGGAGCAGCGCGACGACGGCAGCATGAATTTCTTCTTCATGGAGATGAACACCCGCCTGCAGGTGGAGCACCCCGTGACCGAGGCCATCACCGGCCTCGATCTGGTGGAGTGGCAGCTGCGCGTGGCCTCGGGCGAGCCGCTGCCGCTGAAGCAGGACGAACTGCGCATGCACGGCCACGCCATCGAAGCGCGCATCTGCGCCGAGAACCCCGACAAGCAGTTCCTGCCCGCCACCGGCACCTTGCGTGTGTACCGCAAACCCGAGGCCAGCGCCTTCACCCATGGGGCCGTGCGTGTGGACGATGGTGTGCGCCCCGGCGACACCATCAGCCCCTACTACGACAGCATGATCGCCAAGCTCATCGTGCACGGCGACACCCGCGAACAGGCCCTGGCCCGGCTTGATGCTGCCCTGGCCCAGACCCACATCGTCGGCGTGGCCAACAACGTGCAGTTCTTGCGCCATGTGGTGCGCAGCCCGTCGTTTGCACAAGCCCAACTGGACACCGCCCTCATTCCGCGCGAGGCCGCAGTGCTGTTCCACCAGGAGCCGCTGGGCCTGGCGCTGGCGGCGGCCGCGGCCGTGTCGCAAACCCTGCACGATGAGGCGCAACAGGCCGGCAGCGACCCGTTCAGCCGCCGCGATGGCTGGCGTTCACACGGCGAGTTCGTGCGCCGTTTCGCTTTTGTGTTTGGTGGCGAAACGGTGCAGGCCCAACTGCGCTACGCCCACGATGGCGCCCTGGCCCTGACGGTCGGCGAGGGCGAAACCGCCGTGACTGGCCCGCTGGTATGGCGTGTGACCGGTGCTGGCCTTGAAGTCGCCTTCAACGGCCAGCGCACCGAACTGCGGGTGGACTGGCAGGGCGAAACCGCCCATGTGTTTGCGGCGCAGGGCGCCACCCAGATTGTCGAGATCGATCTGCTGGCCCACGCGGGCGAGGCCGCAAGCGAGGGCGGGCGCCTCACCGCGCCCATGCCGGGCAAGGTGGTGTCGTTTGCGGTGAAAGCGGGTGACAGCGTCAAGAAGGGCCAGGCCCTGGCGGTGCTGGAGGCCATGAAGATGGAACACACCATCGCCGCCCCCGGTGACGGGCTGGTGGCCGAACTGCTGTACGCCCCCGGCGATCAGGTGGCCGAAAGCGCCGAGCTGATCAAGTTGACCCCGGCATGACCGGGGCATGGCGACGGTTTGTGGGGCGTGCCCAGCGCAGCGGCCGATAATCGCGGATCGATCATCCCGCCTTGCCGATAGCCCCCATGGACGTCACCTACATCAGCTTCTGTTGCACCGACACCAAACCCGAGCCCTGGCTCAGCGGCTTGCGCGCGGCCATCCCGCGCGCCCTGGTGGACGTGTGGCAGCCCGGCGCGCCCCGCGCCGATTACGCGGTGGTGTGGTCGCCACCCCAGCAGTTCATCGACGAGCAGACCCGGCTCAAGGCCATGTTCAACATCGGTGCGGGGGTGGATGGTCTGCTCAAACTGAAGCTGCCGAGCGAGCTGGCGGTGGTGCGCTTGGACGACGCCGGCATGTCGGTGCAAATGGCCGAGTACGTGTGCCATGCGCTCATCCGCCATTTCCGCGAATTTGACGGCTATGAGGCCGATGTGGCCGAGGGCAAATGGTCGTACCGCAAACCCCGCAGCCGCGCCGATTTTCCCGTGGGCATTTTGGGCTTGGGCGTGTTGGGCCAGCGCGTGGCCCAGGCCGTGGCCCAGTTTGATTTTCCGGTGCGTGGCTGGAGCCGCACGCCGCACAAGATGCCGGGCGTTACCACCTTCAGTGGCGAGGCCGAGTTCAACGAGTTCCTGGCCGGCACACGGGTGCTGGTCAACCTGTTGCCGCTCACGCCGCAGACCGAAAACATCCTGCGCCGCGACACCCTGCAGCGCCTGCTGCCCGGGGCTTACCTCATCAACGTAGCGCGCGGCGCCCACCTGGTGGACGACGACCTGCTGGCCTTGCTCGACATGGGGCACCTGGCCGGTGCCACGCTCGACGTGTTCCGCACCGAGCCCTTGCCGGCAGGCCACCCTTTCTGGAAACACCGCCGCATCACCGTCACACCCCACACTTCGGCGCGCACCCTGCGCGACGAATCCATTGCCCAGATTGCCGCCAAGATCGAGCGACTGCGCGCCGGCGAAGCGCCCAGCGTGCTGCCGGGGTTTGTGGACCCGGCGCGCGGGTATTGACAACGTGTGGCTCAGCGGAACTCAGTCCACCCTTGCTGGTTTGGTGCTCGCGGTAGCCAAGGTCGACATCGCTGAAGCATTGCCATGAGTTACCCCAAACCCTGGCTCACTTTGGAGCAGCAACTGGAGAAGCTGCGGTCGCGAGGCATGCACGTCTCCGACCCGGCCAAGGCCTTGACCTATTTGCACCGCATTGGCTATTACCGCCTTAGCGGGTATTGGTTTGCCTTTCGCGAGCGCTCGATGCCTTGCTGTGTGTGGGATGCGCGGAACGACAGACGGCAAGGCAAGGTGGAGACGTTGGCGCTGGACGGCTTCAAACCCGGCACGACGTTTCAGAACGCGGTCGATCTGTATGTGTTCGACAAGGAATTGCGCCTGCTCGTGTTGGACGCGCTGGAGCGTGTGGAGATTGCGCTGCGGGTGGACGTGTCCCACATGCTGGGCCAACTGGATGCTTTTGCGTATCTGCGTCCCACTCTCTTTCACCACACATTCAGCCAGGAGCTGAACCGAGACACCGGCGTGACCCGGCATCACGAGTGGCTGACCAAACATGCGCAGCTGATCCAGCGGTCGAAAGAAGAGTTTGTGACCCACAACCGCGCCAAATACGGCTTGCCGCTGGCCATGTGGGTGGCTTGTGAGGTGTGGGACTTCGGCACACTTTCCACCTTGTTCGGGGGCATGCGCGAGGCGGAGCAGGATGCGATTGCGGCGAAATATGGGGTGCGCAACGGGCGGGTGTTTGCCACCTGGCTGCGAAGTTTGAACTATTTGCGCAATGTCTGCGCCCACCACAGCCGTCTGTGGAACCGCAACATCGTTGACCAACCCCGACTGCCGTCGGAGGCGGAGATGCCTTGGGTTGCAGGCTTTGAGCGCAACCCTCATGCGTTGGCCAGGTGTTTCCTGCTGCTGCGGATACTCCGGCAGTTGTTTGGGGTGATCAATCCCACGTCGTCATGGCCGGACCGCATGCGCGAACATCTGGCGTCGTTTCCAGAGCTTGGGCACTTGGGGCTCAACGTGGCTGGCATGGGAGCGCCCATGGATTGGCCGGCCATTTGGGCGTGACGTAAACAAACGATCGGCAATAAAAAACCCCCAAGCAACTTGGCTGCCGAGGCAGTTGCGTTGAAGGGGGCCGTGTTGCACGAATATTAGCAGAAAGAGGCAAAGCAGTGACCACCAACAACATCCCCACCAGCGTCAAACTCATCGACGTCGGCCCCCGCGACGGGCTGCAGAACGAAAAACAGCCGGTGCCGGCGGCGGTCAAGATCGAGCTGGTGCACCGCTTGCAGGCCGCCGGCCTGAAGGAGATCGAGGTCACGTCCTACGTGAGCCCGAAGTGGGTGCCGCAGATGGCCGACAACCACGAAGTCATGGCCGGCATGACGCGCCAGCCCGGTGTGCGCTACAGCGTGCTAACGCCCAACATGAAAGGCTTCGAGGCCGCGCTGCTGGACCAGCCCGACGAGATCGTGGTGTTTGGTGCGGCCAGCGAAGCCTTCAGCCAGAAGAACATCAACTGCAGCATCGCCGAAAGCATCGAGCGGTTTGCCCCCGTGGTGCAAGCCGCGCTGGCGGCCGGCATCGCGGTGCGCGGCGCCATGAGCTGCACCGTAGGCTGCCCTTACGAAGGCGAGGTGGCGCCCGAGCGTGTGGCCATGCTGGCGCGGCTCATGAAAGGTATTGGCGTGCAGCGTGTGGACGTGGCCGACACCATCGGTGTGGGCACGCCGCTGAAGGTGCAGCGCGCCATCGAGGCGACACTGCCGCATTTCGACATCGACCACATCTGCGGCCACTTCCACGACACCTACGGCCAGGCCTTGTCCAACACCTACGCCGCTTTGCAGATGGGCGTGTGGAATTTCCAGTCCTCCGTGGCCGGGCTGGGCGGTTGTCCTTACGCCAAGGGTGCCACCGGCAACGTGTCCACCGAAGATGTGGTCTACCTGCTGCAGGGCCTGGGCATCAACACCGGCATTGACCTCGATGCCCTGGTGGATGCCGGTGCGTTCATCAGCAGCGCGCTCGGTCGCAAACCCAACTCGCGCGTGGCCACGGCCATCCTCAACAAACGGGCGGCGTGATGGAACTGCAAACCTGGATCGCCTATTTCGTGGCCTCATGGGCCATAGCCTTGTCGCCCGGCTCGGGGGCGGTGTTGTCCATGAGCCATGGCCTGGCCTATGGCGTGAAAAAAACCTCGGCCACCATCCTGGGGCTCCAGCTCGGCTTGGCCGTCATCCTGCTGGTGGCCGGCATGGGCGTGGGTGCCTTGCTGCTGGCGTCGGCCACGGCCTTTCTGGTGGTCAAAGTGTTGGGCGCGGGCTACCTGATCTGGCTGGGCTGGTCGCAGTGGCGCGCGCCGGTGGCCGCCCAGACCGATGCGACGCTGCTGCCCAATGCCGACCTCAGCGTGCGTCAACGGGTCACGCGCGGTTTCATCACCAACGTCACCAACCCCAAAGGCATCGTGTTCATGGTGGCGGTGCTGCCGCAGTTCATCGACCCCCAACGTCCCATGGGCTTGCAGCTGCTGATCTTGCTGGTCACCACCGTGGCGGTTGATCTGGTGGTGATGCACGGCTACGCCTGGCTGGCCTCCAGCCTGCAGGCCTGGATGCGTGGCGCCCGTGCGCGGCTGCTGCAGAACTGTGTGTTCGGCGGTGTGTTGATGGCCATGGGCGCCAGTTTGTTGATGGTGCGCCGGGGCGCCAGTGCCGCTGTTTGAAGAGACGTTCCCCATGAGTGAAAAAAACCTGCCTGAGGGTGTGTTGCGCGTGACCGCCGAATTGGCGCGTCTGGGCCACCCGCACGCGCCCGTGATGCTGGACGACGCGGCACGCACCGCCCAACAGGCCGCTGACGCCCTGGGGGTGGGCCTGGGCCAGATCGCCAAGAGCATCGTGTTCAAACGCAAACCCGATGGCGCGGCGGTGCTGGTGGTCACCTCGGGCGACAAACGCGTGGACGAAAAAAAGGTGCAGGCGCTGGTGTGTGCCGAAGGCCAGAAGCTGGGCCGCGCCGATGCCGACTTCGTCAAGACCAGCACGGGGTTCTCCATCGGCGGGGTGTCGCCCGTGGCCCATGCCCAGGCGCCCGTGCTGCTGGTGGACCGCGAGCTGTTCCGGTTCGAGGTCATCTGGGCGGCGGCGGGCCACCCGCACGGCGTGTTCCGTCTGGCACCGCAGGATTTGGGGACTTTGACTGGCGCACCGGTGGCCGATGTCGCTCTCGACTAAGCTGCCAGCGTGACCCACCCGACAACACCCCTGACCCTGGCCCGTGCGCGCAAAACCGCGCCAGCAGGAGCCGTGCCTTCGCCTTGTGTGGGCGTGTGCCGCATGGTGCCTGCCACCGGTTTGTGCGAAGGCTGCTGGCGCAACATCGACGAGATAGTTGCCTGGGGCCGCGCCAGCGACGCCGAACGGCTGCGCATCTGGGGCTTGATCGAGGCCCGTCAGGCCGAGGCCGTTTCGGGCTCGTAAAACGCGAATCCGCGGTGCGCCTGTTTGGCGCGGTACATGGCGGCGTCGGCATGGCGCAGCAGTTCGGTGAGCGTCCGCCCGTGTTCCGGGCACCGCGCGATGCCGATGCTGGCGTCCACGCTGATGAGATGCCCGGCGTGCAGCAAAGGCTGTTGCACCGCCTCGCACAGGCGTTGGGCCATGGCCGCGAGTTGTGCCGGTGTCTGACGTCCACCCAGCAGCACCACGAACTCGTCGCCACCGAGCCGCGCCACCAGGTCGCCCTCGCGCATCTGGCTTTGCAGGCGCCGCGCCACCTCGATCAGCAGGCGGTCGCCCACTTCGTGGCCGTAGGTGTCGTTCACGGGCTTGAAGCGGTCCAAGTCGAGCAACATCACCGCGTGGGCTTGTTGGTCGGCGGCCAGCTGTTCGGCGCGTTGGCTCAGGCCCACACGGTTGGCCAAACCCGTCAACGCGTCGGTGGCCACGGCTTCGGCCAGGTGGTCGGCCTCGCGGCGCAGCTCGGTCTGGCGTTGGCGCAGCAGGCGCACACGCGCACTGAGGGCGTAGGCAAACACCAGCATCTCGGCCACCACACCGATCTGCAGGCCGTTGGCCAACAAAAATGGCGCGTTGATGATGCCCCAGTTGACGCCGACCACCACCAACACAGAGAGGAACAACAGGGCTTGTCCACACAGGTACCAGGCGGCGGGCGCAAAGCCTTGGCGCCACACGCGAACCGCCGCCCAGGCGGCGAGCAAGGTGCCCGCAGCGGCACAGGTTTCCACCATTTGTTGCGCCCAGGCGGTGTGGCCTGCCAGCGCCAGCAACGCCGCCATGACCGCTGCGGCGATCACCCCCCACACCAGGCGGTTGGCCCAGACCAACCGTCTGGGCAGTTCCAGAAAACCCCGGCACAGCAGTGCGCCAAACAGAATCCACAGTGCCGAACCCAGCGTGTTGCTGCGCTGCTGTCCCCAGGGCCAATCGCCCAGCAGGTAGTGGGCCACGTGGCCGTTGAAGCTGGCCAAGGTGAAGAGGGCGGCGGCGCAAGTGAGCACGTACAACCCGTAGCTGTCGTGCCGGAACACATAGGCCAGCACCAGGTTGTAGACCAGCAGCGCAAACAGGATGCCATAGACGATGCCATCGAACAGGCGTTTGTGCTGGCGCGATTGCAGGTAGGTCACGGTGTCCCAGGCCGACACCTCCAGTGTCTGTGATGAGCGTGATTGCAGCCGCATGAACACCACGTAGCGGCCCGCCTGCTCCAGTTGCAGCCGCATGGCCGGTCTTTCGTTCGCCACCGGCCGGGTGGCGTAGGCCTGCACCAGGCCGGTCAGCACGGGAGGCGCCAGCGCCTGGCCGCGCGCGTCAAAGGGGCCAAAAAAGCGCACGTCGTCGATGGCAGTGGTGTGCAGGGCCAGCACCCAGTCGCCGTGGTGGCGGGCCTGTTCCACTTCCATGCGCAACCAATGAACCTGTTCATCCTGCCCGCTGCGTGTGCCGGGCACCATGGGCTCAAAACGGCCCGCCGCATGGGCGGCTTGTGCGCTATTCAGATCGGCGTCGCCCGAGGTGTCCACCCAGTGCAGCGCCTGGGCGCCCACGGGCTGACCCCGGCCTTCGGTGCGATCCAGCAGCACGGCGGCAGGCGCCAGCGTTTGCCAGCACAACAGGCAGAGGCACAACGCTGCCCGCCACAGCCCGCGCCAGGCGCAGGGTAAGGGGGTCATTGTTTTTGTTTCAGAATGGCCATGGCTCAACTGTACCCATGACGCAGTGTCCTGGGCGGGGCCTCCACCTTTGTTGCCGTGAAGACCATCACTTTTTTCTACGACGTGATTTCGCCTTATGCCCACCTGGCCTTTGAGGCCTGGCCGCAGGCCATGGCGGGCGTGGGCCATCGGGTGCGCCATGTGCCGGTGTTGTTTGCGGGTGTGCTGGCCCACCACGGCCAGTTGGGCCCGGCCGAGATCGCGCCCAAGCGCGACTGGACCTACCGCCAGGTGGCCTGGCTGGCGCACCGCGCCGGTGTGCGCCTGGACATGCCGGTGCATCACCCCTTCAACCCGCTGGCGTTGTTGCGCCTGGCGGCTGCGTGCGCCCTGCCGCCTGCTGCCCAGGGTGGCACCAACCGCTTCGTGACCGAGGCCTTGTTTCACCACGTTTGGCGCGGTGGTGGCGATCCCAACGACCCGGTCCGGCTGGCTGGTTTGCAGCAGCGTCTGGCCGAGCACATGGCCGAGTGTGGCCACCCCATGTCCGTGCCCGACAGCCCCGAGGTGAAACAGCGCCTGCGCGCTAACACCGAGGCGGCCATCGCGGCGGGGGTGTTCGGTGTGCCCACGTTCGAGGTCGACGGGCGCCTGTTCTGGGGGCAGGACGCCTTGCCCATGCTGCGCGCGTATCTGGAGGGCGATGCGTGGTTCAGCAGCGGGGCATGGGAGGCGGCCGCCCAGGTGGGGGCCGGGGTGGCGCGGGCGCGTTGAGGCGGGCGGCTCAGTCCGGAAAGGCGTCGCTCAAGGCCAGGGCCGTGCCCGTGCCACTGGCGTCGTAGCCACTCAAGGCCGCCACGCGGGCGCGGAAGGCCGGGGACTGCAACACGGACAGGACCGGCGGCAGGTCACCTTGCGCGAGCGGGTTGGTGGCCAGCGCGAAGAAGTAGCGCTCGCGTTGCAAGGGGATGAAATGCAGGCCGAAGCGCTGGGCCGCCGTCTGCACGCCCAGGCCCACGTCGGCCATGCCACTGGCCACAAAGGCGGCCACGGCCGCGTGGGTCAGTTCGGTCGTGTTGTAGCCGGTGATGGCTGCGGGCGCGATGCCGTGGCGGCGCAGCAGCAGCTCGGTCAGCATGCGGGTGCCCGAACCCTCGGGGCGGTTGACGAAGCGCACGCCCGCCCGGGTCAGGTCGGCCAGGCCGCGCACGCCCAGCGGGTTGCCCGGCGCCAGAAACAGCCCCTGGGTGCGCACCGCCAGCAGCACCAGGCGGTGCCGCTCGGGCGTGAGCCATTGCAGGTAGCGCTGCGCGGCTTCGTGCTGCAGTTCGCCCAGCGGGACGTGAAAACCCGCCAAGTCGCATTCGCCACGCGCCAACGCCGCCACTGCTTCCAGGCTGTTGCGGTAGCGCAGATCGATGGGCACGCGCCGCGCGGTCAGCAGCTCGTGCAGGGCAGCCACCGCAAAGCCGTGGCTGGCGTGAAGACGGCACACGGGCCTTTGCCGGCGTTGGGCGCCCGCCAGTTCGCCACCCATCTCGGAACCCATCGAGGCCAGCAAGGGTTGCAGGCGTGCGGCAATCCGCGCATCGGCCCAAACCATCCGCTGGGCGGCATCGCTCAGGTGTGAGCCCCGTCCTCGTTCGCGGCTCACCAGGGGTTGCCCCAACAGCCGTTCGCCCTCACACACCAGCCCCCAGGCCTTGCGGTAAGACAAGCCAATGTCGCGGCCCGCCTGCGCGATGCTGCCACGGTCCTGCACCGCCGCGAGCAGGGTCAGCAATGTGCTCACATCCAGCGTGTCGCCGGCCTCGCGCTCGAGGCGCCATTGGGGTTGGAGGGTGAAACGCAGCATCGTTCAATTATGCAAGTGTGTGCATATTAAAACGCGGAGGCGGTGCTACGCTGACTGGATGAACGAGACAACCACACCATCCAACGGGCGCCTGACTGGCGTGCAAGCGGTGCCCCTGCGCCGCATGGACTTGCCCGGCAAAGGCGGCCTGCGACACACGCCCAAGGGCAGGCAAGTGGCCCCCGCCGACCGCGCCCGCGTGGCGGCTTTGTGTGACGGCCTGGCGCCGCGCGCCGATCTGCTGATCGAACACCTGCACCGCCTCAACGACACCGAAGGTGCCCTGCGCAAAGGCCAACTGGCCGCGCTGGCCGAGCACCTGCGGCTGAGCCAGGTCGAGGTGTTCGAGGTCGCCAGCTTCTACCACCACTTCCAGATCGTGGACGACGACGCGGCGGTGCCGCGCACCACGGTGCGGGTGTGCACCAGCCTGTCGTGTTCCATGGCCGGGGCTTCATCGCTGCTGCATGGGCTGCGGGCCAAGCTGGCGGGCGATGCGTCGGTGCAGGTGATCGAGGCACCTTGCATTGGGCAGTGCCACCAGGCGCCCGCCGCCTGCGTGGGCCAGCACCAGGTGCCCCAGGCCAGCGTGGCCGGTGTGACCGACCTGCTGGCGCGGGGCGAGACCGCGCCGCGTGTGCTGGTGCCTTCTGACACTGACAGCGACTACACCCAGCTGCGCCGCCTGCTGGGCGGCGCACTCACGCCCGAGCAGGTGCTGGCCGAACTCAAGGCATCCAACCTGCGCGGCCTGGGCGGGGCGGGTTTTCCGTCCTGGCGCAAGTGGGAAACGGTGCGTGCCCAGCCTGGCCGCAAGGCCATGGTGGTCAACATCGACGAGGGCGAGGTCGGCACCTTCAAGGACTGGCAGGTGCTCACCACCACGCCACACCAGGTGCTGGAGGGTTTGCTGATCGCCGCGCTGACCGTGGGCGCCGAAGACGTGTGGCTTTACCTGCGCGACGAATACCACGACGGCCGCGTGATCCTGACCCAGGCCATCGCAGCCTTGAAGCAGCGCCTGCCCGCCTGGCAGCACAAGTACCCCGGCTGGACCTGGCCGGCCATCGAGCTGCGGCGCGGTGCCGGCGCCTACGTGTGCGGCGAGGAATCGGCCCTGATCGAATCGGTGGAAGGCAAGCGCGGCATGCCTCGCCTCAAGCCGCCCATCGTCGCGGTCAACGGTGTGTTTGGCCGGCCCACGCTGGCCCACAACCTGGAGACGCTGTGGTGGTTGCCCGAGATTCTTGAAAAAGGCGGTGCCTGGCTGGCCGGCCAGGGCCGGCGCGGGCGCAGCGGGCTGCGGCGTTTCAGCGTGTCGGGCCGGGTCAACCGGCCGGGTGTGTATCTGGCGCCAGCCGGCATCACGCTCAACGAACTGGTGGCGGAATACGCAGGCGGCCTGCCCGCCGGCCACACCCTCAAGGCCTACTTGCCGGGCGGCGCGTCGGGCGGCATCCTGCCGGCGGCGCTGGCCGACGTGCCCTTGGACTTCGACACCCTGGCCGAACACGGCGCCTTTGTCGGCTCCATGGCGGTGGTGGTGCTGAGCCAGCACGACAGCGTGCGCGACGCGGCACTGAACCTCATGCGCTTCTTCGAGCACGAGTCCTGCGGGCAGTGCACACCTTGCCGTGCCGGCACGGTGCAGTCGGTGCAATTGATGACCGAACCCACCTGGGACACCGAGCGTCTGGCCGAGCTGTCGCAGGTCATGCGCGACGCGTCCATTTGTGGTCTGGGCCAGGCCGCGCCCAACCCCTTCGATTCGGTGTTGCGATTTTTCCCTGAGGAGGTGCAATGATGAGCGCCAACGATTTGCCCAAAACCGACTTCACGCTCAACGGCCAAGCCGTTCAGGGCCTGCCCGGTGAGTCCATCTGGCAGGTGGCCCAGCGTGTGGGCGTGGACATCCCGCACCTGTGCCACAAACCCGGCCTGCCCAGCGCGGGCAACTGCCGCGCCTGTGTGGTGGAGGTGGAAGGCGAGCGGGTGCTGGCAGCCTCGTGCTGCCGCGCGCCGCAGGCCGGCATGGTGGTGCGCTCCGACAGCGAACGCGCGCAGCGCTCGCAAAAAACCGTGCTGGAACTGCTGCTGGCCGATGCCGGCGACAACACTTCCGCGCTCAAACAGAACAGCGAACTGGCGCGCTGGGGCGAGGCCGTGGGCGCCAATCCGCAGCGCTACCAGCGCCGCGCTGCGGCTGCCGCCGACGCCAGCCACCCGGCCATGCACGTCAACCTCGACGCTTGCATCCAGTGCACCCGCTGCATCCGCGCCTGCCGCGACATCCAGGGCAACGACGTGCTGGGCCTCGCCTTCCGGGGCGGCCACGCGCAAATCATCTTCGACCAGGCCGACCCCATGGGCCACAGCACCTGCGTGGCTTGTGGCGAATGCGTGCAGGCTTGCCCCACCGGCGCCATCGCACCGGCCAATGGCAGCTACGCCCGCGTGGCCGACAAAACGGTCGATTCGGTCTGCCCCTATTGCGGCGTGGGTTGCCAACTGACCTACCACGTCAAGGACGGCAAGATCGACCACGTGGAAGGCAAACAAGGCCCGGCCAACGAAGGTCGGTTGTGTGTGAAAGGCCGCTTCGGTTTCGATTACGCCCACAGCCCGGACCGCCTCACGCGCCCGCTGATCCGCCGCGCCGACGCACCGAAGGACGCGACCAACGTGATGCGCCGTGATTGGAAAGAGCTTTTCCGCGAAGCCACCTGGGACGAGGCGCTCGACGCCGCTGCCGCCGGCTTCCAAAAGGCACTGGCCAGCACGCCGGAGCGTGGCCGTGCCAGCCCGGTGTCGGGCTTTGGTTCGGCCAAGGGCACGAACGAAGAGGCCTACCTGTTCCAGAAGCTCATCCGCACCGCCTTCGCCACCCACAACGTCGACCACTGCACCCGCCTGTGCCACGCCTCCAGCGTGGCCGCGCTGATGGAAGGTGTGGGCTCGGGGGTGGTGAGCAACCCGCTGCGCGACGTGGAACATGCCGAGCTGATTTTCGTCATCGGCGCCAACCCGGCCCAAAACCACCCGGTGGGCGCGAGCTGGATGAAAAACGCGGTCAAGCGCGGCGCCAAGCTGGTGTTGGCCGACCCGCGCCGCACCGAGCTGGCCCGCCATGCGTGGAAGTTCCTGGGCTTCACGCCGGGCAGCGACGTGGCCCTGCTCAACGGCATGTTGCATGTCATCGTTACCGAAGGGCTGACCGACGCCGCCTTTGTGCGCGATCGCACGCTGGATTTTGAACAGCTCAAAGCCCACGTGGCCGACTTCGCGCCCGAGGTGGTGGCGCCCGTGTGTGGCATTGATGCCAACACCATCCGCGAGGTGGCGCGGGCGTTTGCCACGTCCAAGGCCAGCATCATCTTGTGGGGCATGGGGGTGAGCCAGCACAGCCACGGCACCGACAACGCGCGCTGCCTGATCGCGCTGTCCATGGTCACCGGCCAGATTGGCCGCCCGGGCACCGGCCTGCACCCCCTGCGTGGGCAGAACAACGTGCAGGGCGCCAGCGACGCCGGGCTGATTCCCATGGTCTTCCCCGACTACCGGCCGGTGAGCGACGCCGCCGCGCGTGCCCACGCCGAAGAGGTGTGGCGCCTGCCGCCCGGCACGCTGGGCGCGCAGCCCGGCCTCACGGTGGTGGAAATCATCAACGCCGCTTACGACCGGCAAATACGGGCCATGCTGATCCAGGGCGAGAACCCGGCCATGAGCGATCCCGACGCTGGCCACGCCCGCGAGGCTCTGGCGCGGCTGGACCACCTGGTGGTGCAGGACATCTTCCTGACCGAAACCGCCAGCCTGGCCGACGTGGTGTTGCCCGCCACCGCCTGGCCCGAAAAAACCGGCAGCGTGACCAACACCGACCGCTGCGTGCAGATCGGCCACAAGGCGCTGAACGCGCCGGGCGAAGCCCGCGCCGACGCCTGGATCACCGAGCAGATTGCGCGCCGCCTGGGGCAGGACTGGCGCTACGACATCCACGCCGACGGTACCGCCAGCGACAACCCGGCGCAGGGCATTGGCGCGGTGTTCGAGGAAATGCGCGCCCTCATGCCCAGCATCGCCGGCCTGTCGTGGCCGCGCCTGTGGCGCGAGCAGGCGGTGGTCTACCCGGTGCACGACCTGGGCGACCCCGGCCAGGCGGTGGTGTTCACCGACCACTTTCCCACCCCCACCGGCCGCGCCCGCTTGGTACCCGCCACGCCCACGTCACCGGCCGAGGTGCCCGACGCCGACTACCCCCTGGTGCTCATCACCGGCCGCCAGTTGGAGCACTGGCACACCGGCAGCATGACGCGCCGCGCCAGCGTGCTCGACGCGCTGGAACCCTTGCCCAGCGTGAGCCTGCACCCCACCACCGCAGCCAAGCTGGGGCTGCTGGCCGGTGGCCAGGCGCGGGTGCGTTCGCGGCGGGGTGTTGTCACGCTCAGCGTGCGGGTGGACGATGGCATGCCGCTGGACACCGCCTTCATCCCCTTCGCTTACGCCGAAGCCGCCGCCAACCTGCTCACCAACCCGGCGCTGGACCCGGCGGCCAAAATCGCCGAGGTCAAGTACTGCGCCGTGGCCGTGGAGGCGGTGGTAGGGGCGGCGGTGGCCGAGGCTTGATCTGACGCAAGGGACGCGGTTCACAATTGACCGATACTGACGTTTTCTGAAAAAGGAGACCCCATGTTCAAGAAAATCCTCGTGCCCTCCGACGGTTCCGATCTGGCCCACAAGGCCGCCGAGTTCGCCGCCGACCTGGCCAAAGTTCACGGCGCCGAGGTGATCGGCGTCTACGTGATCGACCCTTTCCCCTACATCGGCATTGGCGACGCCTCGGCCGTGGGCCTGCAGGCCTACCTGAGCGAAGCCAAACAGGCCGCCAACCGCTCGCTCGAAGTGCTGGCCGACAGCTGCAAGCAGCGCGGCGTGGCCTTCGCCGGCGACACCATCGAGCGTTCGGTGGTGTACGAGGGCATCACCGAAACCGCCAAAGCCGAAGGCTGCGATCTGATCGTCATGGGCTCGCACGGCCGCAAGGGCATGGAAGCGCTGTTCCTGGGCAGCGTGGCCCAGAAGGTGCTGACCCACGCCAAGGTGCCGGTGCTGATCGTCAAGTGACACCCGTCACGCCCCGCGTGCGGCAAAGCCCCGCAACCCCGCTGCGGGGCGGATCGCCTCCTAGAATGTTCGCCTCCCACCAGGCGAACCCATGTCATCACCCGAATCCCCCCGCGGTCTGATCCGCCTTCACGGCGCCCGCCAGCACAACCTCAAGAACCTCGACGTCGATTTCCGCACGGGTGAGCTGACGGTGGTCACCGGGCCCAGCGGCTCGGGCAAGTCCAGCCTGGTGTTTGACACGTTGTACGCCGAGGGCCAGCGCCGCTACGTCGAGACCTTCAGCGCCTACGCGCGGCAGTTTCTGGACCGCATGGACAAACCGGCGGTGGACAAGGTGGAGGGCGTGCCGCCGGCCATCGCCATCGACCAGACCAACCCGGTGCGCAGTTCGCGCTCCACGGTGGGCACGATGACGGAGCTGAACGACCACCTCAAGCTGCTGTTCGCGCGTGCCGGCCACCTGTTCGACCGCCAAACCGCCTTGCCGGTGCGGCACGATTCCACCGAGTCCGTCTACGCCGAGCTGTTGCGCCGCTGCGCCGAGGCGGGCGATCCGCGCATCGTGCTGACCTTTCCGGTGGAACTGCCGGCGGGCACATCGGCGGAAGAAGTGGCGCAGTGGCTGTCGGCCAGCGGTTTCACCAAGGTGCAGGCCGAACGCGAAGTGACTACCGTCACCGGGCCGCGTAAGCTGCTGGACGTGGTGGCGGATCGTTTCCGCCTTTCGAATGCAGAAAAAGCCCGCGTCGTCGAAGCCATCGAGGTGGGTCTCAAACGGGGCAGTGGACGCCTCACCGTCTACAAGCTCAACGACGAGGGCGAGCCCGACCTGTGGAAGTTCTCCACCGGCCTGCACTGCCCGGAAAGCGACATCCGCTACGCCGAGCCGCTGCCCTCCATGTTCTCCTTCAACTCGGCGGTGGGCGCGTGCGAGGCCTGCCGGGGTTTTGGCCGGGTGATTGGGGTGGATTACGGGCTGGTTTTTCCCGACGCCAAGCTCACCCTGCGCGCGGGCGCCATCAAGCCCTTCCAGACGCCGGCCTGGTCAGAGTGCCAGGACGACCTGATGCGCCATGCCGAGGCCCACGGTATCCCGCGCGACACGGCATGGAACAAGCTCTCACCCGAGCAGCAGCATTGGGTTATTCACGGCGAGGCCGGGTACAAGGACGGGCAGTGGGGCAAACGCTGGTACGGCGTGAAACGCTTCTTCGAGTACCTGGAGAGCAAGTCCTACAAGATGCACATCCGCGTGCTCTTGTCCAAGTACCGCAGCTATACGCCCTGTGAAACCTGCGGCGGCGCGCGCCTCAAGCTGGAAAGCCTGCTGTGGCGCATCGGCTCCAAGGTGGCGGCCGACGATGTGTTGCCCGCAGATCGGCGCTTCTTGCCACGCGGCGTGGGCTGGAGCCGCGCGCAGCTCGAAGCCTTGCCGGGCCTGAGCCTGCACGACCTGATGCTGATGCCGATCGCGCGGCTGCGGCGCTTTTTTGACCTCATCAGCGCCGACGTGCTGGGCGGTGCGCGCGACGCCGAATCGCAGGCCCAGCGTCTGTTGTTCGAGGAAATCACCACCCGCCTCAAGTACCTGTGCGATGTGGGCATCGGTTACCTCACGCTGGACCGCCAGAGCCGCACGCTCAGCGGCGGTGAGGTGCAGCGCATCAACCTCACCACCGCGCTGGGCACCTCGCTGGTGAACACCCTGTTCGTGCTGGACGAACCCAGCATCGGTCTGCACCCGCGCGACATGGACCGCATCAACCAGGCCATGCTGCGCCTGCGCGATGCCGGCAACACCCTGGTGGTGGTGGAGCACGACCCGGCGGTGATGATGGCCGCCGACCGTGTGATCGACATGGGCCCCGGCCCCGGCGAGCGCGGCGGGCAGATCGTCTTCGACGGCCCGGTGGCCGCGCTGCGCCAGGCCGACACGTTGACCGGTGCCTACCTGGGCGGGCGCAAGCAAATCGGCATGGGCTTCAAGCGCATGGTGACCGACAACACGCCGCGCCTCATTCTGGAAGGGGCTCGCGAGCACAACCTGCAGAATGTGTCGGTGGAGGTGCCGCTGCAGCGCTTGGTGGTGGTGACGGGCGTGAGCGGTTCGGGCAAATCCACTTTGATTCAAGACGTGCTGGCGCCAGCGCTGATGCGCCACTTTGGCCGCGCCACCGAGTCACCGGGCGCACACGACCGGCTGCTGGGCGCCGATTTGCTGGCCGACGTGGTCTACGTGGACCAGTCGCCCATTGGCAAAACGGCGCGCTCCAACCCGGTCAGTTACGTGGGCGCCTGGGACGCGATCCGCAGCCTGTTCGCGGATGCGCCGGTGTCGCGTCAGCGCGGCTACACGCCGGCTAAGTTCAGCTTCAACAGCGGCGATGGGCGTTGCCCCACCTGCGGCGGTTCGGGCTTCGAGCACGTGGAAATGCAGTTCTTGAGCGACGTGTACCTGCGTTGCCCCGACTGCGACGGCAAGCGCTACCGGCCCGAGATTCTGGAGATCAAGATCGAGCGTGGCGGCCGTTTCATCAACGTGGCCGACGTGCTGGAGCTGACAGTGAGCGAGGCGGCCAGCGTGTTCCACCACGACCGCGAGGTGATCCGTGCGCTGCAGCCCATCGTCGATGTGGGCCTAGAGTACGTGCGCTTGGGTCAGCCCGTGCCCACGCTCTCGGGCGGCGAGGCGCAGCGCCTCAAGCTCGCGGGATTTCTGGCCGAGGCGGCCAAGACGGCGTCCAAGAGCCGCCAGCCGGTGGCCAAAAAAGGGACGTTGTTCCTGTTCGATGAGCCCACCACCGGCCTGCACTTTGACGACATCGCCAAGCTCATGCGCGCGCTGCGCAAGCTGCTGGACGCCGGCCATTCGCTGGTGGTGATCGAACACAACCTGGACGTGATGCGCGCCGCCGACTGGCTGATCGACCTCGGCCCTGAGGGCGGCGACGGCGGCGGCCTGATTGTGGCCGAGGGCACACCCGAAGACGTGCGCGAACATGCCGACACCCACACCGCGCGCGCGCTGCGCGACTACGCCCTGGTGATGGACCAGGTGCTTGGCGTGGCCGAGCCGGCGGTGGCCTATGCCGCGCCGCGCCGCGAGCCAGGCCCCGACGCCATCCAGATCGTCAACGCCCGCGAGCACAACCTCAAGGGCTTGAGCGTGGACATCCCGCGTGGCAAGTTCAACGTCATCACCGGCGTCAGCGGCTCGGGCAAAAGCACACTGGCCTTCGACATCCTGTTCAACGAAGGCCAGCGCCGCTACCTCGAATCGCTCAACGCCTACGCGCGCAGCATCGTGCAGCCGGCCGGCCGGCCCGAGGTGGACGCGGTCTACGGCATACCGCCCACCGTGGCCATCGAACAGCGGCTGTCGCGCGGCGGGCGCAAGTCCACCGTCGGCACCACCACCGAGGTCTGGCACTTCCTGCGCCTGCTCTACGTCAAGCTGGGCACACAGCACTGCGTGCACGACGGCGCGGCGGTGCAGCCGCAGACGGCCGACCGCATTGCCGCCCAGTTGCTCACCCAGTACCGGGGGCAGCACATCGGCCTGTTGTCGCCGCTGGTGGTCAACCGCAAGGGCGTCTACACCGAGCTGGCCGACTGGGCCCGCCCGCGCGGCTACACGCATTTGCGCGTGGACGGCGAGTTCCTGCCCACCACCGGTTTTCCGCGCATCGACCGCTTCAAGGAACACAGCATCGAACTGCCTGTGGCCAGCCTGGACGTGAGCCCCGAAAATGAGGATTTGCTGCGCGAGAAACTGGCGCTGGCGCTGGAACATGGCAAGGGTGTTCTGACGGTGCTCAGCGGCATCACCACACTGGCCGACGCCATGCGCGGTGGCCATTCCACGGCGGGCATTGGCCACACCGAAACCTTCTCCACGCTGCGGGCCTGCCCGGTGTGTGCCACCTCGTATGCCGAACTGGACCCGCGTCTGTTCTCCTACAACAGCAAACACGGCTGGTGCCCCGATTGCGTGGGCACCGGTGTGAAGCTGAGCAAGGAGCAGCGCAAGGCCATGGACGACTCGGTGCGCGACGACAAGGAAAAAGGCCGCGAACAGACCTTTGCCGAGCCTGAGCTGGAAGACGTGGCCGACGTGGCCTGCCCCAGCTGCGAAGGCACGCGCCTGAACACCACCGCGCGCGCGGTGAAGTTTGCCGGCGTCGGTATCACCGACATCGCGCGGCTGTCGGTGCTGGACGTGCGGCGGTGGGTGGAGTCCCTGTCGCTCGAAGGTGCGATGAGCGACCGCGAAATCGGCATCGCGCGCGATCTGATTCCCGAGATCAAGGGGCGGCTGGAGTTCCTCGAAGAGGTGGGCCTGGGCTACCTCACGCTGGACCGGGGCGCGCCCACGCTCAGCGGCGGCGAGGCGCAGCGCATCCGCCTCGCCGCGCAACTGGGCAGCAACCTGCAGGGCGTCTGTTACGTGCTGGACGAGCCCACCATTGGCCTGCACGCGCGCGACAACCAGATCCTGCTGGGCGCCCTGCACAAGCTGGGTGACATGGGCAACACCCTGGTGGTGGTGGAGCACGACGAAGACACCATACGCCGCGCAGACCACATCATCGACATCGGCCCCAGCGCCGGCAAACGCGGCGGGCGGGTGGTGGCGCAGGGATCGGCGCAAGACCTGTCGGATGCCGCCGAATCGGTGACCGGGCGCTACCTGCTCAACGCCATCCGCCACCCGCTGCACCCCAGGCGCGAGGTGGATCCCGCGCAAGGCCCGTGGCTGGCGGTCCATGGCGCACAGCTGCACAACCTGCAGCGGGTGGACGCGGCGGTGCCGCTCAAGCGCCTGGTGGCCGTGACCGGCGTCAGCGGCTCCGGCAAATCCACGCTGGCACGTGATGTGTTGCTGGCCAACGTGTCGGCCGCCGTGTCACAGGCGTCCACCAAGGCCGGGCGCGACGCGCTTGCCGCCGGCAAGGTCCAGCTGTGGACGGGTTGTGCATCGGTCGAGGGATGGGGCTTTGTGGACCGCGTGCTCGAAGTCGACCAAACCCCCATTGGCAAAACACCGCGCAGCTGCCCCGCTACCTACATCGGCTTTTGGGACACGGTGCGCAAGCTGTTTGCCGATACGCTGGAGGCCAAGGCGCGTGGCTATGGTCCGGGCCGCTTCAGCTTCAACACCGGCGAAGGCCGCTGCCCCAGCTGCGAAGGCCAGGGCGTGCGCACCATCGAGATGAGTTTCCTGCCCGACGTGAAGGTGCCCTGCGAGGCCTGCCACGGCGCCCGCTTCAACCCCGAGACCTTGGCCGTGACCTGGCGCGGCAAAAGCATTGGCGACGTGCTGCAGATGGAGGTGGACGAAGCGGTGGACTTCTTCGCCGCCATGCCCGCCATCGCCCACCCGTTGCAACTGCTCCAAGACGTGGGCCTGGGCTACCTCACCCTGGGCCAACCCAGCCCCACACTCAGCGGTGGCGAGGCGCAGCGCATCAAGCTGGTGACCGAACTCAGCAAGGTGCGCGACGAGGTGGGGCGGCGCGGCCAAAAGGCGCCACACACGCTGTACGTGCTCGACGAACCCACCGTGGGCCTGCACATGGCCGACGTCGAAAAACTCATCCACGTGCTGCACCGCCTGGTCAACGGCGGCCACAGCGTGGTGGTGATCGAACACGACCTGAATGTGATTGCCGAAGCCGACTGGGTGCTGGACCTGGGTCCAGAAGGCGGCTCGGCCGGCGGTCAGATTGTGGCGGCCGGCACGCCGGAGCATCTGGTGGCGCTGGGCACACACACGGGGGTGGCGCTGGCGCCGGTTTTGGCGCGGGGGCGTTGATGCCGTTCAGCGTTTGAACAACAGGTGGTCCACCGACCACCTGCCACCGCCGTGTGCCAGCAAGTACAGCAGTGGCGCGGCCCAGCTCAGGTGGGTGGGCCAGGCGCTGGGGTAGACGAAGACCTGGATCACCGCCGTCATGCCGAGCAGGCCCAGGGCGCCCAGGCGCGTGCCCAGACCCAGGAACAACATCAGCGGCAGCAGGTGTTCGGCGTAGGTGGCCAGGTGGGCGGCCCACACGGGCGAAATCAGCGGCAGGGCGTAGTCCTGTTCGAACAGCAGCAGGGCGGTGTCGCTCACGTTCAGCCCACCGTCCACCTTGGTGCGACCCGAAAGGAAAAAGATGCTGCCGACACCAAAGCGGCTGGCCAGGGCGATGAGGTCGTCGGGCACGGCGCGGGACAGCAGGGTGTTCAGGCGTGGGCGCCAGCCGGCGGCGGTGGGCAGGGTCTGGGTGGTCATGTGGGTTCCTCTGTAACTGCGGTGTGGGTGAATGCGCCTTGTGTCAGCAGCAGGGCCAGCGTGGCAGCCAGGTCCATCTCGGGTTCACGTGTCAGTGCGGTATGCACTGCGTCGGCGATGGTGTGGCCGGCCGCGCAGGCACCGAGCAGCGCACACCCGCCGGCCGACAGCGGCGCCCACAGCACCTGGTCGTGTGGGCGGGTCAACAGCGCCCCTTCGCCCACCCAGGCGGCGGGGTTGGGGTCGTCGTGTTGTTCGCGGGCGGCACGCCACAGGCTGAACAACGGCAGCTTGCCATGCCAGTGCCAGCGGGTGGCGGGGTGCAGGCGCAGTGTCGTGGTGTGCAAGGTGTTGGCGTCCCATGTGGCCATGGCATGGGGCGGCAGTGGCGCGGCGTCGGCGGCCACATGGGCCTGCGTCCACAGCCAGTCGAGCTGTGCCACACCCGCCAGGTAGGGCAGGCCAGCCGCAGGTGCGAAGGTCTGCAGAAAGGGTGGGAAGCCCGCGCCGTAGCGCAGCAGGCGGCCATCTTGTGGCGGCTGGGCGCGCACGTGTTCGGTGGCGGCAGCGCGGAACCAGTCGTTGCCCACCAGCCGCAGCACGCTGGGGAATTGCGCGGTCAGCGCATCCACACAGCCTTTGAGGCAGGTGTTGCGGTAGACGGCAAAGCCTGGCTGTTTCAGCCATGCTGGCCGGGGCGCATCGGCGGGGGCCAGCAGCGCCTGCCAAAAGACGGGCGCCAGCGCCAGGTTGGCGTCGGGGCTCATGCGGGCACCTCATTGGCGAGCAGCAGAGCGTGGGCGCGGTTGCGCTCCCGCATCAAGGTGGCGAAGTCGGGCAACTGGTCGTCGCGCTCGATCAGCGTCGGGCGCGGGCCGATGTCGGTGATCAGGTCGGCGTAGAGCTGCCACACGGCCTCGCTCACGGGTGTGTCGTGTCCGTCGATCAAGAGCTGGGCGCCCAGTTGGGGGTCGGCATGGTGGCCGGCCAGGTGAATCTCCATCACGGCATCTGCGTCGTAGGCGCGCAGCATGCGTGCGGCGTCAAAACCCAGGTTGTGCGCGGACACGTACACGTTGTTCACGTCCAGCAGCAGGCCACAGCCGGTGCGGCGCACCAGTTCGTTCATGAAGTCGGGCTCGCGCCAGGTGTGGCCGGGCAGGGTGATGTAGTGCGAGGGGTTTTCGATGGCGATGCGCCGGCCCAGGGCTTGCTGCGCTTCATCGATGTGGGTGGCGGTGCGGGCCAGGGCCGCGTCGTCGCGCACAAACGGCAGCAGGTCGGGCAGCACCTGCCCCCCCCATGTGCACCAGGCCAGGTGTTCGGACACCAGGGCCGGGTTCAGTTGTTGCACCAGAGCGCTCAGGCGCAACAGGTGGCTGGGGTCGGGCCGGTCGAAGCCGGCCAGCGACATGGATACACCGTGCAGCGACAGCGGATGCCGTTCGCCCACGGCCTGCAACCACGCCAGGCGCGGACCGCCGTCCACGAGGTGGTTTTCGGGGTGCAGCTCGAACCACAGGCCTGCCGACGTGTCGGCCAGGGCCTCGGCAAAGTGGGCGGGCTTGAGGCCCAGGCCGGCGGTCAGCATGACGCTGCGCTCCAGGCGTCAGGACTTGATGGGCATCAGCGAACCCATGCCGGTGGGCGTCTTCATGCTGGTGCAGGTGCCGGCGGGCACGTACTTCCAGGCATTGCCCTGGTAGTCCGTTTTGGATGTGCCGGCACAGGTGGTGCCGGGGCCGGCGGCGCAGTCGTTCTTGCCAGCCATCGAGACGCCGTAGCAACGCTCCTTGGCGCCCGCTTTGGCGTCGGGCATGTTGGACTGGGCGAGGGCGGCGCCGGCGGTCAGGGCGGCGAGGGTGACCAGGGTCAGGCTCAGGGGACGGGTGTTCATGTTGGCTCCAGTGGGGACAAGGTTGAGGTGATGAACCGTGGGGTTCGGTGGTGAGTTCGTGGCGCCGGAGCGATTGGTTACAGCCCAAGCGCACAATCTGCGAAATCTTTTTTTTTGCCCCAAGCTGTAACCTTTTCCACCCATGACGCGAACTGAACAGGCAAGCGCCATGGAACAAGAACTCAGAGGGCTATTGCTGGCGGGTCTGGACGGTGACGCGTCGGCCTATCGGGTGTTTCTGCAACGTCTGAGCACGTTGCTGCGTGGCTATTTCCGGCGCCGCTTGCAACGCCTGCCCGACGAGGTGGAAGACCTGGTGCAGGACACGCTGATGGCGGTGCACACGCAGCGCCACACCTACCGGCCGAGTGAACCGCTGACGGCCTGGGTGCATGCGCTGGCCCGCTACAAGCTGGTCGATTTGTGGCGAAGGCGCGCGCGCCACGAGGCCCTGAACGACCCGCTGGACGACCCCGACAACGATGCCGCCGACTGGCTGGTGGCGCCGGTGGACGAGGAGGCCGATTCGAAACGCGACATCGGCCGCTTGCTGGAGGCCTTGCCCGACCACCAGCGGCTGCCGATCCACCACACCAAGATCGAGGGCCTGTCGGTGGCTGAGACCGCGCGCTTGACCGGCATGTCCGAGTCGGCGGTGAAAGTGGGCGTGCACCGAGGTATCAAGGCGCTGGCGCGCTTGTGGAAGGAAGCAACGTGAAAACCGATGAATTGATTGGCCTGCTGGCCGCTGACACGGCGCCCGTGCCGCGTCAGGTGGGTGAGCGCCGCCTGGTGGTGGCGCTCGGCGCGGGTGTGCTGCTGGGCGTGGCCTGGGTGTTGGCGCAGTTCGGGCTGCGGGGCGATCTGGCCCAGGTGGCGGGCACCGCGCCGTTTGCGCTCAAGGTGGCCATGCCGCTGGCGGTGGCCGCGTTGGGCGCGGCGGCGGTGTTCCGATTGGGCCATCCGGGCATGCGCCTGGGCGCGCTGGGTGTTGGGTTGGGCCTGCCTGTGTTGCTGTTGTGGGTGTGGGCCGTGTGGGTGTGGGCCGGTGCCGACCCCGCACAGCGCGACAGCTTGCTGTGGGGCAGCACCTGGCGTGTGTGTTCGATCAACGTGGCCATCACCGCGCTGCCCATGTTGGCCCTGGCCCTGTGGTACCTGCGGGGCCTGGCCCCCACACGCCCGGCCTGGGCCGGCGCGGCGGCCGGCTGGCTGGCCGGCGGCGTGGGGGCAGCCGCTTACGCGCTGCATTGTCCCGAAACGGACGCACCGTTTTTGGCCGTCTGGTACGTGCTGGGGATGTGGGTGCCCACTGCGTTGGGCGCTGTGATCGGCCATCGCTGGTTGCGGTGGTGAGTTCCGCCCATCGGGTGGTGATGATCCACCCCGACGCCCCGCCAAAGCCCGCCTTGGGCGCGCCCTGCAACGGCTGCGGTGTGTGTTGCCTGAGTGAGCCTTGCCCGCTGGGCATGGTCTTGTCGGGCCGGCGCCGGGGCGCGTGTGCCGCGCTGCGCTGGAGCGATGTGACCGGCCGTTACCAGTGTGGTGCCCTGACCGAACCCGAGGCGGTGCTGCGCCCAGGCTGGCGCTGGGTCGCGCCCCTGATGCGGCGCCTGGCGCCACGTTGGATCGCGGCGGGTGTGGGTTGCGACGCTCACCTGGAGACGACGCCACATCCTTGATCGCGGTCAACACAGCGGCTTGCCAAAGTCTTAATATCAGCGATCAACGATATTTGAATTGAGGCAAGCCATGGATTGGACGGCGTGGATTGAGCGCTTCGGCGAACCGGGGGTGTTGGCCGTGTGTGGTGCGCTGGTGGGCGCCGGCTTTGGTTTTTTTGGTCAGCGCTCCAAATTCTGTCTGCGCGCGGCCGTCATCGAGTTCTGGCACCACAAGTTTGGCGACAAGCTGGCCGTGTGGCTGCTGGCGTTCTCCACCGCCGTGGTGGGTGTGCAATTGATGGTATTGCTGGGCGGACTGGACCTGAGCAGCGCGCGCCAGTTGTCGGCGCGTGGCAGTTTGTCGGGTGCGCTGATCGGTGGGTTGATCTTTGGTGTGGGCATGGTCATGACACGCGGTTGCGCCAGCCGGCTGCTGGTGTTGTCGGCCAATGGCAACTTGCGCGCGCTGCTGTCGGGCCTGGTGTTTGCGGTGACAGCGCAGGCCGCGTTGGGCGGCATTCTGGCGCCGTGGCGTGAAGCCCTGTCGGCCCTGTGGACGGTGGAGGGGGGCGACAGCCGCAACCTGCTGGCGCTCACCGGTGTGGGGCCGTGGGGTGGCCTGGCTTTTGGCCTGGTGTGGCTGGCGGCGGCCTTGTTTTTTGCGGTGCGCAGCGGCTGGGGCTTCTGGAAATGGTTTGGTGGCCTGGGCACCGGTTTGATGGTGGCGCTGGCCTGGGCGGGCACCTACCAGGTCATGTCGCACTCTTTCGAGGTGGTGCAGATCCAGGGCATGACCTTCAGCGGCCCATCGGCCGAATGGCTGATGCGGGTGCTGGGCGAGCCCAACGCGCCCTGGACGTTTGGGTTGGGACTGATGCCAGGCGTGTTTGCCGGCTCGCTGATCGGTGCGTTGGTGGGCCGCGAATGGAAGCTCGAAGGTTTTGGCGGTGGCTACACCATGCCGCGCTACATCGGCGGTGCCATGCTCATGGGCTTTGGCTCCATGCTGGCGGGCGGCTGTGCTGTGGGCGCGGGCATGACCGGGGGCGCCATCTTTGCCGTCACCGCCTGGCTCGCCTTGCTGGGCATGTGGGTGGGCGGTGGCCTGGCCGACCGCCTGCTGGACGCGCCGCACCACCACGCCACAGCAGCCGGTCCCGCCAACACCACGGGTGCGGTGGTGCCTTGAGGGGGAGGTGTGTGGCTTATCGCCGGAGCAACGCGTAACCCGCGCCCGCCACGATCAGCAACAATGCCGGAAATCCCACCGTGGGCGACCATTGCAGCGCCGCCGCTCCCAGGGCGGGTGCCAACACCCCGCCCAGCGTGTAGCTCATCACCAGCACGGCCGTGCTGTTGACCAGGGTGTTGCCTGTTTCGCGCGAGCCGATGTCGATCATGACCAGCGTGTACAGGCTGCCACCGGCACCACCCCACACAAACGCCACGGGTGCGGCCAACCAGGGCGTGCCGGCCACAAAGGGAATCACCAGCGTGGCGGCCAGCGTCAGGCCGGCGCCGGCCCGCATCAGCCGGCGTCGGCTGTGTGCCGCGTCGCCCCAGCGTTGCTGCGGATGGCGGGCCATGCGGTCGGCCAGTTCGCCGGCGGGCAACATCACCAGCGCGCTGCCCAGGCCACTGGCCGATACCAGCAGCGCCGCCGCCGTGGCCCCCAGGCCCAGCGCCAGGCCGTACAGCGGCAGCATGGCGGTGAGGCCACTTTCAAAAAAGCCACCGATGAAGCCGATGGCCATGACCATGGGGTGGGTGACCAGCGCGTGCCAGACGCCGCGCAGGCCAACATGGACATCGCCATCGTCGTGGGCTGCCGGCATGGCAGGCACCGACAGGCTGCCCAGCAGCCCCAGCGCCAGAAAACCGACCGCCCACCACACGGCCTGCGCATTCTGTGGTCCCACCCAGGCCAGCATGGCGGGGCCGATCACGAAGGTCGTGCCCACCATGGTCTCGAACAGGCCCACGTTGCGCCCGCGCTGGTGGCTGGGTGAAAACTCGGCCACGATGGCTTCTGCCAGCACCCAGCGCAGGCCGCCCGCCATGCCGGCCAGTAGGTACAGCACAAACCACAACGCCGGCTGATCGGTGAGGGCAAAGCCCAGACCGGTCAGCACCGGCACCGCCGCCGACAGCCACAGCGCCGGCCGTCGACCGATGCGCTGCGTGAGGGCCGAGGCCATGGGCGCCATACACAAGATGCCCACCCACACCGTGGCGGCAAACAGGCCGGCCACGGCGGTGGACATGCCGGCATCGGTGAGGCGCAGCAGCAGCAGGGGCGAGAGCATGAACACACCCACCAGTTCGCAAAACGTGGCGCCAAAAATCGCCACCAGCCCACGGCCTGCGTGGGCGGCCGGCGCTCCCGCTGCGCCGTGGGCGGGCAGAGGGTGTTCGCTCACGCGCGGACCTCTAGCACGGCCTGTGCCACCTGCGCAAAACCCAGCCCACGCTCGCCCGGTGTCACGTAACGGGGCAGGTGCGTGAGTTGCGGGACAAAACGCGCGATGTTGGCCACGCCCACACTGTGGGTGAAGTGGGCAAACATCACTTGGTCGTTGGTCGAATCGCCCACGTAGACCCAGCGGTCCAGCTCGGCGTCGAGCGCACGGCCGGCGTGGGCTTGCAGGATCCAGCGCGCGCCCACCAGCTTGTTGTGTTCACCCACCCAGCCGTTGATGTGGATGCTGCTGACCGTGGCGTTCAGACCTTCGGCGCGCATCAATGCCACCACCTGCTCGATGGCCGCTTCAGGCAGGTGGGTGAACTCGCTGTGGTCGATGGCGATGTCGGTCTCGCGCCCAGGGCTGTCGGTGGCACGCCGTGCGCCAGGCACCTCGCGCTCAATGCGTGCCAGCACGTGTTGCAGGTGGGCGAAGTTGGCGGCGCGGGTGGCGGCGTCCTGCAGGTACAGGCGACCACCGCCGGGCAGCAGGGCCACAGCGCCGTTTTCGGCCACGATGGCGTCCACCGGCCAGGGGGCGGCGCCATGCACAAAAGGCAGGCTCCAGCCCACCGGCCGGCCGGTGATGGCGTAGACCGCCAAGCCTGCACGCTTCAGCTCGGCAAGGGCTTGCAGCGCTTCGCGGGCGATGGCGCCATCGCAGGTGAGCGTGTCGTCGATGTCGGTGAACACGCCGTGGACAGGGGCGCGCGCGGCGGCGGGCCATTCAGACAAGGGCAGCATGGGCCGGGAGCATAGCCGAGGGCATTTAGCAATTTGTCACAAACTAATTTTTTCACTATGCTGCGTGTCCGTTCATCCACCGGAGCGCGACGTTATGAACCCACAGGCAATGGCATGGCTCAAGGCGGCCGCCGTGTATTTCGTGATCGGTGTGGGCATGGGCATTTACATGGGCGCCAGCCATGACCACACGCTCAAGCCCGTGCATGCCCACGTGAATTTGTTGGGTTGGGCGTCGATGGCGCTGATCGGCTTTTATGTGCTGCATTTTGGCGACCGCATGAGCCGCCGGCTGGAGCGCATCCAGTTCTGGCTGCACCAGGTGGGGGCGGTGATCTTGCTGGTGTCGCTGTCGCTGCTGGTGTTGGGCAACACCGAGGTGGAGCCGGTGGTGGGCGTCACGTCCATCGTCGTGGGGGCTTCTGTCCTGCTGTTTGCGGTGAACGTTTTCCGCAGCCTGCGGTAGAATTCGCGCTCTCCCGAGGAGCGTTGCAGCGTGGCCCAGTTGGCGCCGCGTGAGGCTCGGGGTTCAGATTCGCAACGACGCTCATCCACTTATCGTGTGGTGAGCGCTTTTCTCCCCCCGGCAAGTGGTTCTCAAACTTCGTTTTGGAGCACACCACATGAACGCACGCGTCCACGCCGTCAACACCGACTGCGTCATCACCGACATCACCCTGGCCGACTGGGGCCGCAAAGAAATCAAGATCGCCGAAACCGAAATGCCCGGCCTGATGGCCATCCGCGAAGAGTTCGCGGCCAAGCAGCCCTTGAAGGGCGCGCGCATCACCGGCTCGCTGCACATGACCATCCAGACGGCCGTGCTGATCGAAACCCTGCAGGCGCTGGGCGCACAGGTGCGTTGGGCCTCGTGCAACATCTTCAGCACGCAAGACCACGCCGCTGCGGCCATCGCCGCCGCCGGCACGCCGGTGTTCGCCGTCAAGGGTGAAACCCTGGTGGACTACTGGGACTACACCCACCGCATCTTCGACTTTGGCCCCAAGGGCACCGAGGGCGAAGGCCCCAACATGATCCTGGACGACGGGGGCGACGCCACACTGCTGATGCACCTGGGCAAGCTGGCTGAGAAGGATCAGGGCGTGCTGGCCAACCCGGGCAGCGACGAAGAAAAAATCCTGTTTGCCGCCATCAAGGCCAAGCTGGCCGAGGACAACACCTGGTACAGCCGCAAGAGCGCGCAGATCATTGGCGTGACCGAAGAGACCACCACCGGCGTGCACCGCCTGAAAGAAATGTCGGCCAAGGGCACGCTGATGTTCCGCGCCATCAACGTCAACGACTCGGTGACCAAGAGCAAGTTCGACAACCTCTATGGTTGCCGCGAATCGCTGGTGGACGGCATCAAGCGCGCCACCGACGTGATGATCGCCGGCAAGGTGGCGGTGGTGGCCGGTTACGGCGACGTGGGCAAAGGTTCGGCCCAGGCCTTGCGTGCGCTGAGCGCCCAGGTGTGGGTCACTGAAATCGACCCCATCAACGCCCTGCAGGCCGCCATGGAAGGCTACAAGGTCGTGACCATGGAGTGGGCCGCCGACAAGGCCGACATCTTCGTCACCACCACCGGCAACCGCGATGTCATCACCTTCGAGCACATGCAGGCCATGAAGGACCAGGCCATCGTCTGCAACATCGGTCACTTCGACAACGAGATCCAGGTGGCCAAGCTGGAAGCGAACTGCCAGTGGGAAGAGATCAAGCCCCAGGTGGACCACGTGATTTTCCCGGACGGCAAGAAGATCATCCTGCTCGCCAAGGGGCGGCTGGTGAACCTGGGTTGTGGCACCGGGCACCCCAGCTTTGTGATGTCGTCGAGCTTTGCCAACCAGACGATTGCGCAGATCGAATTGTTCAGCCACAGCGACGCCTACGACGTGGGCAAGGTGTATGTGCTGCCCAAGCACCTGGACGAAAAGGTGGCGCGCCTGCACCTCAAGAAGGTCGGCGCGATGTTGACCGAGCTGAGCGACGAGCAGGCTGCGTACATTGGCGTGCCCAAGCAGGGCCCGTACAAGCCAGACACGTATCGGTATTGAACACCCCCGCCGCGCTTCGCGCGACCCCCTCAAGGGGGCGGCGCTGGCGGGCCGGCAGAGCCGGACCCGCGGCTCCCTGGGTTTTGTCTGTGGTGCTCCACCGTGCGTGCTGACCAACTCCTTGTCGAGCGTGGCCTTGCGGCTTCGCGTTCGCAGGCCCAGCGGCTGATTGCTGCGGGCGTGCGCTGGCGCCTGGGTGCGGGCGACTGGAAAACCGTGGCAAAAAACGGCGACGAGCTGCGCGAGACGGTGGAGTTGCAACTGGTGGACAACGCCGAGTCGCGTTATGTGTCGCGTGGCGGGCTCAAGCTCGAAGGCGCGCTGCGCGAGGCTGGCTTGGTGGTCAGCGGTGGGCGCTGCCTTGACGTGGGCCAGAGCACCGGTGGCTTCACCGACTGCCTGTTGCAGCACGGCGCGGCGCAGGTGACGGGCGTGGATGTGGGGCATGGACAGCTGCATCCGGCGCTGCGCGTCGATGCAAGGGTGCGCTGCATCGAAAAATGCAACGCGCGTGAACTCACGGCCGAAGCGGTGGGCGCGGACTTTGACCTCGTGGTGGGCGATCTGTCCTTCATCTCGCTCACGCTGGTCTTGCCGGCGCTGGCGCCGTTGCTGCGCCCGGGTGGCCACCTGCTGATGCTGGTCAAGCCGCAGTTCGAGTTGCAGCCGCAGCAGATCGGCAAAGGCGGCATCGTGCGCGATCCGGCCTGGTACGCGGTGGTCGAACGACGGCTGCGAGAGGCCTGTGCGGCCTTGCGCTTGTCGGTGCGCGGCTGGTTCGACAGCCCCATTGCCGGGGGTGACGGCAACCGCGAATTTTTTGTTTTTTGTTCCAAGGAATGACCATGGGCCTGCCCATCAGTCTCGAATTTTTCCCGCCCAAAACGCCCGAAGGCGCCGAAAAGCTGCGTGCCGTGCGCCAGCAGCTGTACGCCCTCAAGCCCGAGTTCTGCTCGGTCACTTACGGCGCGGGCGGCTCCACGCAGGACGGCACCTTCAACACCGTTCGCGAGATCCTGGCCGAAGGGGTGGACGCGGCCTCGCACTTCTCGTGTATCGGTGCCACGCGCGAGAGCGTGCGCGCCCAGCTCGCGCAACTCAAGGCCATGGGTGTCAAGCGCATCGTCGCCTTGCGCGGCGATCTGCCCAGCGGCTATGGGTTGGGTGGCGAGTTTCATTACGCCAGCGACCTGGTGGCCTTCATGCGCGCCGAGACCGGCGACGATTTCCACATCGAGGTGGCGGCCTACCCCGAGGTGCACCCGCAGGCCAAATCTCCCGAGGCCGATTTGCGCGCGTTTGTCGCCAAGGCCCAGGCGGGCGCCAATTCGGCCATCACCCAGTACTTCTACAACAGCGACGCCTACTTCCGCTTCGTGGACGATGCGCACAAACTGGGCGTGGACATCCCGGTGGTGCCGGGCATCATGCCCATCACCAGTTCCACGCAGTTGATGCGTTTTTCCGATGCCTGTGGTGCCGAAATTCCGCGCTGGATACGCCTGCGCCTGCAAGCCTTTGGTGACGACACCGCGTCCATCAAGGCTTTTGGTCTGGACGTGGTGAGCGACCTGTGTGAGCAGTTGCTCAACGGCGGCGTGCCCGCCATCCACTTCTACGCCATGAACCAGAGCGCAGCCACGCTGGAAATCGTGCGCCGGCTACCGCTGGGCTGAAGGCGCAGGCTGTGATTTCGCGCTGGTTGTTGGGGTGGTGTCTGACCGTCGCTGCCGCGCATGTGATGGCAGATGCCGAGCCGGCCACCATCTGGCAAGACCCCATCGACCGCCGGGTCGGCGTGCCGGCCGCAATACCCCTGGTGCTGGAACAGGGACAGGCCTCCTGGTACGCAAACCGTTTCCATGGCCGCCTGACCGCCAGTGGCGAGCGGTACGACAAAAACGCCTTGACCGCAGCTCACCCTACCCTGCCCTTCGGCACAGAGGTGCTGGTGCGCAGCCTGCGCACCGGGCGCGAGGTGCTGGTGCGCATCGTCGACCGCGGCCCCCACTTGAAGAGTCGCATCATCGATTTGAGCCACGCAGCCGCAGAGGCCTTGGGCATTCGGCAGCAGGGTGTGTCGGAAGTGCAACTGATCCAGCCCTGATGGGGGTCGCGGCTTGATCCAGGTCAAGGACCGTTATGCTGGTTAACCCTGATTTGATGTGGATCAAATAACCCTACTCTGTGCAGGGTTCCAATGGGCTTCGGGGATTTTCCCGACAGCGGTACCCACTGGGTACGGACACCATCATGAACAAGACTTTCATAGCGGCGGCCGCCTGTGCCGCCATGCTTTCGGGCGCTGCCATGGCGCAGGAATTCAAGGCCGGCGATCTGCTGGTCCGTGCGCGTGCGGTGCACCTGGACAGCGCTAACACCGACAGCACCGGCCTGGGCCTCACCGTCAACAACAAGACCCTGCCCGAGGTGGATTTCACCTACTTCTTCAACAAGAACGTCGCGGCGGAATTGATCCTCACGGTACCGCAGAAGCACACCGTGTATTCCAACGGTGCGGCCATCGGCACGCTCAAGCACCTGCCGCCCACGCTGACGGTGCAGTACCACTTCGATGCGACAGGCTTCAAGCCCTACGTCGGCGCAGGCCTGAACTACACCCGCTTCAGCTCGGTCAATGTGCTGGGCGGCGCAGCCGACGTCAAGCGCAACAGCGTTGGTTTTGCCCTGCAAGCCGGGGTGGACATTCCTTTGTCCAAGGACATGTACCTGAACATCGATGTCAAGAAGGTCTACATCAAGACCGACGTGAGCGCCGGCGGCGTCAAAGCGGGGACTTTCAAGGTTGACCCCGTGCTGTTCGGTGTGGGCCTGGGCTGGAAGTTCTGAGAGTCTTTCGCTTGCCCTGCATGAGGCCGGTCCGTTCGCGGACCGGCTTTTTGCTTTTTTGCGGCTCCGATGTCGGCCTCTCCCATATGCCGCGTTGTCAGCCGCCGTGCTCCACCGTCCAGCCCGCGCCCACCTTGCCCTTGAGGTGCGTCAGCACCACCGGCAGCGCCTCGCGCAGCTGGGCTGCCAGGGTAAACGGCGGGTTGATGATGTGCATGCCGCTGGCTCGCATTTGGGTGGCCGGGCGGGCGCCGGTCTTGACCGGTGTGCCATCGGGTGTGTGGCCCACGGCCAGTTCGGCCTGCACCCACGGGCGCTGGTGCTGGGTGCTCAGGGTCTTGAGTTTTTTGGCCATGGCGTGCGCCTCCGGCCGTGCGATCACCGGGTACCAGATGGCGAAGGTGCCGGTGGGGAAGCGCTTGAGCGCATCCAGCACACAGGCCACCACCGCCTCGTAGTCGGTCTTGAGTTCGTAGCTCGGGTCCATCAGCACCAGGCCACGTCGGCTGGGCGGTGGCAGCAGCGCTTTCAGGCTGTCAAAGCTGTTTTTGCGCAGCACCTCCACCTGTTTGCCCGCCCCCAGGCCTTCCACGTTGCGGGTCAGCAGCCGGCCATCGGTGGGGTGCACTTCGAACAGCTTGAGCTTGTCCTGCGGGCGCATCAGTGCGTGGGCAATCCAGGGTGATCCGGGGTAGTGCTTGAAGGGACCGCCGTCGTTGAAGCGGGCCACCATCTCCAGATAGTCGCGCAGGGCTTCGGGCAGGGTGGCGGGGTCGGTGCCGGCCAGGGCCGCGCGCAATTTGAGCACGCCGCCCGAGGCCTCGCCCGAGGTTTGTGCCTGGTCCTGGTCGAGCCGGTACAGACCGGCGCCGGCGTGGGTGTCCACCACGGTCAGTGCGGTGTCTTTCTGGCCGAGGTATTTCAGCGTGGCGACCAGCACCATGTGTTTGAGCACATCGGCGTGGTTGCCGGCGTGGAAGGCGTGTCGGTAACTGAACATGGGGCGATGGTAACCGCCACGGTCCGCCAGCGGTATTTGCGGCCCAGGCCAGGATTTCATATAATGGCGGGCTTCGCAGCGATTTTTGGGTCCCGCGGCGAAGCCAGAACGCAGGTTCTGTATCCCACCTAAGAGGTTTCCTTCAGAGAAACACCGACCGTGGAAAAGGTCCCGCCAAACCTCACTCAGTAGCAACATGACCAAAACGTTCAGCGCCAAACCCGCTGACGTGGTGCACGAGTGGTTTGTGATTGACGCCACCGATAAGGTGCTCGGTCGGGTCGCCAGCGAAGTGGCCCTCCGTCTGCGCGGCAAACACAAAGCCATTTACACGCCCCACGTCGATACCGGTGATTTCATCGTCATCGTCAACGCCGCCAAGATCAAAGTCACGGGCACCAAGTCCCTGGACAAGATGTACTACCGTCACTCGGGCTTCCCCGGCGGTATCTACGGCACCAACTTCCGCGACATGCAAGCCAAGCACCCTGGCCGTGCGCTGGAAAAAGCCGTCAAGGGCATGCTGCCCAAGGGCCCGCTGGGCTACGCCATGATCAAGAAACTCAAGGTGTACGGTGGTGCAGAGCATCCCCACACCGCCCAGCAGCCCAAGCCGCTGGAAATCTAAAGGAGCCTTGAGATGATTGGTGAATGGAACAATGGCACCGGCCGTCGCAAATCCAGCGTCGCCCGCGTGTTTCTGAAAAAAGGCTCCGGCAAGATCACGGTCAACGGCAAGGACATCGAAGCGTTCTTCGGTCGCCAAACCTCGATCATGATCGCCAAGCAGCCCCTGCTGCTGACCAACCACGCCGAAACCTTCGACGTGCAGGTCAATGTGCACGGTGGTGGCGAATCCGGCCAGGCCGGTGCGGTGCGTCACGGCATCACCCGCGCGCTGATCGACTACGACGCGGCCCTCAAGCCCGCGCTGTCGCAAGCCGGCTTCGTGACCCGCGATGCCCGCGAAGTTGAACGTAAAAAGGTCGGTCTGCGTTCCGCACGCCGCGCCAAGCAGTTCAGCAAGCGTTAATCGCTTCCGGCTCACGCCCTCAACCGCCCGCAAGCAGCTTGCTTCGGGCGGTTTTGTTTTTCTGGCTCGGTCACAGGCATCTGACGCACAATCGGCGACCTTATGCGTTTTCGACTCCTCCGCCGCCGCCTCACCATCAGTGCCCCCCGCATGGCCGTGCGCAGCGCGCTGCCCTGGCCGCTGCGCTGGCTGCTGGCTGCCGTGGTGCTGGGCTTTTCGGGCGCACTGGCCTTGTGGGCCTTTGAGTTCGGCAAGGAAATTGCAGGTGTGGAGCACGACACGCGTGGCCAGTTGCAGCGTTTGCGTGTGGAACACCAACAGGTGCTGGCGGAGCTGGCCGATTTGAAATCGGTAGCCAACACGGCCGACAGCCTGTTGCTGGCTGAACGCTCGACGTTGGAGCAACTCAAGCAACAACTGCGCGGCTTGGAAGACGAGAACCGGCGCCTCGGTACCGACCTCGCCTTTTTCGAGCAGCTCATTCCCAGCACGGGCTCGGGCGCCATCCATGTGCGTGGCCTGCGCGTGCAGCGCGTGTCAGACGAGCGCGTGGCCTGGCAGTTGCTGGTGATGCAGTCGGAGCGGCAGCCACCCGAGTTCAGCGGGCAGTTGTTCATCACGCTCACGGGCACGCTGGATGGGCGCCCCTGGCGCCAGGAGGCGCCGCCGCAGCCGCTGAGCCTGCGCCAGCACCTGCGGCTGGAGGGGCAGCTCGACCTGCCACCCACCGCCGTGCTAAAAAGCGCCACCGTCCGCTTGATGCAGGGAGGCGCCGAGAAGGCGTCTTACACACACAAGCTGTGATCCACCCGTGCCCTCGCGGCCAGGAGAAGCGATGTTTGGCAAGAAGAAGCAGCCCCCGATCAAGAGCCTGATCGCGATCGGCACCGAAATCCGTGGCGACGTTCTGTTCACCGATGGTTTGCGGGTGGATGGTCAGATCACCGGCAACCTCCACGCCCAGCCGGAGGTGCCATCGCTGCTGGTCATCAGCGAAGCGGCCACGGTGCGCGGCGAGGTGCGGGCCGGGCACGTCATCATCAACGGGCAGGTGTTGGGGCCGGTGTGGGCCACCGAGCTGCTCGAATTGCAGCCCAAGGCACGCATCACGGGTGACGTGACCTACCGGGCGCTGGAAATGCACCAGGGTGCCACCATTTCCGGGCAGCTCTTGCCACTCGCCGAAGGTGTCAACGACAAACCCACACTCAAGCTGGCGGCAATCGCCAGCTGAGCGGCATATCCGAGCGATTTGGTTTACCATTCGCGCCCTGAACCACTCCCGCCGAGGACCCTTCCCATGAGCGCTGTTGCCGACAACATCCAGACCGACATGCCCGCCCCGCTGATCTTCACCGACAGCGCTGCCGCCAAGGTGGCCGACCTCGTGGCCGAGGAGGGCAACCCGGATCTGAAGTTGCGCGTGTTTGTGCAGGGCGGTGGTTGCTCAGGCTTCCAGTACGGGTTCACCTTCGATGAAATCGTTAACGAAGACGACACCACCATGACCAAAAACGGCGTCACCCTGCTGATCGACGCCATGAGCTACCAGTACCTCACCGGCGCCGAGATCGACTACAAGGAAGACCTCGAAGGCGCCCAGTTCGTGATCAAGAACCCCAACGCCACCACCACCTGCGGCTGTGGGTCGAGTTTCAGCGTCTGACGAGGTCAACAGCACAAACAACCAAGGGGCCGTCAGGCCCCTTGGTTGTTTGTGGGCAAAAAGCCCAAGAACTCACTGTGCGCTGGCTTGTGTGAGGGTGGCGGCCGAGGCCAGTTGGGCGCGCATGGTGTGCACCACTTGGTCAAACTGAGCGCGCGCTGCGGCGGACACCGGGATGCTTTCACCGTTGCGCGCAATGGTCAGCGGATCGATGTGTTTGCCCTTGTCGCGGAACTCGAAGTGCAGGTGTGGGCCGGTGGAGGCGCCGGTGGAGCCCACCGCACCGATGAACTCGCCCTGCTCGATTTTTTGCCCTTTGCGCACGTCAATGCGACTCAAGTGGGCATAAGCGGTGGTTTGGTTGTTGGCGTGTTGCACCACCACAATGTTGCCGTAGCCACCCTGCCAGCCGGCAAACTGCACCACGCCGTCGCCCACGGTGCGCACCGGCGTGCCGGTGGGTGCTGCAAAGTCCACCCCCAGATGGGCGCGTTGGCCACCGTGGATGGGATGGAAACGCATGCCGTAGCCGCTGCTCACGCGAGAGAACTCCAGCGGCGAGGTCAGGTAGGTGGAGCGCTGGCTCTTGCCATCAAAACCGTAGTAGCCGCCTTTTTGGCCGGGCTCCTGGAACCACAGCGTCTGCAACTGTTTGCCGTCGTTGACGAACTCGGCGCTCAGAATGCGGCCGGCGCGCAGCACCTCGCCATCGGCCTCCAGCGATTCGTAGACGATGCTGAAGCGGTCGCCTTTGCGCAGGTCGCGGCGGAAGTCGATGTCGCTGGAGAAGATGTCGGCCAGCTGGCTGGCCACGCTGTCGGGCAGGCGCACGGCATCGGTGGCGGCAAACAGCGAACTCTGAATGGTGCCACTGGCCAACTGGGCGGACGCTGTCAGGTCGGCCGTTTCATGTTTGGCCAAAAAACCGTCGTTTTGGCGTTCCAGCGTCAGCCGCTGAAACTGGCGGTCGTCCGGCTTGGACAACCAGCGTGCGCTCAGGCGGATGATTTCGTTGCGGTCGGTGGTTTCGACCGTCACCAGTTTGCCGGTGCGGCCACTGAACAGCCCGCGTGCGACGGGGTCGTTGCGCAAAAAGGCAACGGCAGCGCTGTCGCTCACGCCCAGGCGCTGCAGCAGGCTCTGGGCGTTGTCGTCGCGGCGGGTCACATCGCTGCGAAACAACACAAAAGGAACGGTGGCTTCGCCGCCGCCTTGAACCAGGCGCAAGGCGGGTTCAATGGCTTCGCTGACGGAGCGCACCGGCAGATCGGCCGCGTCGGGTGCCAGCGGGGCCACGCCAAAGGCGGTGACACCCGTGCCCAACAGCAGCGCGCCGAGACTGCCCATCACCCGCTTGGGGTGGCGGCGCAACACGTCGGCGACGGTGTGCAGAAAAACAAGGTTCAAAACGAGGGTCCTGGTGTGCTCAGACAGCCGGGGCGGTCGGGTCATGCCGGGGTTGGCGAATGGGGGCCAACTAAAATCACGGCAAACAAGCCCAAAAGTATAGCCCGTTCACCTTCATTTGCGATCCGTATTACCACCATGAGCGACACGCCCAACACGCCTGATTCTGATAAAAATATTCAAGCGCAGGCGGCCTACCCGGTGACGGACCGCGTGCGCGAGGCGATGGCGGTCAGTTTGCGCGGCTGCGACGAGCTGATTCCCGAGGCCGACTGGCTGAAAAAGCTGGCCAAGTCCGAGGCCACCGGCGTGCCGCTGCGCATCAAGCTGGGCCTGGACCCGACGGCACCCGACATCCACATCGGCCACACCGTGGTGCTCAACAAAATGCGCCAACTGCAGGACCTGGGCCACCAGGTCATCTTCCTGATTGGCGATTTCACCAGCCTGATTGGCGACCCCTCGGGCCGCAACAGCACCCGCCCGCCGCTCACGCCCGAGCAGATCAAGGCCAACGCCGAGACCTACTACAAACAGGCAAGCCTGGTGCTGGACCCGGCCAAAACCGAGATTCGCTACAACAGCGAATGGAGTCTGCCGCTGGGCAGCATGGGCATGATCCAGCTGGCCGCCAAGTACACCGTGGCGCGCATGATGGAACGCAATGACTTTCACCAGCGCTTCACGGCCGGCACGCCCATCAGCGTTCACGAGTTCCTGTACCCGCTGATGCAGGGTTACGACTCGGTGGCCCTGAAAAGCGACCTGGAGCTGGGTGGCACCGACCAGAAGTTCAACCTGCTCATGGGCCGCCACCTGCAGGCGGAGTACGGTCAGGAGCCGCAGTGCATCCTGACCATGCCGCTGCTGGAGGGGCTGGACGGCGTCGAGAAGATGTCCAAGAGCAAGAACAATTACATCGGCATCGCTGAAGACGCCAACACGATGTTCGCCAAGGTGTTGTCGATCTCCGATGTGCTGATGTGGCGCTGGTTCACCCTGTTGTCTTTCAAGTCCATGGCCGAGATCGAGGCTTTGAAGAAAGAAGTGGAAGGCGGGCGCAACCCCAAGGACGCGAAGGTGATGCTGGCCAAGGAAATCACCGCACGCTTCCACAGCGCCGCCGCTGCCGATGCCGCCGAGCAGGACTTCATCAACCGCAGCAAGGGCGGCGTGCCGGACGACATCCCCGAGGTGTTGTTGTCGGGTGCGCCGTTGGGCATTGCCACTTTGCTGAAGTCCGCCGGCCTGGCCCCCTCGACCAGCGAAGCCAACCGCCTGATCGACGGGGGCGGTGTGCGGGTGGATTCCAGCGTGGTCAGCGACAAGGGTTTGAAGCTGGCTGCCGGGACCTATGTGGTGCAGGTGGGTAAGCGGAAGTTTGCGAAGGTTGTTTTGGGTTGATTTCCCTCTTGCGTGTTGGCGGGATCGGGGTGGCTGGGTGGCCTGCGACGCTCGTGTCCCCCGCCGGCTTCGCCGGCTCCTCCTTTACCTCGCTCTGCAGGCCACCCAGCCACCCCGATCTGAAAAATCGGTGGTGCCCCTACGTGGGCGTGCCCAGGTGCCGGCGGCCTGAGTGACAGGGCTGACTGGCGCAGCGGCATAAAGGGGGAGCCGGCGCAGCCGGCGGAGGACAGCCGCGGAGCCAGTCAGCGCTGGCGCTCAGGCATACCAGCACACCAGGCACGCCAACATTCAGCGCCCGCCAGCCCGCTCCAACATCAAAACCATTGCCGAGTACCCCCGAGCCCTGGCCAGCGCCAAAGGCGTCTGCCCATGCCGATCCGCGAGTTGCAGGTTGGCCTTGGCGTCGATCAAGGCCTTCAACGTGGCCTGATGCCGCGCTCCGCCATCGCCGAGCACGATGGACTCGATCACCGCCGTCCAGTGCAGGTTGTTCACGTGGTCCAGCGGGGCGCCGGCGGCGATGAGTTGTTTCACCACACCGTCGTGCCCCAGGTGGGCGGCGGCGATCAGGGCGGTGCCGTCGTAGCGGCTGGTCACCTGCTTGGCGCTGGCGCCCAGCGACAGCAGCAGGCGCAACGTGTCCTCGTCATCGGCCACCGAGGCAATGGTGACGGTGTCGTAGCGGTCGCGTTCGAGCAGGTTGAGGTCGGCTCCCGCCGCCGCCAGCAGCCGGATGACCTCGCGCTGGCGCGCGAAGGTGGCCACGTGCAACGGCGTGCGGCCGTAGAGGTCGCGGGCGTTGGGGTCTGCCTTGGCGGCGATGAGCTGGCGCAGCGCCGCCAGATCGCCCTTGTGCGCCGCCGCGTGCAGGTCCTGGTAGGCGGCCGCCTCGGCGGCGCTGGGCGCGACCTGGGCCTGGGCCGGCAGCGCGGCGCTCAAGACGAGCGCGGTGGCGACCAGCAGCTTTTTCATTTCAGCAGGTCCGCCACTTTGGCGATGCCGGCGTTGGCGCACTGCTCGTCCAGGTGGCCGCCGGGCGCGCCACCCACGCCCACGGCGCCGATGACTTCGTTGCCCACGCGCACTGGCACGCCGCCGCCCAACACCAGGAAGCCGGGGATGTCGACCAGGGTCTGAGCGCCGGGGTTTTTCTGCACGTTTTCCAGCATGGCGCTGGTGTTGGCGCGGGCCGATGCCGAGGTGAAGGCCTTGCCTTGTGCAGCGCCCACGGTGTGCGGGCCGGCGTTGTCGGCGCGTTGCAGGGCACGCAGCGTGCCTGCGCGGTCCACCACGGCGGCGGTGACGTTGTGGTTGTTGGCGGCGCAGGCGGCCACGGTGGCGGCGGCAATCTGATTGGCCAGTTCCAGCGACATGTTTTTCTCGGTGCGAACGGCCTGGGCACTGGCGGCGGTGGCGATAAGGCTCAGGGTGAGGGCGGCGATTTTGACGGTGGTTTTCATGGGTTCTCCTGTGGGGTGGTTGCGGTGTTGATCACCGTGGGAGAACTGTAAAAATTCGGCGGCCATCCGCCCATTCGTGCGCTTACGCGCGCGGCTCCGTAGTTTTACGGAGCGCTTTCTTCCACCAGGGCGGCGTAGCGGCGGATCAGTTGGGCCAGCGACTCGGCTTCGAGCTTGGCAAACAGGTTGGCGCGGTGGGTTTCCACGGTGCGTGGCGACAGCGTGAGGGCGCGCCCGATCTCCTTGTTGGTCAGGCCTTCGATGATCAGCCCCAGCACCTCGCGCTCGCGCTCCGACAGTTGCGCGTAGCGCTCGCGCGCCGTGCGGTCGGCCTGGTGGCGCTGGCGCGACTTGACGTGCTGGCGCACCGCGTTCTGCAAGGTTTCGATGAGCAACTCGTCGTTCACCGGCTTTTCCAGGAATTCGGCCGCCCCAGCCTTGAAGGCGCGCCGGCACATCTCCACCGTGCCGTGGCCGGTGAGCAAAACGATGGGTTGGTCCACGCCCTGCGCGCGCAGGGTGTCGAGCACACTCAGGCCGCTGATGCCGGGCATGCGCACGTCCAGCACGATGGCACCAATGCCCTGGCGGTCGAATTGGTCGACAAAGGCCAACGGGTCGGCCCAGGTCTGCACACGCAGTCCCACCGTGCCAATCAGCAGGGCCAGGCTGGCGCGCACGGCCTCGTCGTCGTCGATCAGGTGGATGAGGGGGGAGAGGGTGGAGGTCACTGGGCGAGGGGCAGGCGCAGGGTGAATTCGGCCCCTAAAGGGGGGGCATTGCGTGCGCTCAGGCTGCCGCCCATGCCCACAGCCAGGGTTTCGCACAGGCTCAGGCCCAGGCCCAGGCCACCGGCACGGGTGCTGAAAAAGGGTTGGAACAGGCGGGGCAACACGTCGGGTGGGATGCCTGGGCCGCTGTCGCTGACCTGCAGCAGGCCTTCTGCTGCCTCCTGACCCAAGGTCAAGCGGATCTGGCGCTGCTCGGGTGGTACCTGTTCCAGCGCCTGCAGTGCGTTCATCAGCAGGTTGTGCACGATCTGCTCCAGCGCCACCGGGTCGGCCAGCACAGTGGGGGAGGCTTCGGTCGCCAGCGCCACGCTGGCCTGGCGGCGTTTGAACTCGGGCTCCAGCAAGTGCAAGGCGCTGCGCGCGGCCTGCTCCAGCGGCGTGGGTGCGGTGGCGCCTTGGGTGTCGGGGCGCTCCACCACCCGGCGCAGGCGGCCCACCACCTCGGCCGCCCGCCGGGCCTGCTCAGCGGCCTGGGTCATGGCGGTTTGGGCCAAGGGCAGGTCGGGAGACTCGTCATCCAGCAGGCGCAGGGCGGCCTGGGTGTTGGCCAGCACAGCGGTCAGTGGCTGGTTGAGCTCATGCGCCACGCCGGCGGCCAGCTCACCCAGGGTGTTCAGGCGCGCCACCTGGCCCAGGCGCAGCAGTTCTTCGGCACGGCGGCGCTCGGTGGTCTGGCGGCGCCAGGCCTGCCAGGCGTACGCGGCCGCCAGCACCAGTGCGGCCCAGCTCAGCATGCGCCACCAAGGCAAGGCCGACCAGCCCAGCGCCACATCTGCCTGAACGTCAAACGGCTGGCTCTCGCTGGCCAACACTTTGCTGAAGCCGAAGGTCCAGCCTCGGCTGGGCGTGTGCTCGCGGCCGGGCTGAATGGTGAAGTGTGTGTCGCCCAACACCAGGCGCACGCGCACCGGGCTGCTGGCCGGTGTCATAGGCCACTCGTCCCAGGGCACAGTTTGCTTGAGGTCGATCAGCAGGGCGTAGGCGCCGGTGCCGGCGGCGGTGACCAGTTCGTAGCGGCCTTGCGCCAGGTCCACCGCACCGAGTGCTGCGCGGCGCCGCGCGCGTGACGTGGTTTCGGCCTGGGTCAGCGAGGCCTGGGGCCAGGCTTCGCCCTCACTGCGTCGCCGCGCGTGCAGCACCTGCGGGAACACGGCCGGCAGCCGTTGCTCGGCGTGTTCACCATCGCGCACGGGTTGCAGCAGGGCCAGCGTGGCCAGCACCGCGTCGTGCTGCACCACGCGCTGGCTCAGCAGGCGGTGCACGATGCGGGCGTCGGTGTCAAAGGCTTCGCGCTGGCGCTGCAGTTCGGCGCGAGCCAGCAGGCCCGCACCCAGGGCGGCCAGCAGGGCGGCGCCGAGCCAGAGCAAGGTATGGAAGGGTGTGGGGCGCAACACAGTGACCGATTGTGCACGGTGGGACAATGTCTGTATGCCAACACCGCTCCTGCAACAACTTACACCGCGCCGCTTGTTGATGGCCTCGGTGGTGGTGGCCCTGATCACCATCGCGCTCAAAACCCTGGCCTGGTACGTCACCGGTTCGGTGGGCTTGTTGTCCGACGCCCTGGAGTCGCTGGTCAACCTCGCCAGCGCGATCTTTGGCCTAGTGATGGTCACCATCGCCGCCCGCCCGGCCGACGACGACCATCCCTACGGTCACCACAAGGCCGAGTATTTTTCTTCGGGCTTCGAGGGCATCCTCATCATCGCGGCCGCGCTCGGCATCGTCTGGACGGCCGGGCACCGCCTGTTTGACCCCCAACCGCTGGAGCAGGTGGGCTGGGGCCTGGCGCTGTCGGTGGCCAGTTCGGCGCTCAACGGCCTCTTGGCCTGGGTCATGTTTGGTGCGGCGCGCGCCCACCGCTCCATCGCGCTGGAGGCCGATGCCAAACACCTGGTCACCGATGTGTGGACCTCGGCCGGCGTGGTCATCGGCATCGCGCTGGTGCAGGTCACGGGCTGGCTGTGGCTGGACGCGCTGGTGGCCATGGGCGTGGCGCTCAACATCATGAAAGAGGGCGTGCACCTCATCTGGCGCTCGTCGCAAGGCCTGATGGACGAGGCCGTGGAGCCGGAGGTGCTGGCCACCATCCAGGCCACGCTGGCCGGTTTTGCCTCGTCCAGCGGCGAGACCCAGATCATCCGCTTCGACCACCTCAACACCCGCAAGGCCGGCCAGCGCCGTTTTGTGGACATGCACATGCACATGCCCGCGCAGTGGTCGCTGGGGCGCGCGGCCGCCGTGCGCGCCAGCGTGGAGCAGGCTTTGATGAGTGCGGTGCCCGGCCTGCGCGCCACCATACAGCTGCTGCCCAGCGATGTGGAGGCGCATTTTGACGACGAAAAGGATTTGAAGTGATTGCGGTATTGCAACGGGTCAGCGAAGCCCGTGTGGTGGTGGACGGTGTGGTGGTGGGTGAGGTCGGCCCTGGTCTGCTGGTGCTGGTGTGCGCCGAGCCCGCCGACACCGAGGCCGTGGCCGACAAGCTGCTGGCCAAGGTCCTCAAGCTGCGCATCTTCAGCGACGAGGCCGGCAAGATGAACAAAAGTGTGGTGGATGTGGCCGGTGGGCTGCTGATCGTGAGCCAGTTCACCCTGGCCGCCGATACCACCGGTGGCAACCGCCCCAGCTTCACCGCCGCCGCGCCCCCGGCGCTGGGCGAGCGTTTGTACGACTACTTGGTGGCCCGCGCCCAGGCCACACACCCCGTGGTGCAGACCGGGCGTTTCGCGGCAGACATGAAGGTGCACCTGGTCAACGACGGGCCCATCACCATCCCGCTGCGCATGAGCGCCTGAGGTCTATTTCGCGTAAGGGTCAGGTTGTCCCAACCCGGCGAGGATCTCCGTTTCGCGCGCCTCCATTTCCTCCGCATCGGCTTCGCTGGTCTCGTGGTCCCAGCCCTGGGCGTGCAGGGTGCCGTGCACCAGAAGGTGGGCGTAGTGTTCGGCCAAGGACTTACCCAGTTCGGTGGCCTCGCGGGCGATGACCGGCGCGCACAGCACCAGGTCGGCCATGACCACCGGTTCGGTGGCGTAGTCGAAGGTCAGCACGTTGGTGGCGTAGTCTTTCTTGCGGTAATCGCGGTTGAGTGCCTGGCCTTCCTCGGCATCGACGATGCGCACGGTGATTTCGGCGTCGGCATCCAGCGCGTGGCGAATCCAACGCGCCACCTTGTGGCGGGGCAAGGCAGCGCGGTGTTCGTCCGCCCCTTCAAAACGCGCGAACTGCAGGGAGAGGGACAGCTGGGGCAGGCTCATGGTCGGGGCTTTTTCTTGGGTTGGGGGCGGGCCTGGGCGGCCAGCGCGGTCTGCCAGGCCAGTTGCGCCCAGTCGCTCATCAGAGCGGGCGATTCCATGGCTGCTTCTGGGGCGGCGTGGTAGTGCAAGGCCATGTCACGGCCCTTGGCCTGGTAGACAAAACGCAGGCAGCCTTCGGCCAGAAAGCGGGCGGCGGTCAGATCGTCGGTCTTGAGCCACAGGCGTTCGCCGCTGCCCAGGTCGGCAATGATGGCGAAGGTGATGCCGTCCACGCTGATGCCCCAGCCGCCGAACATGCGCTTGGCCTGGCAGGGGCCGACGCTGGCCAGCAGGTCCAGGCAATGGGCGGTGAACTCGGGCAGCGGCCGGAGGGGGCTCATGGTTGTGCGCGGCAGCCGGTGTGCAGCATCTGTTCGGTGGCGGTGTGGTCGGGTGGCAGCAGGGCCAGAAAGCCTTCGTCGCCCTTGCTGTGCCAACGCAAGCCGCGTTGCTCGTCCACGTCCACATACCGTGCGCCCGATGCGGCGGGAAGGTTGCGCAGCACGGCTTGTGTGCCTGCCAGGGTGATCACGGCCATGGCCACGCCTTGTGGCGGGTTAAGGTAGGCCACGGCCAGTCGGGTGCCATCGGTACAACGGTAGTTGCGCGTCTGGCCGCTCCAGCCATCGACCTCGAACTGGTGCACAGTGGGCGCCGGCAGCCCGCTGGCGCAGCCGGCCAAGGTCAGTGCCATCACGGGGGTGCAGAGGTGCCGCACGTGCAATGGCCTCAGGTGGCGCGGCGTTTGCGCACGGGCGCTGCCTCGGCGTCCAGCGATGGCGTGCGGGCCTCGTAGGCGTCCACGATGCGGGCCACCAGCGGGTGGCGCACCACATCGGCGCTGGTCAGGCGGTTGATGGCAATGCCTTGCACGCGCTTGAGCACACGCTCGGCGTCGATCAGGCCGCTGAGCTGGGTGCGCGGCAGGTCGATCTGGCTCACGTCGCCCGTCACCACCGCCTTGCTGCCAAAGCCGATGCGGGTGAGGAACATCTTCATCTGCTCCACCGTGGTGTTCTGCGCTTCGTCCAGGATGACAAAGGCGTGGTTGAGCGTGCGCCCGCGCATGAAGGCCAGCGGCGCGATCTCGATCTGCTGGCGCTCGAAGGCCTTCTGGACCTTGTCGTAGCCCATCAGGTCGTAGAGCGCGTCGTACAGCGGGCGCAGGTATGGGTCTACCTTTTGCGTCAGGTCGCCGGGCAGAAAGCCCAGGCGCTCGCCGGCCTCCACCGCCGGGCGCGTGAGCACGATGCGCTGCACCGCGCTGCGTTCCAGCGCGTCCACAGCGCAGGCCACGGCCAGGTAGGTTTTTCCGGTGCCGGCCGGGCCAATGCCGAAGGTGATGTCGTGTGTGGCCATGTTCTCCAGGTAGCGCGCCTGGTTGGGGGTGCGGCCCTTGACCTCGCCGCGCCGCGTCTGCATGGCCAGCGCCTCATCGCCCACGGCGGGCAATGCGGTGTCACCGCTGAGCATGAGCTGCACTTGCTCGGCCGGAATCGGGCGTCGCGCCATCTCGTACAAGGCCTGCAAGGCCTCCAGCGCCTGCTGCGCCTTGGCCTTGGGGCCTTCGATGCGGAACTGCTCGAAGCGGTGCGCGATCTTCACCTGGCAGGCCGCCTCGATGGTGCGGATGTGGGCGTCCATCGGCCCGCACAGGTGGCCCATGCGGGTGTTGTCGGGCGGCGAGAAGGTGTGTCTGAGAATCAAACCGATAATCCGCTGAAAAAGGAAGTTCCCAATGATAGGCAAGTTGACCGGCACCCTGCTGGAGAAGAACCCGCCCCAGATCCTGATCGACTGCCACGGCGTCGGTTACGAGGTGGACGTGCCCATGAGCACCTTCTACAACCTGCCCGCCGTGGGCGAGAAGGTGGCCTTGCTGACCCACTTTGTGGTGCGCGAAGACGCGCAGATTCTCTACGGCTTTGGGGCCGCGCCCGAGCGCGAAGCCTTCCGCCAGCTCATCAAGATCAGCGGCGTGGGCCCGCGCACCGCCCTGAGCGTTCTCAGCGGCATGGGCGTGAGCGACCTAGCGCAGGCCATCACCGCGCAGGAAGCGGGTCGCCTGATCAAGGTGCCGGGCATTGGCAAAAAAACCGCTGAGCGCCTGCTGCTCGAACTCAAGGGCAAACTGGGCGCCGACATCGGCGTGCCCACCGGTGGAGTGGTGCGCGGCGAGTCGCACGGCGACATCCTGCAGGCCTTGGTGGCCCTGGGCTACAGCGACAAGGAAGCGGCGCTGGCGCTCAAGGCCCTGCCCGAGGATGTGGGGGTGAGCGAGGGGATCAAGCTGGCATTGAAATCGCTCGCGAAGTGAGCTTGCTCGCTATACTTGTATAGCAAAGGAGGCTGACATGCTTGCCATTCGCCTGACGCCGGACATCGAGGCCCGGTTGAACCGCCTGACCCAGGAAACCGGTCGCACCAAGACCGCGTTGGCGCGTGAGGCCATTCTCGAGCACCTGGACGATCTGGAGGACTACTACCTGGCCGAGGCGCGGGCGCGCAAGAACCGCAAGACCATTGCGCTGACGGATGTGGAGCGCGAACTTGGCCTGGCTGATTGAGTTCGATCCCGACGCGCTGAAGGAACTCAAACAGCTGGACCGCCCGGTTCAGGTGCGCTTGGTGGCGTTTCTGCGCGACCGCCTGGCGCCGCTGGGTGATCCGCGCAGCATCGGTGAAGCACTGTCGGGTGCCCGGCTGGGCAGCTACTGGAAATACCGCGTGGGTGACTGGCGCATCGTGTGCGACATCCAGGACCAGCGCATCGTGGTGCGGGTGCTGCGCATTGGCAACCGGCGTGAGGTGTACCGCTGAGCACTTGCGCGCAGTGGCCTTGAACCGAACAAAGACACAATAGCTGCATGGCCATCCAAACCGACGACTTTGCCCCCGCGCCGCGTGTGGTGTCCGCCGCGCCCGCCTCGCCCAAAGAGGAGGCGATCGAGCGCGCCCTGCGGCCCAAGCTGCTCGACGAATACGTGGGCCAGATGAAGGTGCGCGAGCAGCTGGAAATTTTCATTGGCGCGGCCAAAAAACGTGCCGAGGCGCTGGACCATGTGCTGCTGTTTGGTCCGCCCGGCCTGGGCAAAACCACACTGAGCCACATCATTGCGCAGGAGCTCGGCGTCAACCTCCGTCAGACCAGCGGCCCGGTGCTGGAAAAGCCCAAGGACCTGGCGGCGCTGCTGACCAACCTGGAGCCCAACGACGTCCTGTTCATCGACGAGATCCACCGCCTCAGCCCGGTGGTGGAGGAAATCCTCTACCCCGCGCTGGAGGACTACCAGATCGACATCATGATCGGCGAAGGCCCGGCGGCGCGCAGCATCAAGCTCGATCTTCAGCCCTTCACCCTGGTGGGCGCCACCACCCGCGCCGGCATGCTGACCAACCCGCTGCGCGACCGTTTCGGCATCGTCGCCCGGCTGGAGTTCTACACGCCGGAAGAGCTGGCGCGCATCGTCAAACGCAGCGCCGGGCTGCTGGGCGCGCCCATCGAGGCAGAAGGTGGGTTCGAGATTGCGCGGCGCTCGCGTGGCACGCCGCGCATCGCCAACCGCTTGCTGCGCCGCGTGCGCGACTACGCCGAGGTCAAAGGCAGCGGCACCATCACCAAAACCATGGCTGACAAGGCCCTGGCCATGCTGGACGTGGACCCGCAGGGCTTCGACCTGATGGACCGCAAGCTGCTCGAAGCCGTGGTGCACCGCTTCGACGGCGGCCCGGTGGGGCTGGACAACATCGCCGCCAGCATCGGTGAGGAGCGCGACACCATCGAAGACGTGATCGAACCCTACCTGATCCAGCAGGGGTTTTTGCAGCGCACGCCGCGCGGGCGCGTGGCCACGCTGGCCGCCTACCGCCACCTCGGGGTGACGCCGCCGACCACCGAGGGTGGCCTGTTTGGTGCCGATGCCTGACCTGCCGTGAGCACCCCGCCGCGCGAGTCCCCCACACACATGCTCTACCGCGCGGCCTTGGGGCCTGTGCAGAGCGAACACCACCTCCGGGCCTTCGAGCGCTTTGACGCCCGGGGCGTGGCCGGGCCGAGCTGGAACACGCTGGCCGCGCTGCTCACCTTCAACTGGCTGGTGTACCGGCGCTTGTGGCGCATCGCCGCCGTGTACCTGTTGCTGGTGGGTGCTGCGGCCGGTGCATTGTGGTGGGGCCGGGGCCATTTGCCGGATGGCGTGACGTTGGGCCTGGCCGGCGCGGTTGTGCTGGTGGCCACTGCCCTGCCTGGGCTGTTTGCCAACGCGTGGCTGCATGGCCAATTGCGGCTGGCGCTGGTGGACGTGGTCCGGCAGTCGCCCTCCATGGCCGACGCGGCCGACGTGTTGCGCCAGCGGGCGCCGTCGCTGCAGCGGCTGCTGGTGATGTGCCTGTTGAACCTGTTGATGGCGGCGCTGGTGGGCTGGCAGGTGTGGGGCAGCGCCGCAGCGCAAGACCCCGTGGCCAAGTCGGTGGTCGAGCCCTTGGCCACCCCGCCGGTGGTGGTGGTGGCCGAGCCTGCTCCGTTGCCTTCTCCCACACCATCCCCCGCACCTTCCCCCGCCACGGCTGAGCCGCCAACACCCGCACCCACCGCCGTGGACACCGTGGCCGACGTTGCGCCGCCCGCGCCGCCCACCCCGTCGACAGTGCCCGACCCCGAACCCGTCGCCCAGTCGGTGTCCGAGCCGATTGCCGTGCCGGCTGCGCGGGGTTACGGCATCAACGTGGGCTTGTTCGCCGACCCGGCCAATGCGCGGCGCGCATTGGTGCGCATCCGACAGGCCGGTGTGCCGGCCCGCAGCGACACGCTGCAACTGGAGCGCGGCCAGCGCACCCGTGTGCGCGCTGGCCCCTTTGCCAACCGCGCCCAGGCCGAGCAGGCTGCCGCACGCATCAAGGCCCTGGGGCTGGATGCCCAGGTGTTCAAGCAGGGCGCGAACGAATGAGGCCGCCCACCATCAGGCATTGCGCCAGGTAGTAGGTGGCCAGCACGCCCAGCTGCGCCATGGGCAGGGGCGTGACGAAGCGGTTGAGCGCGAGCAGGGTGTCGCTGAGCATGAAAAAGCAGGCCCCCACCGCCACCAGCACCGACGCCTGATCGCGCCGCACGCTTGCGCGACCCAGGGCTTGCGCCGCCATCAAAGCGATCACCACCACATAGGCGGCCACCGGCCCGCGCAGGCCCGCAGGCAGGCCACCGAGCCACAGCACCGTGTACATCAGCGCGCCCACCGCCAGCGTGACCCGCAGCGACTGGCGGCTGGCAAACCAGGGCGCGTCCTGCCGCAGCCGCACGATGTAGGCGATGTGCGCGAGCAGAAAGGCCACCAACCCCGGGATGAACAGACCGGGCAGCATCAGGAACACATCACCCGCAAGCGAGCCCAGCAGCGCCAGGCGCAGCCACAGCGCGCGTGGCACGCCCCAGGTGAGCGCCAGCGCGATCACCATGGCCAGGGGTTTGAAGACCAGGTGCAGCTCGCGCAGCCCCAGGGCCGAGCTGGCGGTGGCCAGGGCACAGGCTTCGATCAGCCACAGCTCGGTGGCGCTGATGCGACCTTGCAGCAGCGCGCCCACGCCCCACAGGCTCACGGTGAGCGCCAGCAACCAGACGCAGGCCGTGGCCAGTGGCCAGCCGTCCACCTGCCACAAAAACGTCGCCACGCCGCCCAGCAGCGCCACGAACTGCAAACCCGCAAGCCAGGCCGTGGCGCGGGGCAGGGGCGGGTCGAAGCGTTGCAGCGCGGCCGCGTCAAACGGTGGTTTGGGGAAACGCGCCGCCACGTCGGCTGGGCGCCAGCCGGGGGGCTTGAACCACACGCGCAGCTTGTCGGGCCAGCGGCGGGTGTGCCAGCTGTCCTTCAGCAAGGCCCAATACACCTCGCCATTGGCCCACAGCGGGTCCCAGCTCCTCAGCGGGCTGCGGGTGCCGTAGACACATGTCTCGTCTTCTTCCTTGAAGCTGCCGAACAGCCGGTCCCACACGATGAGAATGCCGCCGTAGTTCTTGTCCAGGTAGCGGTCGTTGACGGCATGGTGCACCCGGTGGTTGGAGGGCGATGCGAACACGCGGTCGAACCAGCCGAGTTGGGGCACGTGTTCGGTGTGGATCCAGAACTGGTAGAGCAGGTCGATCAGGCCCACCACCGCGAACACAATGGGCGGCACGCCCGCCACCGCCATGGGCACGTAAAACACCCAGCCCAGCAAGGCGCCGCTGCTGGTTTGGCGCAGCGCGGTGGAGAGGTTGTAGTCCTCGCTCTGGTGGTGCACCACGTGCGCGGCCCACAGGACCGCCACCTCGTGCCCGCCACGGTGCAGCCAGTAGTAACAAAAGTCGTAGAACACCAGGGCCAGCAGCCAGCCGTACCAGCTGGTCCAGAACTCCGGGCCCGGGCCGATGGCGGCGGCGTGGTACACGGCGGTGTAAATGCCCACGCGCAGCAGCAGCGTCAACACCTTGGTCACTTCGCTGAGCATGCCCAGCGAGATGCTGTTGAGGGCGTCGTTGAGCCGGTAGGTGTTGTGCCCCTTGGCGCGGCCGTAGGCGTATTCGGCGGCAATGAGGAGCAGGAAGACCGGGGTGGCCAGAACAATGACTTGGCTGGGGCTGAGATTCATGCCGGCGATTGTGGCGGCACTCAGGTCAGCGCGCCCCTCGCATCAACCCGGATGAGCCGTTCGACAAAACCTTGCTGCAACCCGCCACGCACCCCCACCAGCCAGTCGTGCAGGTTGACCGTGGGGTCGCAGTGGCCGGGGATGAGCCACACGGTGTCGCCGATGGCGGGCAGCGGCGTCGCGGGCGTGGCTGCGCGCAGCACGCCGTGTTCGTCGCCACCGTTGGCGAACGTCAGGCCGGCGGGTGCCCACACGGTGGGCAGGCCGCTGTCAATGGCGTGGCTTTTGTGGCCGGCGTCGCACACGGCGCGGTCGCCCTGGCGGCTCACCACCTGGGCCTTGACGAACAGCGCGTGTTCGAAGGCCGGCGCATCGGCCGTGTGCTGGTTGCTCGCGTAGTCGGCGTCCATGAACAGGTAGGAGCCGGTCTGCAGTTCGCCCCACAGCCCGCTGGCGGTTTCCAGCGCGTAGGTGCCGGTGCCCGCGCCTGTCACCAGCAGGGGGCCGAAGCCGTGGCGGATCAGCAGGTCGCGTGTCTCGCGCACCATCTGGGTCGAGCGCGTCAGCGTGGCTTGGCGGGTGGCGGTGTCACGCTGGTGTTGGGCGGCGCCGTGGTAGGCGTGTAGGCCCACCAGGCGCAGCGTGCGGTGGGGCGCGATGGCGCGGGCCAGCGCCAGGGCCGGTTCGCCCGGGGGCACGCCACAGCGGCCGTGGCCAATGTCCACGTCGATGAACACATCGATGTGGGCGCCGTGGGCGTGGTGCATGGCGTCGGCCAGTGCGGCAATGCCGTGTTCGCTGTCCACCGCGATGGCCAGCTGGCCACCGTCGTGTTGCAGCCGCAGCGCCAACGCGGCCACGCGGGCCAGTTTTGCTGGCGCGATCACCTCGTTGCTGATGTAGATGTTGTTCACGCCACCGGCGGCCAGCGCTTCGGCCTCGGCGGTCTTCTGCACGCACACGCCCACCGCGCCGTGGGCCATCTGCAGGCGCGCCAGTTCGGCGCTTTTGTGCATCTTGGCGTGGGGGCGCAGGCGCACACGGTGGTTGCGTGCAAAGGTGGCCATGCGGGCGAGGTTGCGCTCCATGGCGTCGAGGTCGATGACCAGGGCGGGGGTGTCGACGGCGGCGATGTTGTCGCCGGGGCGTGCGGGCGGCGTCATGTCGTGGACTCGTCCAGCGGTGCGTCGGCATCGTCCTGCAGGTGGCCGATGTCGGCCCAGCCCACCAGGCTCAGGCCTTCCGGCGTCCAGAGCAGGCGGTTGATGCCGGCGTTGTCCAGCGTCCAAGTGCGGGGTGCCTGGATGTCCTGGCCGGTGGCCAGGCGGTACAACACATCGAGCACGCCGCCGTGGGCCACCATCACCACCTGCTCGCCTGGGTGGCGCGCGGCCAGTTCGTGCACGGTGGTGGCAATGCGCTCGCGCAGGGTCAGCAGGTTCTCGCCGCCTTCGGGCGCAAAGTCGGGCACCCGCTTGCGCCAGGCCAGGGCTTCATCGGGCCAGCCGGTTTCGATTTCGTTCCAGGTCTTGCCTTCGAAGCGGCCAAAGTGGCGTTCGCGCAGGCCGGCGTGGGTGTGCACGGGCAGGCCCCGCACGGCGGCGATGGCCTGCGCCGTGGCGTGGGCGCGGGCCAGGTCGCTGCTGTAGACGGCGGCAATGGGCTCGTCGCGCAGGGCGTCGGCGGCGCGCCGGGCCTGCCACAGCCCGCGCTCGTTGAGCGGGATGTCGATGTGGCCCTGGATGCGGGTGTCGCGGTTCCAGGCGGTTTCGCCGTGGCGGATGGCAAGGATGCGGGTCAGTTGCACGGTGTGGTGTCCTGGGGCGGCGTGGGCCGTCACAAAAAGAGTTTGTGGGAGTGCGCGAGGCTCTCTAGAATGAATCGTCAACCATTCTTAAAGGGCGGGGGTTTTGATGAGCAGCGTACAACAAGAAATCGACGAGCGGACCAAGCTCACCAGTTCCAACAAATTCGAGATGTTGCTGTTTCGGCTTGGCAGCGACGCCAATGGCGAACGCTCCGAGTTGTTTGGCATCAACGTGTTCAAAATCCGCGAGATTGTGGCCATGCCACCGGTCACGGCCATGGCCGGTGCACCGCAGCACGTGATGGGGGTGGTCAACCTGCGCGGCCAGATCATCCCGGTGATCGACCTCTCGGCCGTCACCGGCAACATCCCCAAAACCGGCCACAACATCATGCTGGTGACCGAATACGCGCGCACCACGCAGGCGTTTGCGGTGGAGGGGGTGGAAGAGATCGTGCGACTGGACTGGAAACAGGTGCTCAGCGCCGAGAACAGCGCCGCCGGCGGCATGGTCACCAGCATCGCACGGCTGGACGACGACGTGAACGGTCAGCGCCTGGTGCAGGTGCTGGACGTGGAGTCCATCCTGCGCCGCGTCATGCCCACCAGCGACGGCGAGATGACACCCGAGAACGTGGGCCCGCAGGTCAAGCTCAAGGAAGGCACGATGATCGTGGCCGCCGACGACTCCTTTGTGGCGCGCGCCTTGATCGAGCAGGGCCTGCAGGCCATGAACCTGCCTTACGTGATGTGCAAGACCGGACAGGAAGCGTGGGAAAAGCTGCAGTCCATCAGCGCCGAGTGTGCGGCCCAGGGCCGCGAAATCCACGACAAGGTGGCCCTGGTGCTGACCGACCTGGAGATGCCCGAGATGGACGGCTTCACCCTCACGCGCATGATCAAACAAGACCCCAAGATGCGCGCACTGCCGGTGGTCATCCACTCCTCGCTGTCGGGCGCCACCAACGAGGACCACGTGCGCAGCGTGGGCGCAGATGCCTACGTGCCCAAGTTTGTGGCCGAAGATTTGGCCGGCACGTTGCGCCGGGTGTTGGCCGAGTACGGGCAGGTGGTCTGAAGCGTTTGGGGCCGCTTGACGGTGGTCAACGCGGAATTTCGATGTTGACTTGCCGGGCGCCAGCAGGCGGCTGGGGAAAATCCCGCAAGGCGGCCGACGCCATGGCGCCCCACAGCGCGGGGCTGTCGGGCCAGCGGCCGTCGTGTTTGGCACGCGTTTCGTACACCACGCGCCCGGTGGCCGCTTCGCGCACCACCACCGTGATCTCGCGCAGGTAGTACGGGTTGTCCGCGATCATCAGCGGAAAGCCCAGCGTGATGCCGCCGTGGCGCCCGCCGATGCCACCCGAAATGCTCCAGTTGGGGCGCTCCCAGGGGGTCTCCCAGGGCGCGCGTGGCAGGCGCTGGCCACCGGCGTTCACCTGCACCAGCCAGCGCACGCTGTCGTTGCCGGTGGGCAGCTTCAGGCCCCACGCCGTCAAGGCGTCGCGCACCGCCAGCTCCAGGCCATCCTGCAGCGCGTTCGGCGCCGTGCTGCGTTGTGAGGGCAGGCGGTCAAACGCAAAACGCTCGCCTTTCTGAGGGGCGCCTGCCGGCCACTGCGGAAAACTCTGCACCTGGTTGTCCACCAGCATCACGCTGGCGCAGCCACCCAGCAGGGCGCTGATGGCCAGCAGCAGGGGCAGCATCAGGCGGCGCATGGTGTCAGGCCTCCTGCACCAGCGAGATGACTTGCTTTTCGGGCAGGCTGGGCGCGGTGGGCAGCGGCTCGTCGTCGAAGGCCTTGTCGCCGTCTTCGTCGGGCACACCCGTGGCCTTGAGGCCGGCAAAGTCGTGCAGCCCCCGGTCCATGAGGTGGCTGGGCACCACGTTCTGCAGCGCGGTGGCCATGTTCTCCACGCGGCCCGGAAACTTCTTTTCCCACTCGCGCAGCATGTTGCCCACCTGCTTGCGTTGCAGGTTTTCCTGGCTGCCGCAGAGCGTGCAGGGGATGATGGGGAATTCGCGCACCTGGGCCCAGCGCGTGAGGTCTTTTTCGGCCACGTAGGCCAGGGGGCGGATCACCACGTGCTCGCCGTTGTCGCTGACCAGCTTGGGGGGCATGCCCTTGAGCTTGGCGCCAAAGAACATGTTGAGCAGCAGGGTCTGCAGCATGTCGTCGCGGTGGTGGCCGAGGGCGATTTTGGTGGCGCCCAGCTCGTTGGCCACGCGGTACAGGATGCCCCGGCGCAGCCGGCTGCACAGGCTGCACATGGTCTTGCCTTCGGGGATGACTTTTTTGACGATGGAGTAGGTGTCCTGCGTCTCGATGTGGAAGGGCACGCCCAGCTGGCCCAGGTACTCGGGCAGGATGTGGTCGGGAAAGCCCGGCTGCTTCTGGTCCAGGTTGACGGCGATCAGCTCGAACTTGATGGGCGCGCGCGCCTGCAGTTTGAGCAGGATGTCCAGCATGGCGTAGCTGTCCTTGCCGCCCGACACACAGACCATGACCTTGTCGCCTTCCTCGATCATGTTGTAGTCGACGATGGCGCGGCCCACCTCTCGGCACAGGCGCTTTTCGAGCTTGTGGTCTTCGCGTTCGATCTTCAGCGCCTTCGGGGGGACTGTGTCAGGCGCTTCGGTCGCGGGCGTGGTCCAGGTGGGGGTCGTCGTCATGGGGTGGCTCAATGCAGGTCGGCAGCCCCGTATTGTCTCAGCCCAGCGCAGCCTGCGCCAATCGGGTGTAGAGCGGTATGCCCAACAGGATGTTGAGCGGGAAGGTCACGCCCAGCGAGAGGCCCACGTAAAGCGAGGGGTTGGCCTCGGGGATGGCGTGCCGCACCACCGCCGGCACGGCGATGTAGGAGGCACTGGCGGCCAGCACCATGAGCAGGGCGGCGTCACCCGCCGGCAAGCCGGCCAGTGCGGCCAGCCCCAAGGCCAGCAGGCCGTGCACCAAGGGGGCGATCAGCGCGTACGCCAGCAGCCACGGCGATTGGCCCCGCAGCCCGGGCAATTGGCGCGCTGTGTTAAGGCCCATGTCGAGCAGGAAGAAGGCCAGCATGCCTTTGAACAAATCACCCGAGAAGGGCTGCATGGCTTCGCGGCCACTTTCGCCGCTGAGCCAGCCCACCGCCATGGCGCCCAGCAACAGCAACTGCGCGCCGTCGGTGAAGGATTCGTGCAACACCTTGGGCCAGCCCACCCCCGCGGCCGGTGGTCCGCCCAAGGCCAACGTGCCGCCGCTCACGGTGTGGGCGGCGCTGGCCTGGCGCCGCAACACGTTGGCCAGCAAGACCGCCAGAATGATGGCCGGCGACTCCATCAGCGCCATGGCTGCGGCCATGTGGCCGCCGTGGGCGATGCCTTGGCCGTCCAGGTGGGCGTTGGCGGTGATGAAGGTCACCGCACTCACCGAGCCGTAGGTGGCGGCCACGGCCGCCGCGTCAAACGGCCCCACCACACGGCGCAACAAGCCGTAGCCCAGCAACGGCACCACCACCGCCAGCAGCACCGCCAGCCCCAGGCCCGTGAGCACCTGGGTGGTCAGCCCGGTTTGTGCCAGGGCAAAACCGCCTTTGAGGCCCAGCGCCATCAGCAGGTACAGCGACAGGAAACGTGAGATGGCGGGTGGAATTTCGAGGTTGGATTTCAGCAGGCCGGCAAAAACGCCGAAGACAAAAAACAGCAGCGCGGGGTCGGTGAAGATGTGCATGGGAGCGCACTTTAGACACATCCGGGCATTGAGTAAAATCGATTGTTGGAAACGGATATATAGATAAATATCTATGAATGTGACCTTCCGCCAACTGCGACTGTTCTTGGCATTGGCCGACACCGGCAGCGTGAGCGCGGCAGCACGGGCCATGCACGTGACCCAACCCACCGCGTCCATGCAGTTGCGCGAGGTCAGCGACGCGGTGGGCTTGCCGCTGTACGAGGTGATCGGCCGTCAGGTGCACCTGACCGAAGCCGGTCACCAACTCGCGGCCACCGCACGTGGCATCGTCGATCGGTGGGAGGACTTTGAGCAGACCGTGGCCGGCCTGCAGGGGCTCACGCGCGGCCGCCTGCGGGTGGCGGTGGTGAGCACCGCGCAGTACTTCATTCCCGGCCTGCTGGGCGATTTCTGTACCCGCCACCCGCAAATCGATTTGTCGCTGGAGGTGCTCAACCGCGACGGTGTGGTGCAGCGCCTGCGCGACAACGCCGACGACCTCTACGTCATGTCCATGCCTCCGGCGGACATGGAGCTGGAAGACCGGGTGTTCCTGTCCAACCCGCTGGTGCTGATCGCGTCGGCGGGCCACCCACTGGCCACCCGCAAACGCCTGACGCTCAACGCGCTCGCGGGCGAACGTTTTCTTTTGCGCGAGGCCGGCTCGGGCACGCGCCTGGCCACCGATCGCTTCCTCGCCGCCCAAGGTTTTGAGCCCCGGCTGCGGCTGGCGCTGGGCAGCAACGAGGCCATCAAAGAGGCCGTAGCGGCCCGCCTGGGTGTGGCGGTGATTTCGCTGCATGCACTGCGTGCCGACAGCGCCCGGCGTGACCTCTGTGTGTTGCCCGTGCAAGGTTTGCCCATTCCCTCGCAATGGCACCTGGTGCACCCCAAGGCCAAGCGCCTGTCGCCCATCGCCCGGGTGTTTCATGCGCACTTGTTGGCCGAGGCCGGCAAATGGGCTGCGCGGCAGGCCTGAAAGTTGTTCTGCCAGAGCGGGACCAAAGCTGTGGAAAACTGCGCGGACAAGTCGCGCAGGCCGCATGGCCAAAGGCTTGGCGGGCTGTGCCCGTTATTTGGGCAGTCGGCTCACCACTGCCCACTTTCCATGCGGATCGCCACCTCGCAGTCGTCGAAGATTTCCAGCTTGGCGATGCGCACGCGCACGCCCAGTACGCCGGGCAGGCCCATCAGGCGTTGGGTCAGTTTGCCGATCAGGCTTTCCAGCAGGTTGACGTGTTCGGCCGTGCACTCGTCGATGATGATCTGGCGCACCTTGCGGTAGTCGAGCACATGACCGATGTCGTCGTCGTGGGGCAGCAAGGGCTGTGGGCCCTGGTTGAGTTCGGCGTCCACCTGGATGGGCTGGGGGCTGGTTTTTTCAAAGTCCAGGATGCCCAGGTTGGCATCGAAGCGCAGGCCAGTCAGCGTGAGGATCTGCTGGCCGGTGCGGGTGGGGGTATGGGCGTTAGATGTAGACGTGTTCATGGTGCGGGCTCCGGCTCGGGCTTGATGCGCACGATCTCCACCCCCACAGCCTGGGTGTCGGGGTAGACGTCGGGTTTGCAGGTGGACAGGCGCAACGCGCGCACGCCCGGGTGGGCCAGCAGGCGCTCGGCCAAGTCGTCGCATAGAGTTTCCTGCAATTCCACGTGGCCCTGAGCGATGCGCTCGGCCACCACTGCGCGCACGTAGTCGTAGTCCACCACCTCATGCAGGCGGTCTTGTGTGGGCGTGGAGTGCGCGTAGGGCACGTACAGCTCCACGTCGATCCACAGTCGCTGCTGCACACCTTTTTCAAAGTCGTGGGCGCCGATGTGCGCCATCACTTCCAGCCGGCGCAAAAAGAGCTTGCGGCAGCTCAGCGCCAGATCGTCCAGACGGGCGGGATTCGGGGGCGGGGTCATCGCGGGGCCTTCATCAGTTCATCGACCACAAACATCACGTCGCGCTCCAGCGGCACCAGGTGTTGGCCGTTGTCCACGCTCACGGTGCTGCCGGTGATGGCCGGTGTTTGTGCCAGGAACAGGCAGGTGCGGGCCACGTCGGTCGGGTCAATCGGGCGGCGCAGCAGGTTGACGCGGCTGGCGCGCTCGAAATTCTCCGGGGCTTGTGGGCCGCTCAGGAACATCAGGCCGGGCGCCACACCACACACGCGCACGTGTGGCGCCAGCGCCTGGGCCTGCAAGGCCACGGCGCGTTCCAGCGCGAGCTTGCTGATCGAATACGAAAAGTAGTCGGGGTTGAGGTTGAAGACCTTTTGGTCGAGCACGTGGATCACGCAGGCGTCTTCCGGCGCCGGCTGGGCGGCCATCTGCCGGGCCAGGTCGCGGGCCAGGGTCAGGGGCGCGATCAGGTTCACCTCCAGCTGCGAGCGCGCCAGCGCCGGCTCGAAATCCAGGCCGGTGTCGGGCTCGAACAGCGAGGCGTTGTTGACCACGCAGTGCAACGGTCCGGCGCTTTCCGCGATGTCCTTCACCAGGCGGCCGCGTTCGGCTTCAACGCTCAGGTCGGCGGCGATGGCGTGTACCTGCAGGCCTTGGGCGTTGAGCCGGTCGCGCAACGCATGGGCCGCGTCGGCCGAACGGGCGTGGTGGCACCACACCTCCCAGCCGGCCTGGGCAAACTGGGTGCAGATCAGGGCGCCCAGCCGGTGGGCGCCGCCCGTCACGAGGACACGTTGGGTCATCTTTGCTTGTGCTTGGCTGGTGTTGAGAACGCGCGCAGCGGCGCCAGGGCGTGATTGTCGCGTGTCCTGTTTGGCCCCTGATAATCCAGGGCATGCCAACGACCCCCACCTTGTCCGATCCGCTGCAGGCGGCCCTGCAACGCGCCTTGGCCGAGGCCAGCGGCTGGCTGCCGTTCGACCGCTTCATGGCCCTGGCCTTGTACGCGCCCGAAGGCGGCTACTACGCCGGCGGCCTGCCCAAGTTCGGCGCCATGCCGGCCTCGGGCAGCGATTTCGTGACCGCGCCAGAGCTGTCGCCCTTGTTCGGCCGCGCGCTGGCGGTGCAGGTGGCGCAGGCACTGTTGGCCACCGACACGCTGGATGTGTGGGAGTTCGGCGCGGGCACCGGCGCACTGGCGCGCCAGGTGCTGGATGCGCTGACGGCCGACGAGCGTTTCGAGTCGGTGCGCTACCACATCGTCGAGTTGTCGGGCAGTTTGCGCGAGCGCCAGCGTGAGACGCTGCAGGCCCATGCCGGGCGCGTGACCTGGGCCGACACGTGGCCCACGCGTTTGGACGGCGTGGTGTTGGGCAATGAGGTGCTGGACGCCATGCCGGTGCAACTGCTGCACCGCGTGGGTGGCGTGTGGTTCGAGCGCGGTGTGGTGGCCGAAGGCGACACCTGGGCCTGGTCCGACCGCCCCACCACCCTGCGCCCGCCGGTGGAACCCGAGGGCCCGCACGACTACCTCACCGAAATCCACCCGCAGGCAGAAGCTTTCGTCAAGAGCCTGGCCGGGCGCCTGGCGCGCGGCACGGCCTTTTTCATCGACTACGGTTTCCCTGAGCGTGAGTACTACCACCCCCAGCGCCACATGGGCACGCTGATGTGCCACCAGGGACACCGCGCCGACGGCAACCCGCTGGTGGACGTGGGGGCCAAGGACATCACCGCCCACGTCAACTTCACCGGCATCGCACTGGCTGCGCAGAACGCCGGCCAACAGGTGCTGGGCTATGCCACCCAGGCACGCTTCCTCATCAATTGTGGCCTGGTGGACCTGGCTTCGGCCGCGTCCGTGGCAGAACGTGCCCAGGCCATGAAGCTGCTGCACGAACACGAGATGGGCGAGCTGTTCAAGGTGCTCGCCTTTGCCCCCGAGGCCAGCGCCGGGGGTTGGGAGCCCTTGGGTTTTGCCCACGGCGACCGCACCCACACGCTCTGATGATCCGCTGGCTCATCGTCATCTTCCTGGCCTTGTTGCTGGTCAACGGGTTGTCTCGCTGGCTGGAGCGTTTTGGCCTGGGGCGCCTGCCGGGCGATTTCCGCTTCAAGCTGTTCGGGCGCGAGATATTTTTGCCCATCGCCAGCACCGTGTTGCTGAGCATGGTGGCGGCCCTGATCGCCAAGTTCGTCTGACCCCGTCTTGAAAGCTGGGGTGCTGCCCCCAAGTGCTCGCCAGTTACCCCCTAGGAGTACCTTTTCATGAGCGCCCCCGACACCCAGCACATCGTGTGCCCCCACTGCCACACCACCAACCGTGTGAGCGCGGCGCAGCGCGCGCAAGCGCCTGATTGCGGCAAATGCCACCAACCGCTGTTCACCGGCCAGCCAGTGGCCTTGGATGAAGCGGGTTTTGCCAAACACGTCTCGCGCAGCGAGGTGCCCGTGTTGGTGGACTTCTGGGCGCCCTGGTGTGGCCCGTGCCGCATGATGGCGCCGCAGTTCGAGGCCGCCGCGCGCGAGCTTGAACCTCACTTCCGCCTCGTCAAGGTCAACACCGAAGAGGCGCAGCAACTGGCCGCGCAACTGCAGATCCGCAGCATCCCCACCCTGGCCGTGTTCAAAGGCGGGCGCGAGGTGGCGCGCCAGCCGGGCGCCATGGGTGCGGCGGACATCGTGCGCTGGGCGCGCAGCCAGGCTTGAAGCTCGGTTAACCGTCAGGCGGGCTGCCGGCGGCGCAGCAGCCGGTCGCCAAACAGGTTGAGCAGCAGCCCGCCCATCAACAGCGCGCCGCCCGCAAAGTGCACCGCGTGCAGCGCTTCGCCAAACACCACCCAACCCGTGCTCAGGCCCACCAGCGGCACCAGCAGCGAAAAGGGCGCCACGCGGTTGGCAGGGTGGCGCGAGAGCAACCAGGTCCAGACGCCGTAACCGAACAAGGTGGCGGCCCAGGCCAGGTAGAGCACCGATGCCACCGAGGTGGCGCTCAGATGGGTCAAGGCCGTGCTTATGGCGGTGGGCCCCTCCAGCCACCACGACAGCGCCAGGAATGGACCAATGGGCACGAGCGAAGACCACACCACAAAAGCCAGTTGGTTGATGGGACCGTGTTGGGCCACCGCGCGCGAGACGATGTTGCCACCCGCCCAAGCGGCCGCCGCACCCACCGTCAGCGCAAAACCCAGCAGCGGCATGGCCTGGCCGTGGCTGCTGCCGATCAGTGCCAGGCCCACCCCGGCCAGTGCCAGGCCGGCCAACTGGTTGGCTTTCCAGTGTTCACCGAGAAACAGCGCCGCAAACACCAGGGTGAAAAAGGCCTGCGCCTGCAGCACCAACGAGGCCAGGCCCGAGGGCATGCCCACGTGGATGGCGGTGAACAGCAGCGCGAACTGCCCCACCGAAATCAGCAGACCGTAGGCCAGGTACAGGTGCAGCGGCACACGCGGTGCACGGAAAAAAAAGATGGCAGGGAAGACGGCGCACACAAAACGCAGGGCAGCCAGCAGCATGGGCGGCACGCCGACCACGCCCAGTTTGATGACGGCGAAATTGAGGCCCCAGGCGACGATGGTCAACAGGGCGAGCGAGAGGTCTTTGATGGGCATGTGGGCGCGCTGTTCAGATGGCTTGTGCGATGGCGTGCTCGCGTGCCTGTGCGATCACACCTGCGATCTGCGGACCCTTGAGGCCGCGCGCGGCCGCGCTGGCCGCCAGCGGGGCGGTGTCCACCTCCAGGGCCGCATTCAGTGCGCCTTGCAAGCGGGGGGCTTGGGGGTAGGGTGCGTGGTCCAGGCCCAGTCTGCCCCGCGCATCGCATTCGCAGGCCAGCAACACCTCGGTAAACCGTTCGGGGCGGCGCAACGCGTCGCAGCGCTCCAGCAGGCGCAGCACGGCGGCGGCGTTGAGGTCGCCACTGCGGTGGATGTTGCCGTGTTCGCGCGCCACCACCTCGGCCAGTTCCTTGCACTCGCGCGGCACGCGCCAGCGCTCGCACACGGCACGCAGCAATGCCACGCTGCGTTGTTCGTGGCCGATGTGGCGGGGCAGCACATCGGCCGGGGTGGTGCCTTTGCCCAGGTCGTGGCACAGGCAGGCGAAACGCACCGCGAGGGGCGCTTGCAGGTGTGCACACATGTCCATCACCAGGGCCATGTGGGCGCCGGTGTCCACCTCGGGGTGGTGGTCGGCGCGCTGGGGCACACCCCACAGGCGGTCCAGCTCGGGCAGCAGCACCCGCAGGGCGCCACAGTCGCGCAACACATCCAGCATGCGGCTGGGCCGCTGCTCCATCAGGCCACGCGATAGCTCCTGCCAAACCCGTTCGGCCACCAGGTGGTCCACCTCGCCATCGGCCACCATGTGGCGCATCAGCGACTGCGTTTCGGGCGCCACCGTGAAGCTGGGGAAACGGGCCGCAAAACGCGCCAGGCGCAGGATGCGCACGGGGTCTTCCGCAAAGGCCTCGGTCACATGGCGCAGCACACGGGTTTGCAGGTCGGCGCGGCCGCCATAGGGGTCGATGATCTGGTCGGTGTCGAAGCCGCCGGTGTCGTCGAGTGCGGTGGCCGGCACCGCCATGGCATTGATGGTGAGGTCGCGCCGCGACAGGTCTTGCCCCAGCGTCACGGTTTCGTCGGCCTGGAAAGCGAAGCCGTGGTAGCCACGTGCGGTTTTGCGTTCGGTGCGCGCCAGGGCGTGTTCCTCGCGCGTGTGTGGGTGCAAGAAGACCGGGAAGTCGCGGCCCACAGGCAGGTAACCCTGATCGGCCAGAGCGGCGGGCGAGGCGCCCACCACCACCCAGTCGCGGTCGCTGTGCGACACGTGGGGGTGGGTGCCAGAGGCGGTCAGCAAGGCGTCGCGCACGGCGCCGCCCACGAGGTAGATGTCCATCCCCCGAGTGTAGGGAGGCTGTCAGCGCTTCAAGCGGTAGGGCTCCTCAAAGTCGAGAAAGTCCTGTTCTGCCAACGCATCTTGCACCCATGCCGCCACCCCGGGCAGGGCAGCCACGCGGTCCACATAGGCGCGCACCGTGCTGGAAACCGGCAGACCGTAGCTGCGCAGCCGCATGCACACAGGTGCGAAGTAGGCGTCGGCGATGGAGAAGTCGCCGAACAGCATCGGGCCACCATGGGCTTGCAGCAGGCCGCCCCACATCGTTTCGAGTCGGGCCACATCGGCGCGAACGCCAGGTTTGTCGCGCCAGGCCAGGGCACCCACCTCGGGCAACGAAGCTTCGATGTTCATGGGGCAGGCACCGCGCAGCGCGGTGAAGCCGGCGTGCATCTCGGCGCAGACGCTGCGCGCGCGCGCGCGCGCCTGGGGGTCGGCAGGCCAGAGTGCCTTGTCGGGGAAGCGCTCGGCCAGGTACTCGGAAATCGCCAGCGTGTCCCAGACGGCCAGATCGCCGTCCACCAGCACGGGCACTTTGCCCACGGGGTTGACGTCTTTGAGCGCGCGTTTGAAGTCGGAGTCGGCGTCGAATGAGTCGAATTGCACCATCACTTCTTCGAAAGCGATGCCTGCCTGGCGCATCAGCACCCAGGGGCGCATGGACCAGGACGAATAGTTTTTGTTGCCGATGTAGAGCTTGAGCATGGAGGCCTCCGTGAATGAGGCGCCATGTTAGCCGCCGTCTGCGGGCGGATTGATGCCAAACGGTGCGGTGATTGATTCAGGCGTAGCGCTCCAGGATGGCGGTGGCGCGCTCCACTTCGCCTTCCACCGACGAATCGCCGGGCGGCGCTGTGACCGCTTCCATCATGGTGCAGGCCATCATGCGGAAAAAAGTCTTGTCCATGGCCTTGCGTGCCGCTGCCATCTGCTGGGCGACGTCTTCGCAGGGCCGGCCGCTCTCGATCATGAGTATCAGACCGCGTACCTGCCCTTCAATGCGCTTGAGCCGGTCCACCACGTCGCGTTGGTGTGTGTGGCGGTAGTCGGACGAGGCACCTGCGGGCGCTGCCGTGGGCAAGGCGGCGGCGGGGGCGGGTGAGGCGGGTTTGCGTGGCATGGTCGGTTCCTGCAGCGGGCGTCAGTGGAGCGTCAGCCGGGCAGTGTGCCAAAAATTCCGAGCCTCCCAGCAAAAAGCCGCGTCAGTCACAGCGATTTTCTCGTATTTACCCTACCCCCTAGGGTAGTCACCAATGACGATATAAGCATGGACCGTTAACTTGTGTGCCGGGCGATGTCATGAATTGACCTTTGCAATGGGCAAAGGCGAACCAACAGCGAAAGGCAAGCGATGCGGACGATCAAACGGTGGATGGGGGTGATGCTGGTGGGGGTGGCGGTGCTGGGCCTGGGGGGCTGTGGCACGGTCAACACCATCAGCAAGCTGGAGGACGGCGCCGGCGGCGAAGCCATGCGCATGTGGGACCGGTGGGTGGAGGGTGGCGGCGACATCGCGATTGCCACCACCTGGGAGCGCAAGGTCAAAGACGGCGTGAGCGCCAAGGACGTGGAGGAAATCCTCAAGCTGGTGGCGGTGGAGCGCAACATGCGCGACGTCGGCGTGCTGCCTTTGTCCAAAGAGCTGGAGGCGCGTTCGGGCAAGAGGGAAAAGCTGCTGACGGTGTACTCCTACTGCAGCCCTGCCACCGCGCGCAAGATGGTGGATTTCAGTCCCCATATGGCGGCGTACCTGCCTTGCCGCGTGAGCGTGGTGGAGAAGGACGATGGTCTGTGGCTCTACACGCTGAACATGGACATGATGGTCAAAATGGGCCGCAAGCTGCCCTCGCCGCTGAAGGAGGAAGCGCAGGCGGTGCGTGACACGATTTTTGAAATGATGGAACGCGCCTCCAAGGGCGAGTTCTGAGCGCGCCACCACAGACACGGCGCACCAATAAACCACAACGAGGAGACAAACCCATGAACGTCAGATTGTTTGCCTGGCGCGGCTTGGCCGTGGCCGCCTGCCTGGCGGCCCTGCCCGCCGCCCACGCCACGAACGGCTACTTCCCCCATGGCTTCGGCCTCAAGGCCAAAGGCATGGGCGGGGCGTCCCAGGCCCTCACCCACGACGCCTTTGCTGGGGTCAACAACCCGGCACAGGCCGCCTGGGTGGGCAACCGTTTTGAGGTGGGCGCCGAAATCTTCAACCCCAAACGCAGTGCGACGCTGGCAACACCCATGGGTTCGATGACCGTGGAGAGCGACAAGAACGTTTTTCTGATCCCCGAGATGGGCTACAACGTCGGCCTGTCCAACCGCTTGGGTGTGGGCATCACGGTGTACGGCAACGGCGGCATGAACACAGTGTACCCAGCCGTGTTCCCGGGCGACACCAACTTCTTTTGCAGCAGCGCGACGGTGTGTGGCCAGGGCAAACTGGGGGTGGATCTGATGCAGCTGATCGTGGCGCCCACCGTGGCCTACAAGCTCACCGATCGGCATTCGGTGGGTGTCTCGCCACTGCTCGTTTACCAGAGCTTCAAGGCCTATGGGCTGCAAGCGTTTGGTCTGCCCAACCAGGGGCGCGACAGCAGCACCGGCATGGGCGTGCGGTTGGGCTACCTGGGCCAGTTGAGCGACAGCGTCAGCGTGGGGGCGTCTTTCTCGCCCAAGATCAACATGTCGCGCTTCAAAAAATACGGTGGCCTGTTTGCTGAAAACGGCGACTTCGACATCCCTGAAAACTTCTCCTTTGGTGTGGCGTTCAAGCTCACGCCAGCGGTGCAGTTGGCTTTGGACTATCAGCGCATCAACTACAGCGGTGTGCGCGCCATCGGCAACGCCAGCATGGCCAACTTTGCCAACGGATTTGGTGCCGCCAATGGTCCGGGTTTTGGCTGGCAGGACGTGAAGGTGGCCAAGATCGGCGTGCAGTGGCAGGTCAACCCGGCGTGGACACTGCGCGCGGGCTACAACATCGGCAGCAACCCGGTCCGTTCTGAAGACGTCTACCTCAACATCCTTGCGCCCGGCGTGGTGCGCAGCCACCTCACCGTGGGTGCCACCTACGCTTGGTCGGCCAAGGAGGAGCTGACCGTGGCCGCCTGGCACGCCCGCCGCCACAACGTGGAAGGCACCATGCCTGCCCCCACCCGCATTGGCATGAGTCAGAACGGTTTTGGTGTGCAGTACAGCCGCAAGTTCTGACGCTGCCTGTTCGCGTTTTTCCTCGCGTTGAAAGCGTTGCGGCGCGCCTTAAAAGGTGCGCCGCTTTTTTTTACAGCGGGCGTTGGCCGTGGGCGCGGTGTGCATCCAGCGCGCTGCGTGGGCCGCGTGTGCCCAGGTAGGCGGGCGCCACCGCTTGAACGGACGCGGCCTGTATGCCCAGTGAAGCCAGGCCGGGCAGGGCGCCGCTGGCCACGTTGTCCACCCGCATCGAATCCACATTGTCGCGGCTCATCATGGGTTCACCGGGCGCCAGCTCCATGAGGGCCGCCTGCAGGCGCCCGAGTGCCAGGGGTAGCGGCAGGACGGGGCGCTCACGGCTGCCGAAGCGGCCCGCCAGGCGCACCAGCTCCGCCAGCGTGAGCACGTCGGGGCCAGCGCATTCGATGGTCTGGCCCACGGTGTGGGGTTGCTGCAGACAAGCCACCACAGCACGCGCCACGTCCTCCACCCACACCGGCTGAAAGCGCGTGTGCGCACCCGCCAAGGGCATGAGCGGAAACACCGACTGCAGGCGAGCGAACAGGTTCAGAAAGCGGTCCTGAGCGCCAAAGATCACACTCGGCCGCAGCACCGTGAGGTCCAGGCCGGCGGCTTGCAGAACACGTTCTCCGGCGGCCTTGCTGCGCTGGTACATCGACGGACCTTGTGCGTCTGCGCCCAGCGCGCTGATGTGGACCAGGCGGCGCACGTCCGATACCACACAAGCCTGCGCCATTTGGCGCGGCAAGGCCACGTGCACGCGTTCAAAGGCCGCCTCGTTGCCATGCAGGATGGCCACCAGATTGACCACGGCATCGTGGCCGGGCAACAGGCGGGCAAGCACCGCAGCGTCGTGCACGTTGGCGGGCAACACGTCCAGCCCCGGCAGGTGTTGAACCGCCCGCGCGTTGGCAACACGCCGGGTGGGCACGGTCACGCGCCAGCCGGCGCGAACGAGCTGTTCACACACCGAGCGGCCGACGAACCCGGAGCCGCCCAGCACCAGCACACGCCGCGTCATGGCAGATCCCGGTTGACGGTTTGTGCCGTGGCCGCGCGTGGCCCCACCCAGCCCAGGCGCGCCTTGAGCGATTGCCCCTGGCCGGTCAGCAGTGCGGCGTAGCTGGTGGTGTTGGCGAGCACTTTCTTCACGTAGTCGCGGGTTTCGTCGAAGGGAATGGACTCGGCCCAGGCCGCCGCCTCCAGCAGGGGGCCGTTGCGCCAGTTGCGCGGCCGGCCCGGGCCGGCGTTGTAGGCGGCGGCGGCCATGGGCATCGAGCCTTCAAAGTCGTCCAGCGCGAACTTGAGGTAGGCGGTGCCGATGGCAATGTTGGTCTCTTTGTCGTTGATGTGGTGGGGCTGGAAGCCGTCGAGGCCGATCTTGCGGGCCGTCCACCGGGCGGTGGCGGGCATCACCTGCATCAGCCCCGAGGCACCGACGTGCGAACGCGCGTCCATCACAAAACGGCTTTCCTGGCGGATCAGGCCGTACACATAGGCTGGGTCCAGCCCGATGTCGGCGCTGCGGCGCAGCACCGCTTCGCGAAAGGGTGTGGGGTAGCGTTGGCTGAAATCGGCCACGGTGCGGGTGCGCTCGCTGGTGTTGATGCAGCGGTCCCAGATGGCGCGGTCGCAGGCCAACTGGGCTGCGGCCAGCAGCTCGCGTTCAGGCATGCCACCGGGGGTGTGCAGGTTGGTGCTGTAGTTCCACTCGCGCACACCTTCGCTGCGCAAGCCGATGCGCATGGCGTGCAGGGCGCGTTGCAGGCCGGGGTGGCCGAGGGCAGCGGCCCGTTCTTCGGCCGTGAGGGGCGCGGGCGGTGGCGGCGCAGTGATCTTCTGCCCCAGTTCCTCAAGCGCCAGCTGTTCGTAGAACCCGCTGTGGCTGGCGATGCGTTCGTACAGCGCGCGGGCCTGCGCGCTGGCCTGTGGGTTGTTGCCAGGTGCCTGTGTCGCGCGGGCCAGCCAGTACGTCCACGCGGGTTCGTCGCGTTGTTCGGCGCGCATGCCCTCGATGGTCTGGCGCACCAGGCCCCAGTGGCCGGCGCGCAGGGCAGCGCGCACCTTCCAGGCACGTTGCTCGTCGCTGAGGTGCTCGTCGCGGGCCTGGGCGAAGTGGTCCAGCGCCTCGTCGGACAGTTTTTGAGCGCTGCGCTTGCCGATCACGCCCCACACCCAGCTGCGCTCTTCGGCCGTGAGCTGGGCGCGCCAGCGGGTTTTGCCCAGTTCAGCGATGGCATCCTCCATGTCGGTGGCGGCCAGGCGCACCAGGGCCAGCGTGACCAGCTCTTTGGTGCGCGGGCGGATGGCGGTCAACTTGTCGTCGAGGTAGCGCGCCGGGTTGGTGTAGATCTCGTTGGCGGTGGCCACCCACTCGGGGTTGAGTTGGCCCACGGCCTGGGCCACCACCCGCTGGCGGCCCCGCTCCATGCCCTGGCGGGCGCGGTGCCAGGTGGCCAGCGCGGGCAACTTGCCAGCGCCAGTCAGTTCGCGGGCCGCGCGGCTGCAGCCTTCGTCGGCCTCTTTTTGTGCCATCCAGCGGTCGCGCACGGCCTCGGCCACGTCGGCACCGGTGTTTTGGTGCTGCACCAGCAGGCCATAACACTGCACTTCGCGGTCGTCGTTCATGCGAAAGCGTGGCAGCTCGGTGGCAAAGGTGGCCCAGTCGCCCCGGCGGCCCAGCAGCAGCAGCCAGTCGTTGCGCAGCCGGTCTTCGTAGTAACTGCCAGCATACCGCTCGGTGAAGGCGCGCACGTCGTCGGCGCTGGCCCATTCCAGGCGCAGTTTCATGTCCCAGTAGGCGGCCAGCGGCTGCAGCGGGTGGTCGTCAAGCTGTGGCAGTTTCTGGCCCAGCGTGCGCGTGTCGCCTTTGCGGAAGGCCTCGCGCAGCTCAAGCAACAGTTTGTCGCCGGGCAGGGCGGTGTCGTTTTGTGCCCTTGCGGCGGGCAGGGCGCTCAGGAGCAGACCGGCGAAGATGCCGGCCATCCAGGTGGTGTGTCGGGAGGGCTTTCGGCTCATGCCCCCATTATCAAGCGCGGTCGATCAGGATGGCGCGAAAGTCATTGACGTTGGTCAGGGTTGGGCCGGTCACCACGCTGTCACCCAGGGCCTCAAAAAAGCCGTGGCCGTTGTTGTCCATCAGGTGGTCCAGAGGGCGCAGGCCTTGTGCCCAGGCACGTTGCAGCGAATCGGGTGTCCAGACGGCGCCGGCGATCTCCTCCAGGCCATCGACGCCATCGGTGTCGGCGCACAAGGCGTGGATGCCCGGCGCCTCGCCCAGGCTCAAGCCCAGGGACAGCAGACATTCCACGTTGCGCCCGCCGCGCCCCTGGCCCCGCACCGTGACCGTGGTTTCGCCGCCGGACAGCAGCACACACGGCGTGGCGATCGGGCCGCCATGGCGAGCCCGTTGCAGCGCCAGCGCGGCCAGCACCTTGCCCACTTCGCGGGCCTCGCCCTCGATGCCATCGCCCAGCACCCAGGGCGTCACGCCGGCTTCGCGGGCCACCTGAGCGGCGGCTTGCAGCGCCATCTGGGGAGTGGCGATCAGGCGGGTCTCGCAGCGGGCCAGGCGCGGGTCGCCAGGCTTGACCGACTCGCCCGCGCCACTGGCCAACACGTGCTGCACTTCGGCGGGCAGGTCGAGGGCGTAGCGCCGGGTGATGGCGAGCGCGTCCGCGCAGGTGCTGGGGTCGGCCACGGTGGGGCCAGAGGCGATGTCCACCGGGTGGTCGCCCGGCACGTCCGAAATCAGCAGCGTGAGCACGCGCGCGGGGTGGCAGGACGCCGCCAGCCGCCCGCCTTGATGGCCGACAGGTGGCGGCGCACGCAGTTCATCTCGCCGATGTTGGCGCCCGAACGCAGCAGCGCCTGGTGCACGGCTTGCTTGTGCGCCAGCGTGAGGCCAGGCAAGGGCAGCGGCAGCAGCGACGAGCCACCGCCGGAAATCAGGCACAGCACGAGGTCGTTTGGGGTGAGGCCCTGCACCATGTGCAGCATGCGCTGCGCGGCGGCATGGCCGGCTTCGTCGGGCACGGGGTGGGCCGCTTCCACGATTTCGATGTGTTCACAAGCCACCGCATGGCCGTAGCGGGTCACCACCAGCCCTTGCAGTGGCACCCCCCGCCCGGCCCAGTGCCGCTCCACCGCACGCGCCATCGCGGCCGACGCCTTGCCGGCACCGATCACGATGACGCGGCCCCGGCCCGGTGCTGGTGGCTCGGGCAGGTGCGGCGGCACACACAGCTCGGGCTGTGCCGACACCACGGCCGCGTCGAACAGGCTTTTCAGCAACTCGCGCGGATGGGTGTTTTTTTCAGGGAACGCCGTCGGGCCGGCTTTGCCGGACGAGTGGCGTTGCCCCACGTGGGGGGTGACGCGAAGCGGCGCGGGGGGCATTCAAGGCTCTCCAATCTCAAACGAGGAGAGCCGTTCCAGCGCACGCACCATGCCGGAATGGTCCCAGGCCGCACCGCCTTGCGCCACGCAGGCGCTGAACAGTTGTTGGGCCTGTGCCGTGCCGGGCAAGGCCAGGTTCAGGCTCTTGGCGGCGCCCAGGGCCAGGTTCAGGTCTTTTTGGTGCAGGGCGATGCGGAAGCCCGGCTCCACCGTGCGGCGGATCATGCGGTCGCCCAGCACATCCAGGATGCGCGAGGTGGCCAGGCCACCCAGCAGGGCTTCACGCACCTTGGCGGCGTCGGCCCCCGCGCGAGCAGCAAACAGCAGGCCTTCCGACGCCGCCTGTATGGTCAGCGCCACCACAATCTGGTTGGCCACCTTGCAGGTCTGTCCATCGCCTGTGCCGCCGACCAGGGTGATGTTTTTGCCCATGGCTTCAAACGCGGGCTTGACGCGCTCGAACACCTCGGGCTTGCCACCCACCATGATGGACAGCGTGGCGTTGCGCGCGCCCACGTCGCCCCCCGACACCGGGGCGTCGAGGTAGTCGCAGCCCAGAGCTTCGATGCGCTGCGCGAACTGTTTGGTCTCCACCGGCGAGATGGACGACATGTCCACCACCACCTTGCCCGGTGTGAGGCCGCTGGCCACGCCGTTGTCGCCAAACAGCGCATCGGCCACGTCGGGTGTGTCCGGCACCATGGTGATGACGATGTCGGCACGTTCGGCCACGCCGCGCGCGTTCAGGCATTGCGTGGCGCTGCTGTTGGCGATGTCCTCCGGCAGCTTGCCGCGGGTGTAGACGAAGAGCTGGTGGCCGGCCCGGATGAGGTGGCCCGCCATGGGGCCGCCCATGATGCCCAGGCCGATGAAACCGATCTTGAGAGGTTGTGTGGTCATGGTCTTGTCTGAAAGTGCTTGAGTTGTTGGAGGGTCGAGGTGCATGAGCCGGGGATGCCGCCGATCTGGCTCTGCCAGTCGGCTGGCATCGCCGCCTAGGGGGTGACGCCGGAGGCGGCGCGGGGGGGGATCCAATGCAGCCCCGCTTCGGTGGTGGTGGCCGGCTTGTATTCGCAGCCCACCCAGCCGCTGTAGCCGATGCGGTCGAGGTGCGCAAACAGGAAGGGGTAGTGGATTTCGCCCGTGCCCGGCTCGTTGCGGCCCGGGTTGTCGGCCAGCTGCACGTGGCCAATGCGAGCAATGTGTTTTTGCAGCGTGGCCGCCAGCTCGCCTTCCATGCGTTGTGCGTGGTAGATGTCGTACTGCACGAAGGCGTTGTCGGCGCCCACTTCGTCCAGGATGGCCAGGGCCTGGGCCGTGCGGTTGACGTAAAAGCCCGGGATGTCGAAGGTGTTGATGGGTTCCACCAGCAGCCGCAGGCCGGCCACTTTCAACGCGGTGGCGGCAAAACGCAGGTTGGCCACCAGGGTCTCGCGCAGCGCGGCGTCGGGCACGCCGGCCGGTGTTTTGCCGGCCAGGCAGTTCAGCTGGCCCACACCCAGGGCCTGGGCGTAGGTGATGGCGCGCGCCACGCCGGCGCGGAATTCGTCCACGCGGTCCGGGTGGCAGGCGATGCCACGCTCGCCGGCCTCCCAGTCGCCGGCCGGCAGGTTGTGCAGCACCAGCTTGAGGTTGTTGGCATCGAGCCGGCGGCGGATCTCCTGCGCCTCGAAGGCGTAGGGGAAGAGGAACTCCACGGCTTCAAAGCCGGCGCGGGCGGCGGCCTCGAAGCGGTCGAGGAAAGGTTGCTCGGTGAAGAGCATGCTGAGGTTGGCGGCAAATTGGGGCATGTTCAGTTCCTGGTCAATCAAGGAGGGCAACGGCGGTGGGCACATCGGCTTTGCCGCCGGCCACTTCCTCGAACTCGGTCACGTTGTCGATTTCGGTGCCCATGGCGATGTTGGTCACGCGCTCCAGGATGACCTCGATGACCACCGGCACCTGGAACTCGGCCATCCAGGCTTCGGCCTGGCGGATGGCGGGCGCCACCTCATCGGGGCGGTGCACACGGATGGCCTTGCAACCCAGGCCTTCGACCACCTTCACGTGGTCCACGCCGTAGCCTTGGGCGGTCACGTCGTCGGCCGGGCTGTTGATGTTGTCGAAGCCCAGTTGCACGCAGTAATCCATGCTGAAGCCGCGTTGCGATTGGCGGATCAGGCCCAGGTAGCTGTTGTTGACCACCATGTGGATGTAGGGCAGCTTGAACTGCGCGCCCACGGCCAGCTCTTCGATCATGAACTGGAAGTCATAGTCGCCCGAGAGCGCGACGATGCGCCGCGACGGGTCGGCCGCGCGCACGCCCAGTGCGGCCGGCACCGTCCAGCCCAGCGGGCCGGCCTGGCCGCAGTTGATCCAATGGCGCGGGTGGTAAACGTGCAGAAACTGCGCACCGGCGATCTGGCTCAGGCCGATGGTGGAGACGTAGGTGGTGTCCTGACCAAACGCGTTGTTCATGCACTGGTAGACGCGTTGTGGCTTCATGGGCACCTGCTCGAAGTTGGTCTTGCGCAGGTAGTCCACCGAGCCCTTGCGGCCTTGGCATTCGGCGGCCCAGTCCTGGCGGTTGCGCAGGCGGCCGGCAGCGCGCAGCTCCAGTGCCGCGTCCACGAACAGCTGCAGCGCGGCTTTGGCGTCCGACACGATGCCCAGATCGGGTGCGAACACGCGGCCAATCTGTGTCGGTTCAATGTCCACGTGCACGAACTTGCGCCCTTTGCAGTAGACGTCGGTGCTGCCGGTGTGGCGGTTGGCCCAGCGGTTGCCGATGCCGAGCACAAAGTCGCTGGCCAGCATGTTGGCGTTGCCGTAGCGGTGGCTGGTCTGCAGGCCACACATGCCGGCCATGAGCGGGTGGTTGTCGGGGATGCTGCCCCAGCCCATCAGCGTGGGGATGACGGGGATGCCCGTGATCTCGGCGAACTGCACCAGCAAGTCGCTGGCATTGGCGTTGATGATGCCGCCGCCGGCCACGATCAGCGGGCGCTCGGCTTCGTTCAACATGGCCAGGGCCTTGTCGATCTGCTTGCGCGAAGCCGCCGGCTTGTACGCGGGCAGCGGCTCGTAGGTGTCGATGTCGAACTCGATCTCGGCCTGCATCACGTCGAAGGGCAGGTCGATGAGCACCGGGCCGGGGCGGCCCGAGCGCATGAGGTGGAAGGCCTGCTGGAACACCTGCGGCACCTGGGCTGGCTCCAGCACGGTGGTGGCCCATTTGGTGACCGGCTTGGCGATGCTGGCGATGTCCACCGCCTGAAAGTCCTCCTTGTGCAGGCGCGCGCGCGGCGCCTGGCCGGTGATGCAGAGGATGGGGATGGAGTCGGCCTGGGCCGAGTACAGGCCGGTGATCATGTCGGTGCCGGCGGGCCCCGAGGTGCCAATGCACACGCCGATGTTGCCGGCCACTGCGCGGGTGTAGCCCTCGGCCATGTGCGAGGCGCCCTCCACGTGGCGGGCCAGGATGTGGCCGATGGTGCCGCGTTCGCGCAGCTGGGCGTACAGCGGGTTGATGGCCGCACCGGGCACACCAAAGGCTTGGGTGATGCCTTCCTTTTCCATCACCAGCACGGCGGCGAGCGCGGCTTTGATCTTGGGCATGAAACGTCTCCTGAGGGGTTGTGGGTTGAGGCGAATCGTCGCCACAAGCGGCCCGGTTCGGAAGGCGTGCGCCGCGCATTTGGTTTATTCCGTGGTGGAATACCAGGCGCGCACTGTCAGCGTTTAACCTGTGTCTCCATGGAAAACATCCAGGCCATGCGTTTGTTCGTTCGGGTGGTGGACCTCGGCTCCTTCAGCAAGGCCGCGGCCGAGTTGGGCATGGGCCAGCCCGCCGCCACCAAGCAAGTGCGCCGCATGGAGACCCAACTGGGCGCGCGCCTCTTGCACCGTTCCACGCGGGGTGTGACCCCCACCGAAATTGGGCTGCTCTACTGCGAAAAGTGCAAGCTCATCCTGCACCACGTGGACGAGGCCGCCTCGGTGGCCGCCTTGCTGCAAACCCAGGTGCAAGGGGCTTTGCGCATCAGCACCTCGGTGGCTTTTGGCCGGCGTGTGATGGCGCCGCTGGTGATGCAGTTCATGCGCCTGAACCCCGGCTTGCAGGTGGACCTGAGTTGCGACGACCGTTATGTGGACCTGGTGGAACAGGGCGTGGACGTGGCCATCCGCATGGGTCGCCTGGCCGACTCCACCCTGGGCTCGCGGCACCTTGGCCTCAACCCGTGGGTGGTGGTGGCGTCACACGACTACCTGCGCCAGCACGGCACGCCGCGCACCCCCAAAGACCTGGCCTCGCACGACGCGCTGATCTACAGCACGGTGCAAGGCGACGCGCGCTGGCATTTCAATGGCCCGCAGGGGCGGGCCGCCTCGGTGGCGGTGCGGGGGCGCCTGCGCTCCAACAACCTGTCCATGCTGTTGTCGGCGGCGCGGGCTGGCTTTGGGGTGGCCGCCTTGCCCCGCTATGTGGCGCAGGAATCGATTGACAGCGGCGCCCTGCACACCGTGCTGGATGCGTGGCACCTGCCGCAGCAGGAAATCCATGCCGTCTACCCCTCGCCCAAGCTGGTGCCGGCCAAGGTCAGCCAGTTCATCGAATGGTTGCAGGGCCAGTTCGGCCCCGATTGGTGGGCACGCCCGGCATCACCCCAAAAATGAACCACAATGGCAGAGGGTTTTTTCTCGGTGCTCGCTGCTCATGACTGCTCAACAAGGCCTTCCGGTTCCCGATCCCTCCGACAAGGCGGCCATCAAGGCCGCGTGGCGCAAATCCCTGGTCGACCAGCGCCAGCGCATGGACGACCGCATCTGGCGCGGTGAACAACTGCAGCGCGTGATGCGGGTGTGGCTGATTTCGCGGCCCGACACGGTGATCGGTGCCTATTGGCCCATCAAGGGCGAATTTGACCCGCTGCCGGCCCTGTTTCGCTGGCAGGAGGCCGGGCGCGAGGAAGACGCCAAAAGCGCGGCACACCACCGCCGCATCGGCCTGCCAGTGGTCAACAAGGTGGACAAGACGCTCACCTTTTACACCTGGTACCCCGGCTGCCCCATGGAGGAGGACGCCTACGGTATTCCCAAGCCCAAGGACACCGAGATCATCCAGCCCACCCTGCTGTTTGTGCCCTGCGTGGGCTATGGGCCGGGCGGTTACCGCCTGGGTTATGGCGGCGGTTTTTACGACCGCACGTTGGCCGCCCTGCAGCCCAAACCCTTCACAGTTGGCTTGGGGTTCACCGAGGGTTTTTTGTCCGATCTGGAGCCCGAGCCCCACGACGTGCCGCTGGACGCCATCCTGAACGACAACGGCGTGGTCTGGCCAATCACCTGAACCTCCCCGTCGCTTGCCCACTGCGTGTGGCCGCATCCCCCTCAAGGGGCGACACCAGCCGTCCGGCAGAGCCGGCCCGGCGGTGTCCCTGAGTGGGCTTTTGGCGCTCGCAGCGATCTCTCAATCTGCATCCACCAGTGTTTCCGGGTCGGGCACGTCGCCGATCGCGTGGCGGGTGATCTCGGCCTGGCGCCGGATCCAGTCGCAAAAGGCCTTCACCTCGGGCCGCTGGGCGCTGCGCGGCGCCACCATCAGCCAGTAGGCCAGCGGTGAGTCGAGTCGGGTCTGGGGCAGCGGCTCCACCAGGTCGCCGTTGGCGAGGTGTTCGGCCACCAGCGGCAGGCGGGCCAGGGCCACGCCCTGGCCGGTGAGCGCGGCCTGCACGATCTGGTTGGCGTAGTTGAAGTAGAGCCAGCGTTTGGGCGCGAACTTGGACGGTTTGCGCGTGCCTTTCGCCAGTGGCTGGCGGTGGTCCAGCCAGCGTTGCCACGTCAGCCATTCAAGGTGGCGGCTGCGGTGGGCATCGCCGGCTTCGATGAGCGTGAAGTGGGCCAGGTCTTCCACCTTGCCAATGCCGGCTTGTTTGAGCAGCCAGGGGCTGACCACCGGCGTGAGCTGCTCGCCAAACAGCCGCGTCGCATCGTTGGGGACGTTTTGGGGCACCGAATAGCGCAGCGCCAGGTCCACGTCGGCCGTGCCCAGGTCCACCGAGTTGTCGGTGGCGTCGATGCGGATGTCGATGTCCGGGTGTTCGCTCTGAAACGCCTCCAGACGCGGGATCAGCCACATGGAGGCGAACGAGGCCCAGGTGGTGATGGCCACGCTCTTGCGGCCCAGGCTTTGGCGGATGTGTCGCACAGCCGCATCGATCTGGTCGAGCGACTGGGTGGCGGCGCGCAGCAACTGGGCGCCGGCACTGGTGAGGTCCACCGCGCGGGTGTGGCGCAGGAACAGGGACGTGCCCACCTCGTCTTCCAGTGCCTGGATCTGCCGGCTGACCGCGCTTTGTGTGAGCGAGAGTTCTTCGGCGGCGGCGCGGAAATTGAGGTGGCGCGCCACCGCTTCGAAGGCGCGCAGGTGGCCAACGCCGATGGGGCGCGTGCGGGGGTGGCTGCTGGTGAGTTCCATGAAGGTGTGATTGATGCGCTGATCGAATCAATAGCCTAGCGCCATTTCATTGGACTGCCAAGAAGCTAAGCGAGATCATTCATTCCCGAATCGCAATGGAATTCGCCACTTAAGGAGCCCGGCATGTCACACCTTCAAACACCTTCGCACGGGGCCGTCAGCCCCGCATGCAGCGGCTTGTGGAGCCTGGCGGCCGGGCGCACGGTGCAAATGCGGCCCCGCGAGGCCAGCACCCTCAAGGTGGTGTGTGGCCGCGTCTGGGCCACCACCGATGCGCCGCTCGACCGCACCGCCCGCCGCCTGGGTGACCACGTGTTGGGCGCTGGTGAGTCGCTGGCGGTGCTGCCGGGCGAGCGCCTGGTGGTGGAAGCCTGGGGCGACACCCCGGTGCGTTTTGACTGGGTGGTGCATGCCGAAGCGCCGGTTCAGGCGCCCTCGCGCTGGCAGGCAGAGGTGGGCGTTCCGGGGCGCGAACTGGCACACGCACTGCAATGCACCACCGTGGCCCTGGGGCGTTTGGCCTGGGGGGTGCTGGGGTACGCGGCGTACCTGTCAAGTTACTTGGTGGCTGGGCGCGGGCGGGTGTTGTCGCGCTTTGAATCCAACCCGCCCTGACACAACAAGACCACCCCGTCGCTTGCCCGCTGCGCGTGGCCGCATCCCCCTCAAGGGGCGGCACCAGCCGTCCGGCGAAGCCGGCCCGGCGGTGCCCCCCGGTAAACTTCAGGTGGCGCTGAGGTGGCGCTGACCACAGGAGCCCCCATGAGCAAAGCCTTCGCCAGCCAGGCCGATCTGAGCGACAAGACCATCACGTTTGAGCAGCTCAGCCCCCACTGCTGGGCTTACACGGCGGAGGGTGACCCGAACTCTGGCGTCATCATCGGCGACCAATACATCATGGTGGCCGACACCACCGCCACGCCCGCCATGGCGCAGGACCTGATCGCGCGCATCCGCCAGGTCAGCGACAAGCCCATCAAGTACGTGCTGCTCACCCACTACCACGCGGTGCGTGTGCTCGGTGCCAGTGCCTACCTGGCCGAAGGCGCTACCGAGGTGATCGCCAGCCGGGGCACCCACGACCTCATCGTGGAGCGTGGCGCGCAGGACATGTTGAGCGAGATGGAGCGGTTTCCGCGCCTCTTCCGCGGCGCCGACAGCGTGCCCGGCCTGACCTGGCCCACGCTGGTGGTGGGCGATGGCACGCCAGGGCGCCAGGGTTCGCTGACGGTGGACCTGGGCGGTGTGCAGGTGGAGATCTGGCACCCCGGGCCGGGGCACACGCGCGGCGACACCATCGCCTGGGTGGCGGCTGAAAAAGTGCTGTTCAGCGGCGATTTGGTCGAATATGAGGCAGGTGTCTACACCGGCGATGCGCAGTTGGAAGAGTGGCCTGCCACGCTGGAGGCCTTGCGTGCCCTGCAGGCCGAGGCCATCGTGCCCGGGCGGGGCGAGGCCATGAAAGGGAATGCCAACGTGAACAAGGCGCTGGATTACACGCAGCGTTGGGTGACCACCTTGTTCCAGGCGGGCAAAGAGGCCGCCGCCGCCGGCATGGACCTCAAGGCTGCCATGGCCCACACCCGCAAAAGCATGGACCCGATGTTCGGCCATGTGTTCATCTACGAACACTGCCTGCCGTTTGACGTGAGCCGCGCCTTTGATGAGGCCCAGGGTATCAAACACCCGCGCATCTGGACGGCCGAGCGCGACCAGGCCATGTGGGCCGCCCTGCAGGGTTGACGCCGTTCAGAAGCGCGAAGCCGTCACCAAGTGGTTGGCGTTGGACAGCTTCTGCGCCACCTCGTACCCCAGCACGACCATCAGTTGGGTGACAGGCGCTCGCGCACATCGTGCAACAGCGGCGGCAGCGCCACCACCGCCAGCACGGCGGCCAGCGGCAGCACCGCGCCGTAGCCCACGGTCTTGAAGGCCCAGGCACCCACCAGGCCACCAGCAAAAAACAGACCCAGGATCAGCGACAGGATGCGCAGCCGGTCGCGGTTGGCCCGCACCGGCTCGCCGCCAGGCGTGTGGCTGCGGTTCCAGTAGAGCAGCCGGCCCAGCTCGATGCCCAGGTCGGTGATCACGCCGGTCATGTGGGTGGTGCGGATCTCGGCCTGCGAAATTTTGGTGACGATGGCGTTTTGCAGGCCCATGATGAAACACAGCAGCAGCACCGTGGTCGGCATGAACACCTCGATCAGCTCGTTGAGGTTCGCCCCCAGCAGGCCAAACAGCAGCAGCAGCGCGGCCTCCAGCAGCAGCGACAGCGCGTACTCGCCCTGCATCTGGCGCCGCCGTGCCCAGTTGATCAGGATGGCGGTGACCGCAGCCCCTGCGATGAAGGCCAGCAGCGACCCAACACCGGCCAGCACCAACAAGCCCTGACCCAGCACCAGGTCGTCGGCGATGGACGACACCACCCCGGTCATGTGCGAGGTGTAGCGCTGCACCGCCAGAAAACCGCCGGCATTGATGGCGCCCGCCATGAAGGCCAGCAAGCCACCCAGCTGCCGGTTGCGTTGGCGGGTGCGTTCGCGGGCGGCGAGTTGTTGAAGGGTCAGCAGGGGCATGGGGGTTGGGTCGCGCTGCGTCAGGCCACCAAGGGCGTCGCCGCCATCGCGTCCACCTGCTGGGCCAGCCACAGCGCCTGCTCGTTCCAGTAGGCGGGGGTGCCGAACCAGGGGAAGTTGATGGGGAAGATGGGGTCGTCCCAGCGGCGGGCCAGCCAGGCGCTGTAGTGGATCAGGCGCAGGGTGCGCAGCGGCTCGATGAGGGCTAGTTCGCGCCGGTCGAATTCGCGGAATTCCTCGTAGCCGTCCACCAGTGCGCCCAACTGGCGGGTCTGCTGGGCGCGGTCGCCGCCCAGCAGCATCCACAGGTCCTGCACGGCCGGCCCCATGCGGGCGTCGTCCAGGTCCACGAAGTGGGGGCCGCCGCCAGGCAGTTCGCTCGGGGTCCAGAGGATGTTGCCCGGGTGGCAGTCGCCGTGCAGGCGCAGGGTCGCCATATGGCCGACCCGATCGAAGGCTGCCGACACCGCGTCCAGCGCGCGGTCCAGCGTGTCGCGCCACAGGCGTTCGCTCTCCACCGGAATGATGTGGTGGCGCAGCAGCCAATCGCGTGGCTCAAAGCCGAACTGGGCGATGTCAAGCGCCGGGCGGTGCACAAAGGCGTGTTGCGCGCCCACGGTGTGCAGCCGGCCGAGAAAGCGGCCGATCCATTCCAGCACGTCCAGGTCGTCCAGCTCGGGTCGGCGTCCGCCCCGGCGGGGCGAGACCGAGAACAAGAATTCACCGTGCCGGTGCAGCGTTTGGCCGCCGATGGAGAGGGGCGCCACCGCCGGCACCTCGGCGGCCGCCAGCTCCTGTGCCAACTGGTGTTCTTCGAGAATCTGGGCCTCGCTCCAGCGCCCCGGGCGGTAGAACTTCAGCACCACCACCGTGCCGTCTTCCAGGTGGGCCTGGTAGACGCGGTTCTCGAAGGAGTTGAGGGCGGTCAGGCGGCCATCGCCGTGCTGGCCAATCGCGCTGAGCGCGTCCAGCACGGCATCGGGAGTGAGGGCGTCAAAGGGGTGGCCGGCTTGCGTCATGCGCCGATTGTCGCGCCACCCGTGGTCGGGCTCAGGCCAATGTGAGCGTGACCTCGATGTTGCCGCGCGTGGCGTTGGAGTAAGGGCAGACCTGGTGGGCCTTGTCCACCAGCGCCTGTGCGGTGGCGCGCTCGATGCCGGGCAGGTGGATGCTCATCTGCACCTCGATGCCAAAGCCCTGCGGGATCTGGCCGATGCCAACGGTGGCGTCGATCTTGGCGTCGGCCGGGATGGCGATTTTTTGGGTGCCTGCGACGAACTTCAGTGCACCCAGAAAGCAGGCGCTGTAGCCGGCGGCGAACAGCTGCTCGGGGTTGACGCCGCCACCCGCACCGCCCATTTCTTTGGGCACGGACAGCTTGACGTCAAGCAGGCCGTCGGACGACTTGGCGCTGCCGTCGCGCCCGCCGGTGGCGCTGGCGTGGGCTTGGTAAACAACTTTTTCGATCTTGTTGGCCATGGTGGTTTCCTTTGGTGTTGCCCTGTGGGCGGGGTTGAAAAACGGGTCAGCGGCTGTGGGCCAGCACGCGGTCACGCAGCGCGCGGACCTGGGCGCTCAAAGCCTGGATGTCAGACAGGCTGCATTCGGCGGCTTGCAACACACACTGGGGGATGGCGCGCGCCTGCTGCTTGAGCGCCTGCCCGGCGGGCGTGAGCCACACCCGCACGCGGCGCTCGTCCTCGGCGCTGCGCTCGCGCGTCAGCCAGCCGGCGGCCTCCATGCGCTTGAGCAGCGGGGTGAGGGTGCCGGAGTCGAGCTGCAGGCGCTCGCCCAGGTGCGACACCGTCACACCGTCGGACTCCCACAGGCACAACAGCGCCAGGTACTGCGGGTAGGTCAGCCCCAGCGGGGCGAGCAGCGGCTTGTAGAGCTTGGTCATGGCCAGCGAGGCCGAGTACAGCGCAAAACACAACTGGTGGTCCAGCAGCAAGGCGGCGTCGGAGGGGTTGGATTTGCGTGGCATGACTAAATTATTGTTCAAAATTAAATTGTGCACAATTTAATTGGGCAAACCCCTTCGTCAGGAAGGGTTACCGGGTCAACGCCCCACAAATTCGGGCGAACGTTTCTCGATGAAGGCGCGCACGCCTTCGGCCGCATCTTCGCTGCCGGCCAGGCGCTGCTGGGTGGCAATGAACTCAGCGGCGGCGGCGGGCACGCCGTCTTCAACAGCCTTGACGACGTTCAGACGCGTGGCCACCACGGCCAGCGGTGCCTGTGCGGCGATCTGGCGCGCGATGTCGATGGCGATGTCTTTCTCGTGGCCGGCAGGAACGATCTTTTGCACGAAGTTCAAGCGCAGCGCCTCGTGGGCATCGAATTCGTCGGCGGTGAGCAGGTGCAGCAAGGCGTTGCCCATGCCACAACGCTCGGCCATGCGCAGCGTGGCACCGCCGGTGGCCATGATGCCGCGCTTGACCTCCAGCTGCGAAAAGCGGCAATCGTCGGCAGCCACCACGATGTCGGCCGCGAGCATGAGTTCGATGCCCAGTGTGTAGGTGATGCCACACACGGCCGCCACCAGCGGCTTCTGGCGCCGGCGGGTGCCAGGTTTGCCGGTGTCGGTGGGGTCGATGTCGCCTTCTTGCACGGGGCTTTCGCCGCGCTGCATCAGCGGCGCAAAGGCGGGCAGATCGAGCCCTGCGGTGAAATGTCCACCCTCTGCGTACAAGACCCCGACGCGCAGCTCGGGATCGTCGTCCAGCCGCGTGTAGGCCTTGGCGAGTTGGCGGTACATGGTGGGCGTGTAGCCGTTGCGTTTGGCCGGGCGGTGTATGCCGATGAGCAACACGGGGCCGTCAACATCCAGCAGGATTTCGCCTTCGGGCGGAGGGAGGTGCATCTGCGTTCTCCGGTGAACACGGGGGGTGACGGGGTTGTGCCATGGGGGCCGGCGCCCGGCCATCACCTTGGGGACAGCATCGGTATCATCCCGCCATGTCCAAAAAGCCCGCAGCCGACCTCTCGGTGCAACTGCCCGACCTCTTGCCCGGCCAGTCCATCGAACTCCTGAAGGCCCTGCACATCCTCACCCGCGAGGGCAAACTCAACCAGGACACACGGCGCAAGCTCAAGCAGGTGCAGCACCTGGTGCAGTTCATCGCGCCCTTGATCGATGAGGTCATCGAGGCGCGCGGCGACGTGAGCCTGGCCGACCACGGCGCGGGCAAGTCCTACCTCGGCTTCATGTTGTACGACTGGGTGCTGCGCGCGCGCGGCAAAGGCACGGTTCATGGGGTGGAAACCCGCGCCGAGCTGGTACAGAAGTCGCGTGAACTGGCCGAGCGCCTGGGTTTTGAGCGCATGTCTTTTCTGGCCACGACGGTGGCAGAGGCCACCACCACCTCCGAACTGCCGGGCCAGATCGACATCGTGACCGCGCTGCACGCGTGCGACACGGCCACCGACGATGCCATCGCTTTTGGCCTGGCCAAGCAGGCGCGTTTCATGGTGCTGGTGCCCTGCTGCCAGGCCGAGGTGGCCGGCGTGTTGCGCAAACACAAGGCCTTGTCGCTGTCGCGCAACCCCCTGGCTGAAATCTGGCGCCACCCGCTGCACACGCGCGAGTTCGGCAGCCAGATCACCAACGTGCTGCGTTGCCTCCAGCTGGAGGCCCACGGCTACCAGGTGACGGTGACCGAGTTGGTGGGCTGGGAACATGCGATGAAAAACGAGCTGATCCTGGCCCGTAGAATGGGCGGCCCGAAACGCAGCGCGCGCGAGCGGCTGCAGCAAGTCCTGCAAGAGTTGAATCTGCAAGAACTTACAGACCGTTTCTCGGTCTGATCCCTTCGGGTCGCGTCTTCGGGCGCGGCCATTCCGGCCACGCCTCGGCCCCGCCCGAGGCCATCGGCCCCATCGAAAAGGAGTGCCTTGCGCATGGTGACCGACCTGACTTTCCTGCTTCAATCCATTGCCTGGCCACTGGTGCTGCTGCTGGCCTGGCTGCTGGCCGAGCGTGCCCACGAAGCCTGGCGCGTGCCCCGCGTCACCAGCTACGTGGCCGTGGGCCTGGTGGGGGGCTTCATCAACCTGCCCGGCCTGACCGATGCGGTGCCGGGCCTGCCCTTCCTGGCCAATGTGGCGCTGTCGCTGGTGCTGTTTGAGCTGGGCTACCGCATCAACCTGCGCTGGTTCCGCCACAACCCGTGGGTGCTGGTGGTGGGGGTGGTCGAGTCCGTCATCACGTTTGCGCTGGTCTATGCGGTGACGGGCTTGTTTGACCTGGCCACCGATGTGCGCCTGGTCGTGGCCTCGCTGGCCATCTCGGCCTCGCCGGCCGGCATCGTGCGCGTGGCCAACGAGCTGCACAGCGCCGGCCAGGTGACCGAGCGTGTGCTCCACCTGTGTGCCATCAACTGCCTGATGGCCGTGATGGCGCTCAAGCTGGTGGTGGGGTACTGGCACATCAGCACCACCGGCGACCTGGTGGCGGCCGCCTTCGGCAGTGTGCACGTGCTGGGCACATCGGTGGCGGTGGGCACCTTGCTGGGCGTGGCCGTGCCCTGGTTGCTGCGGGCGCGCAACACCTCGGCCAACGGCGTGACCATGGTGTTTGCGCTGTCGGTGCTGCTGCTCACCACCATGTCCTTTGGGCTCAAGCTGTCGCCGTTGCTGGCCGCGCTGACCTTTGGTGTCGTGGCGCGTGAACGGCGGGTGCATCTCACCAACGCGCAACGCGACTTCGGCACCGTGGGCGAGTTGCTGGGCCTGTTCCTGTTTGTCTACGTGGCCTCGCTGATCGACTGGGCCAACGTCTGGACCAGCCTGGCCCTGGGCGCGGCGCTGCTGGTGGTGCGCACGGGCAGCAAGGTGTTGTGCAACCTGAGTGTGGCGCGCCTGAGTGGCATCACCGAACGCAAGGGTGTGCTGACCGGGCTGGCGCTCACGCCTTTGTCGGCGTTTGCCATTTTGTTGCTGGAGCAAAGCCGCCTGCTGGGACTGGAGCCCGCTGTGCAGGCCTTGAACGTGCTGGCGGGCACGGTGGTGGTGCTGGAGTTGCTGGGGCCCGTGGTCACGCAGCGTGCGCTGCTGGCCGCGCGTGAGACCCACGTGACCCACGAAACCCTTTGAGCGAAAGGACACACCGATGCCATTGGAAACCTTCAAGTCCTCGAACTCGCTGACGATGGGGGTGGAGCTGGAAATGCAGCTCGTCAACACCTTCGATCTGGACCTCTCCAGCAGCGCCAACGATTTGCTGGAGCTGCTCTCGCGCAAGCCCTTCCCGGGCGTGGTGACGCCCGAGATGACCCAGAGCATGATCGAAATCGCGACCTCCATCCAGACCGAACACGGTCCGCTACTGGCGCAACTGCGCGACATTCGCAACACCCTGGTGACCGCGTGCGACCGCCTCAACATCGAGCTGGCCGGCGGCGGCACCCACCCGTTCCAACGCTGGTTTGAGCAGCGCATTTTTTCCAAGCCACGTTTCCAGGAACTGTCCTCGCTGTACGGCTACCTGGCCAAGCAGTTCACGGTGTTCGGCCAACACGTGCACATCGGCTGCGCCTCGGCCGACGAGGCGCTGTTCCTCCTGCACTCGCTCAACCGCTACGTGCCCCACTTCATCGCGCTGTCGGCCTCGTCGCCGTATTTCCAAGGGGTGGACACGCTGTTCGACTCGGCCCGCCTGAACTCGGTGTTCGCCTTTCCCTTGAGCGGCCGCGCGCCCTTCACGCTGAGCTGGGAGGAGTTCTCCACGGTGTACTTCACCAAGATGGAGTCCACCGGCGTGGTCAAGTCCATGAAGGACTTTTACTGGGACATCCGGCCCAAGCCCGAGTACGGCACCATCGAATTGCGCGTGTGCGACACGCCGCTCACGGTGGAGCGTGCCGCCGGCCTGGCGTGTTACCTGCAAGCCTTGTGCCGCCACTTGCTGGAACGCAAGGAAGAGCCGCCGGAAGAAGACGACTACCTCGTCTACACCTACAACCGTTTCCAGGCCTGCCGCTTCGGATTGGACGGCATGATGGTGAACCCCAAGACGCGCGAACAAATCTCCATCCGCGAAGACGTGCTGGCCACGCTGCGCCGCATCGAACCCCACTTCGTGGCGCTGAATTCGGGCGCCGCGCGCGACGAGATAGAGCGCACGGCGGCCCGCGAGGGCAACCACGCCACCTACCTGCGCAAACAGTTTGCGCAGAGTGGCACGGTGCAAGGTGTGGTGCGCGCCAGCGTGGACGCGATGCGAGGGACTTCGCTTTAAAAGGCCACCGCTTGGCCGTCCTTGCGCGGGTCGGAACCGGCGATGTAGGCATCGCCTTCGCGCAACACCAGCTGGGCGCCACCAAAGGCGAACACGCCGTTGCCGCCTTCCACCGTCAGCTCGTGGCCGCGTGCGCGCAACGCGGCCACCAGGGCCGCGTCCATGTGCGGTTCCACCGCCACCGTTTTGCCGCCGTTGACACGCCAGCGCGGCGCATCCGCGGCGGCCTGCGGGTTCTGGCCGTAGCGCAGCACGCGCAAGGCCATCTGCAGGTGACCTTGCGACTGCATCGGCCCACCCATCACACCAAATGCCATGCGCGGCGTGCCGTCGGCGTTCATGGCAAAGGCCGGGATGATGGTGTGCGAGGGGCGCTTGCGCGGTCCCACCTCGTTGGCATGGCCGGGCGTCGTCACAAAACCGTGGCCCCGGTTCTGCAGGCTGATGCCGGTGCCCGGCACCACCACGCCCGAACCAAAGCCCATGTAGTTGGACTGGATGAATGACACCATCATGCCCGAGGCGTCGGCCGCTGCCAGGTAGACCGTGCCGCCCGGGCGCGGTGCACCACAGCCGGGGTCTTGTGCGCGTTGTGTGTCGATCAGCGCGGCGCGCGACTTCAGGTAGTCGGCGTTGAGCAGCTCGGCCGGCGTCACCCGCATGGCATCGATGTCGGCGTTGTATTCGTTCAGGTCGGCAAAGGCCAGCTTCATGGCTTCGATGCTGGCGTGCACCGTCTCGATGTCGTCCACGGGGTGTCGGCCAATGCCGTGGGCGTCGAGCATGCCCAGCGCCATCAGGGCGGCGATGCCTTGGCCGTTGGGGGGGATTTCGTGGATGACGGTGTCGCCAAACGGCTGGCTCACGGTACCCACCCAATCTGCCCGGTGTTCGGCCAGGTCGGCTTCGGTCATGGCGCCACCATTGGCCTGGCTGTGTGCCGCCATGGCGCGGGCCAGTTCACCGCGGTAAAACGCTTCGCCCTCGGTTTGTGCGATCAGCTCCAGCGTGCGCGCATGGGCTTCGCTGCGGAAGATCTCTCCGGCCTTGGGCGCGCGGCCGTTGGGCATGAAACACTCGGCAAAACCGGGTTGTGCGCCCAGCTTGTCGGCTCCCAGCGCCCACAGGCGGGCGATGGTGGGCGACACCGGGAAGCCGTGACGTGCGTAGTCGATGGCGGGTTGGGCCAGTTGCGCAAAGGGCAACTTGCCAAAGCGTTTGGACAAAGCCACCCAGGCCGAGACGGCGCCGGGCACGGTGACGGCGTTCCACCCGGTTTCGGGGATACCGCCGCGCTGGGCGAAGTAGTCGGGTGTCCAGGCGGCTGGCGAGCGGCCGGAGGCGTTGAGGCCATGCAGTTCTTTGCCGTCCCACAGAATGGCAAAGCCGTCGCTGCCGATGCCGCAGCCGGTGGGCTCGACCACCGTCAGCGTCATGGCGGCGGCCAGCGCGGCGTCCACCGCGTTGCCGCCCGCGAGCAACATGCGCAGGCCGGCCTGCGCGGCCAGCGGGTGCGAGGTGGAGACCACGTTGCGCCCCATCACGGCGCTGCGCTGCGAGGCGTAGGGCAGCGCCCAGTCCCGGGTGGTGGCGTTGTGTGTCATCTCACTGCACCGAGATCTTGTGCTGGCGGATCACGCTGGCCCAGCGCGCGCTGTCGGCCTGCACCATGGCGGCAAACTTGGCCGGCGTGCCCGCATCGGCCGGGTCCACCCCCAGTTTGGCCAGGCTGGCTTTCACCTCGGGGGTTTGCACGGCTTTGGTGAAGGCCTGGTGCACACGCGCCACCAGGGCGGGCGGGGCGCCGGCCGGCAGGTACACACCAAACCAGGTCACGGACGAAAAGCCGGGCAGGCCGGACTCGGCCAGGGTGGGCAGATCGGGTGCGAGGCCGCTGCGTTTTTCGCTGGTCACACCCAGGGCGCGCACCTTGCCACTGACCACATGGGGCATGCCGGTGGGCAGCGAGTCGAACAGCACATGCACCTGCCCGGCGATCAGATCGGGGATGGACAAGGCCGTGCCTTTGTAGGGCACGTGGGTCATGTCGATGCCGGCTTGGGCGCTGAAGGCGGCCGAATTGAGGTGCACGATGGTGCCGTTGCCGCTGGTGGCGTAGTTGAGCTTGCCGGGGTTGGCCTTGGCGTAGGCGATCAGCTCGGCCACACTTTTGACCGGCAGCGAGGGCGTGACCAGCAACACGCTGGGCGCGTCGGCCACATGGGCCACCGGGGTGAAGTCCTTGGCTGCGTCATAGCTCAGGCGCGGCATCAGGTGGGGCGAAATGGCGTGGGTGCTGCTGGTGGTGAACAGCACGGTGTAGCCGTCGGGTGCGGCCTTGGCCACCTCGGCCGAGCCGATGGTGCCGCCCGCGCCGGGTTTGTTGTCCACCACCAATTGCTGGCCCAGGTCCTGCGCCACGCGTTGGGTGACCACGCGCGCGATCAGGTCGGTGGCGCCGCTGGCCGGAAAGGGCACCACCACGCGCACCGGGCGCTCGGGCCATTGCGCTTGTGCCAGCGCCGCGCCCATGGTCAAGGCGCTGGCCAGTGCCACGCCGCCGCGAATCCAAGATGTCAGACCCATACCCGTGCTCCAGAAAAAGTTGATAGGCCACACCATCTTAGAAAGCCCATGCCGACAACACCACCACCGTTTTGGCAAATGGATTTGCCAAAATGGCAAAACGGAAGTCAAATTTTAGAAAATTCAGCAAATCCATGCGCCTCCACAGCCTGCAGGACACGGCCCTGCGTTATTTCACCGCCGTGGCCGACACCGGTTCGCTGACGGAAGCCTCCGCGCGCCTGCATGTGGCCGCGTCGGCGCTGAGTCGCCAGATTGCCGCGCTGGAGGCGCAACTCGGGGTGGCTTTGTTTGAGCGCCACCCACGCGGCATGGTGCGCACGGCGGCGGGCGACATCCTGCTGGCACACGCCCGCCGCGCCGAGCTGGATGCCCAGCGCGCGCTGGAAGACATTGGCGCGCTGCAGGGTTTGCGGGCAGGGCAGGTGCGGCTGGCCACGTCCGACGCCTTTGCCAACGAACTCGTGCCGCGCCTGTGTGTGGATTTCCAGCGCCAGCACCAGGGCGTGTGGTTCAGTGTGACCGTGCTGCCCACCGCGCAAGTGCCCGACACCGTGCGCCAGGGCCATGCCGACATCGGCCTGTGTTTCAGCCGCGCGCCACAAAAAGACATCGCGGTGGCCTACCGCCAGGCGGCCCCGGTGCTGGCCTTGCTGCCGCCGGATCACGCACTGGCCGCGTTGCCCAGCGTCACGCTGGCCCAACTGGGGCAGCACCCGCTGGCACTGCCCCCGCCTGAAACCGCCATCCGCCAGATGATGGACATCGTCTGCAGCCGACAGGGCCTGCAACTCGATCCGGTGCTGGTGAGTAACCACGCGCGCACGGTGATCCAGTTTGTGGTGAACGGCGGCGGGCTGTCGGTCTCCAGCGAGGTCGCGGCGCGCGAAATGGTGGCGCGTGGTCGCATCGTGGCCCGCCCCATCAGCGACCCCGGCATGGACTTGCGCGACATCGAGGTGCAGACCCTGGCCGGGCGCCATCTGCCCGTGGCGGTGGAGGCCTTTCTGGCCCTGCTGCGCGAGCGTTTGCCAGGGCCAGCATAATTTTGTGGACTGTTTCCATCACCACAAGGTCTTGCCCATGAACCCCAACGAACAACGTGCCCTGCTCAATATCCTGGTGCAGGCGGCCATGTCCGACGGCACCAAGGCCGACAGCGAGCGGCAGTTCATCCGTGACCTGTCGCAGCAACTCGACGGCACAGCCGGTGCCCAGCACTTGGCGCAGGCGGTGCAGGACGCGCTGCTCAAGCGCGTGACGCTGGAGAACGCCACCCAGACACTGACCGACCCGTCGCACCGCCAGCTGGCCTACGAGTGGGCGGTGGCGGTGTGCGACGCCGACGGCGTGGCCAGCACCGCCGAAAAGGCCTTTTTGTCGCAACTGCGGGCTCAGCTCGGTTTGGGTGGGCAGGCGGACGTGGAGGCTGCCGAAGCCCAGACACACGCTGCCGCAGCGGCGTATGCCGATGTGGCCACGCCAGCCAATGTCGAGCCGGCGCCCCCCGCGCCTGCGGCTGTGGACCAGGCCGCGCTAGACAAGATGGTGCTCAATTACGCCATCCTCAACGGTGCGTTGGAGCTGTTGCCGCAGTCCTGGGCGTCCATGGCCATCATCCCGCTGCAGATCAAGATGGTGTATCGCATCGGCGCGGCACACGGCGTGGCGCTGGACCAGGGCCACATCCGCGAGTTCATTGCCACCGCCGGCGTGGGGCTGACCTCGCAGTACATCGAACAGTTTGGTCGCAAGCTGCTGGGCGGGCTGATTGGCAAGGCCGCTGGCCGCATGTTGGGCGGCATCGCCGGGCAGGCCACCGGCATGGCGTTTTCATTCGCCACCACATACGCGTTGGGCCAGTTGGCGCAGCGGTACTACGCGGGTGGCCGTGTCATGTCCACCGACTTGCTGCGCCAGACCTACCAGGGCCTGCTCGGCCCGGCCAAAGACTTGCAGCAGCGCCACCTGCCCGACATCCAGAACCGCGCCCGCACCCTGGACGCAGGCGAGGTGATGCGCCTGGTCAAGGGCTGACGCGCGTCATTTGGCGAAGCGCTTGCGCGTGAGTGCCTGGGAGCCGAGCGTTTTGCTGATCGTGCCAGGCTGCGCGGTGTGGTTGGTCTGCACCCTTGCGTCTGCGGCCAAGTCGGTTCACATCAACTGCCGTGCCAGGGTTTGCAGCTGCGGGGCGATCTCCCCGATCAGCCAGGCACGGTTCGGTGCTCGGCCCTGGAAGGAGCAGTTCAGTGCGGCCGGCTCGCCCTGGTCAATGCGACCCAGCGGGACCGCCACCGCCTGCACGTCAGGGTAGACCTCGCCTACCGACAGGCAACAACCGTTGCGTGGGTACTGCGCCACGTTGCGCATGACTTCGGTGCCAAAGCGGGCCCACTCCTGTGGCGCCTTCAGTCGCATCTGGTTGAGCAGGGCTTCCCGTTCTGGGGGGGAGCAGGACATCAGGTAGGCACGCCCGATGGCCGTGCCCGCCAACGAATGGCTTGTGCCCACGTCCAGCGGATAGATGCGCTTGTTGTCCGAGCGGATGGCCTCGATGTAGACGATGTTGAAGCGGTCGCGCACGCCGATGGAGACCGATCCCCCCGAGATGCGTGACAGTTCCAGCATCAGCGGACGGGCGCGTCTGCGCACGTTGAACAGCTCCAGCAAGGGGTAGCCCAGCGAAAGCACCGCCGAGCCCAGGCGGTATTTGCCCTGGTGTTCGTCTTGTGCCAGGTAACCCATGGCCACCAAGGTGTAGGTCAGGCGCGATACGGTGGCCGCAGGCAGCTGCAGTCGGCGGGCCAGTTCGCGGTTGCCCAGAACGGGTTCCTCGGGGGTGAAGCAGCGCAGCAACTCCATGCCGCGCGCCAGCGTCGTGGCGAACTGGCGGTCGCCGGCGTGTTCGGCCATGCCAGAGGGCACGCGGTGGGCGGGGCTGGGCGATTTGAATTTGTTTGTCATATTGAAACAGATGCCAATATATCGAAATCCTTCCGCACAATGCAAGCCGCGCTGCCTACGATCGCTTCCAGTCTTTCCATAAAGACAGCAGGAGACAAACGATGAAGGTAAACGACTTGCCAGTGCACGAGGTCCCGGCACTGGACGGCAACAACGCGCCGGTCCGGCAGGAAGACCATTTCGAGAACATGGAGGTGATCGGCCAAGTGCCTGCCGACCTCAATGGCCTGTACGTGCGCAACGGGCCCAACGCCTACTACCCGCCCGACTGGCGTTACCACGCCTATGACGGCGATGGCATGTTGCACGCGGTGCGTTTCCGCCAAGGCAAGGTGAGCTACCGCAATCGCTGGGTGCGCACCGCAGGTTTGCAAGAAGAGCAGGCCGCTGGCCACCCGCTGTGGAAGGGCCTGAAGGAGCCCTGGCGCAAGGACCGTCCGGACCAGCCGCTCAAAAACACCGCCAACACCGACGTCAAGTACCATGCCGGCCGCCTCATCAGCATGTGGTACCGCTCGGGCATGCCGTATGCGGTCGACCCCGAGACCCTGGACACCCTGGGCACGGCCGACTTCGAGGGCGCCATCTCGCGCATTTCCGCCCATTCGCGCCCCGACGAACACACTGGAGAGTTGCTGTTCTTCGACTACGACGTCCGCCCGCCCTACATGACATACGGTGTGGTGGGGCCTGATCGCCAGTTGCGCCACAAGATCGAAGTGCCTTTGCCCGGGCCGAGCCTGCCGCATGACATGGCGATCACCGAGCGTTACACCATCCTGCACGACTTCCCCCTCAAGCCCGATCCTGAGGCGCTGGCCCTGGGGCGCTACAAGGTGCGTTTCTACGAGGATCAGCCAACGCGTTTTGGTGTGGTCCCCCGATATGGCAAGGCGAGCGAGATCCGCTGGTTCACGGCCAAGCCCACCTACATGCTGCACGTGGTCAATGCCTGGGACGATGGCGATGAGGTGGTGATGCTGGGCACACCTTATCGCCTGCACGAGGACGACATGGGGCGCCCGGACGCGCGCCGCCTTGAGCGCACCATCCACAACCGCCAGCGCGACTTCCTGTTGTACGAGTGGCGCTTCAACCTGAAGACCGGTGAGACCCACGAACGCGTCATCGACGACGTGCTCAACACCGAGTTTCCTGTCATCAACAGCATCTACCAGGGGCGCAAGAACCGCTGGTCATACCACGTGCTGTTCCCGCAGGGCGGCAAGGAAGAGCCGCGTTTCCCGGGCCTGGTCAAGTACGACCTGGAAACGGGCGGCTACGTTGCCTTCAGCGCCGGGCCACGCTACTTCTACAACGAGCCGGGATTCGCGCCGCGGGACAACGCACAAAGCGAGGACGACGGTTATCTGGTCACCTACGTCTGGAACCCCAAGGACGAACGGTCTGAAATCCAGGTATTCGATTGCAAGGACGCGCGCATGGCGCAGGGCCCGGTGGCCCGCGTGCTGTTGCCACGCCGGGTGCCGCATGGTTTCCATGCCACCTTTGTGAGCCAGCAATCGCTCGACCGCTGGAAGTGAGACGATTCCATGATTCTGGTTCCCCGAGAACGCATTGACCACTACCTGGCCCAAGGTTGGTGGAGCGAACACACCCTTTGCGACGTTTTCCTTGACACCGCCGCACGTCAACCGGACGCCCTGGCCGTGGCCGATCCGCCCAACCGGGAGGCCTTCTGTGACGGCTCGCCGCGCCGTTGGACCTGGGCGGGCCTGCGCGAACAGGTCGGCCGCTGGGCGGCGCTGCTGCACCAGCACGGCTTGCGCAAGGACGATGTGGTTGTGATGCAACTGCCCAACATTGTGGAGATGCATGCGGTTTACCTGGCCTGCGCCATGAGCGGCATCGTGATATCGCCTGTGCCCGTGCAGTACCGCGCCCACGAGTTGCAACACGTGCTCGCCATGACCGGCGCCCGTCTGGCCGTCACCACCCGCCGCGTGGGCGCCTTCGCGCAGGCCGCGCTGTGGGCGGGCTTGAAAGCGCAGACGGCCACACTGGAGCAGGTTTGGGCCCTGGGTGATGGGTTGGCCGCAGACTGGCCCGAGGGCGTGCTGCCGTTGCAGGCGGCCATTGACGCCACCGCCCCGTGGGACGAGGCGACGCTGCGCGCCCACATGCGTGCCATTGGCCTGACGGCCCACGATGTGCTGACCATCTGCTGGACCTCCGGCACCGAGGCCCAACCCAAGGGCGTGCCACGCAATCACAACGAATGGCGCATTGTGGGGCAGTCCGTCATTGATGCGGGCCAGTTGCGCACCGGCGCGCGGCTGTTGATTCCCTTTCCTTTCGTCAACATGGCCGGTGTCTCCACCAGCCTGGCGGCCTGGCTGTTGGTGGGCGGTGAACTGCACCAGCACCACCCGTTCGATCTCGACGTGTTCTTGCAGCAGTTGCGTGAGGATGCGATGGACTACACCGTGGCCGCGCCCGCCGTGCTGGGCATGCTGCTCAAGCACACCGACAAGCTGCATGGCATCGACCGCTCGCGCCTCAAGCGGGTGGGGTCGGGCGGTGGCCCGGTGGCGGAGTGGCTCATCGAGCAGTGTGCCGAGCAACTGGACATAGAGGTCGTGAACTACTTTGGCTCCAACGAAGGGGCGGCCCTGTCGTCCACGCCGCAGGACGTGCCCGACCGCCGCCAGCGCGCAGCCTATTTCCCGCGCGTGGGTGTCCCAGGCTTCGACTGGTCCTTGTCCAACGCACGCAAGGTTCGCACGCGCCTAGTGGACCTGGACGGTGGCGAGGACATCACCGAGCCAGGGCGGGTGGGCGAACTGCGTTTTGCCGGCCCCACCATCTTCAGCGGCTACTACCGATCGCCGGAGTTGACCGCGCGCGCATTTGACGACCAGGGCTTCTACCGCACCGGCGATCTGTTCGAGATCGCGGGTGACCGCGGTCAGTTCTACCGTTTTGCCGGCCGCCACAAAGACATCGTGGTGCGCGGCGGCATGAACATCTCATCCGAAGAGGTCGAGAACCTGCTGCTGTCGCACCCCAAGGTACGCGAGGTGGCGGTGGTTGGCTGGCCGGATGCGGTGCTGGGCGAGCGCGTTTGCGCCGTGGTGGTGACCCAACCCGGCCAGTCGCTGGATCTGCCCGAGCTGGTGGATCACCTCCGTCGCGTCGAGCAGGTGGCCGCTTTCAAGTTGCCTGAGCGGCTGGAGCTGGTGGAGGCATTGCCGCGCAACCCGCTGGGCAAGGTGCTCAAGCGCGAATTGCGCACGCTCATCGTGAGCAAGGCCGAGGAAAACGGAGCGCGCGCCGACGCGGTGCGCGCATGAAGCCGGTGCTGTTGCTCATTCCCGGCATGCTCAACGACGCCCGTATCTGGGCTGATGTGGCCGATGCCCTGGCTGACGAGGCCGAGGTGCGCATCGTCGACGTGTTGACGCAGGACAGCATCGCCGCCATGGCGCGCGACGCGCTGGCCCGGGTGGCCGATGTGCCACCGGAGCGGCCGGTGGTGCTGGTCGGCTTTTCCATGGGCGGCTACGTGGCGGGCGAGCTGCTGGCCACCGTGCCAGACCGCTGGTGTGCAGCGGTGCTGATCGCCACCGGCTGCCTGCCCGAAACGCCAGAAAGCGCTGCAGGCCGCGAGATGGCGATCGCGGCCTTTCGCGCCGACTTCGAGGCCACGATCCAGGGCGTGGCCCGGCGTGGCCTGGCAAAGCCCGACGCTGCCTTGCAGGCCCGGATGGTGTCGATGATGCGCGACGTGGGTGCCGACGCCGCCATCCGCCAGACACAGGCCATACGCACGCGCGCCGACCACCGCATCGCGCTGGGAACGCTCGCATTGCCTGTGCAGGTGCTGTGTGGTCGCCAGGACCGCGTCACGCCGCCGCCGATGTCGCAGACGCTGGCCGACACCTTGCCCAACGCCACCTTGCACTGGGTGGATGACGCGGGCCACATGCTGCCGTTGGAGCACCCGCAGGTGGTGGTCGCAGCGCTGCGCCGCGCGGTGGCCGCCTGAACCCATTTCGAAACCACAAACACACTGGAGACAGACAATGAAAAAACGCCAATTCCTCGCCGCCATGGGGGCCGCTGCCACGACTTTGGCCTTGCCGGCGGCCCATGCGCAGGCCTTCCCCGACCGCCCGGTGCGTGTGGTCGTGCCTTTTGCCGCCGGCAACACCCTGGACGCCGCGCTGCGCCAGGTGGCCGAGGAATTCAAGAAGAGCACGGGTCAGCCCATGCTTGTGGACAACAAACCCGGCGGCTCCGGCATCATCGCGGCACAGACCGTGATGCAGGCCGCACCCGATGGCTACACCCTGCTGATGCCCAACACCAGCATGCTGGCCATCAACCCGTACACCTTCAGCAAGCTGCCTTACGACCCAGAGAAAAGCTTTCGCCACGTGACCGGCTTCGTTGGCGCCTCGATGGTGATGGCGGTGCACAGCAGCGTGCCGGCCAACAACCTCAAGGAGTTCATCGCCTGGGCCAAAACGCAGCCGTCCGTGTCCTATGCTTCTTTCACCGCCGGCAACTCTTCCCACTTCTCGGGCGTCATCCTCAACCAGCGCACGGGCCTGAACATGATTCATGTGCCCTTCAATGGCACGCCTCCTGCGGTACAGAACCTGGTCGGCGGGCAAGTGCACGCAGCCTTCCTGCCGTTGCTGGCGGTCAAGCCCCACGTGGAGTCGGGCAAGGTCAAGGTGCTGGCGGTGACCAGCCCACAGCGCTCGCCGCTGATGCCGCAGGTGGCCACGTTTCGCGAGCAGGGCGTGCCTGATCTGGAGATCTACATCTGGTCGTCCATCGCCGCGCCGGCGGGCACCCCCGGTGCGGTGGTGCAAAAACTCAACGCCGAGATCAACAAGGCCATGCTGCTGCCCGAGGTGCGTGAGAAGTGGCGCAGCATGGATTTCGAAGCGCTGGCGATGACACCGGACGAGTTGCAGCGGTTTGTCACAGCCGATGCACGCCGCTGGGCCGAAGCGGTCAAGATTTCTGGTTTCAAAGCGAGCGAATGAACACACATCCTTTGCCCTGGACGCTGCGCGTGCCGGTGGTGGCCGCCCCCATGTTTCTGGTGTCCGGTCCGGCCCTCGTGCTGGCGGCCTGCCGTGCTGGCATCGTGGGCGCGTTCCCCACACCGAACGCGCGTCCCATCGATGTGCTTGAAGTCTGGATGCGGGAGATCACAGATGGCTTGGCGCGCGCACGCGACGAGCAGGCGCCAGAGACCATTGGTCCCTGGTGTGCCAACCTCGTCACCCATTCGTCCAACGCCCGCCTGCCCGAGGACCTGGAACTCATTGCCAAGTACAAACCGCCCATCGTGGTCACCGCTCTGGGCAGTCCCAAGCCGGCCATCGACGTCGTGCACAGCTACGGCGGCATTGTGTTGGCTGATGTCATCAACCTGACGCTGGCGCGCAAGGCGGCCGCGGCAGGGGCTGATGGGCTGGCCTGTGTGTCGGCGGGGGCGGGCGGGCACACCGGCTTCCTCTCACCCTTTGCCTTTGTCAGCGCCATCCGGGAGTTCTTCGACGGCATGGTGGTGGTGGGTGGCGGCATCAGCGATGGCTGGGGCGTGGCCGGTGCCATCGCCTCGGGCGCCGATTTGGTCTACATGGGCACGCGCTTCATACCCACCGTGGAAAGCATGGCCGACCCTTCCTACAAGCAGATGCTGGTGGACAGCACGGTGGACGACCTCATCGTCAGCTCTGGCGTCACGGGGACCCCGGCCAGCTGGCTCAAGCCCTCGCTGCGCGCCAACGGTCTGGACCCCGAGAACCTGCCAGCCGCGCCATCGCGCAGCTACGACAGCAACCAACCTATCGGCGCCAAAAAATGGCGTGACGTGTGGGCCGCTGGCCAGGGCGTGGGGGCGATCCGTGCGATCGAGCCGGTGGCCGATGTGGTGGACGGCCTGGCGCGGCAGTACCGCCAAGCCTTGGGCCGCATGGCGGTCTTGCTGGGCGATGACGTGGCGCTGGCCAGCGCCTGACTTTTTTCGACTGGAGCGTTTCAACATGCGTGCAGACACCGTGGGGCAGGTCAAACCTACCCTGCACCCTGGGGACCACCCCTACATGACCGGGGCCTTCGCGCCCAACTACACCGAGTACAACGCCACCGAACTGGAGGTTATCGGCGAAATCCCACGGCGCCTCAACGGCGTCTACCTGCGCAACACGCAGAACCCGGTGCACCAGCCGCTGGGCACCTACCACGTCTTCGACGGCGACGGCATGCTTCACATGCTCAGCTTCCAGAATGGCAAGGCCGAGTACCGCAACCGTTTCCTGCGCACCAAGGGTTTCATGGAAGAGCAGGCTGCCGGTCACGCGCTTTACGCAGGGCTGATCGACAAACCCTCTCTGGCGCAGCGTCCGGGTTGGGGCGCGCGCGGCGGGCTCAAGGACACGTCGGCGACGGATGTGATCGTCCATGCCGGTGCGGCCCTCACCACCTTCTACCAGTGCGGCGAGCCATACCGTTTCGACGCACGCACGCTGGACCCGCTGGGGGTGGCGGACTGGGGCGAGCACGTGTTGCCTGACAACGGCATATCAGCCCACCCCAAGGTGTGCCCACGCACGGGAGATCTGCTGTTCTTCAACTACAGCAAAACCGCGCCCTACATGCATTACGGCGAAGTGGACCGCAACAACCAGCTGGTGCACTACGTGCCTGTGCCACTGCCTGGCCCGCGCCTGCCGCACGACATGGTGTTCACGGAACACTTCGCCATCCTCAACGACTTCCCCTTGCATTGGGACGAGGCGCTGCTGCCCCAGGGCAAACACAAACTGATCTACCGCGAAGACCAGCCCGCCCGCTTTGCGGTGGTGCCGCGGCGCAATGCGCCACAGACCGGTGTGCGCTGGTTCGAGGCCAGTCCGACCTATGTGCTGCATTGGCTCAACGCCTGGGAAGAGGGCGACGAACTGGTGCTGCACGGCTACCACCAAAAGACGCCGATGCCCAAGCTTGGTTACGACAACACCGGCAACACCTTGGGGCCGGATCGCTATGGCCCCACGCTGTACGAGTGGCGCCTGAACCTGGCGACGGGGGCGGTCAAAGAGCGGCGCCTGGATGAACGCCACCTCGAGTTCGGCATGATCAACTGCCGCCACTGGGGACGCCCGTACCGCTATTCGTACAACATGATTGCCCACCCAAGCAGCTTCCTGTTCGACGGTGTCATGCGCTACGACCACACCACGGGGGCTTCGGCGCAGTACCTGTTCGGCGATGGCCGTTTTGGCAGCGAATCGCCCATGGCGCCTTGCTTCGATGCAACCGAAGAGGACGACGGCTACGTGGTCAGTTTTGTCAGCGACATGAACACCGACCGCTCCGAGTGTGTGGTGTTGAACGCCCGAAACCTGGCCGCCGGGCCGGTCGCGCGCATCATGCTGCCCCACCGCATCAGCAGCGGCACCCATTCGTGTTGGGCCGATGCGTCTGAAATCGATGAAAGCAAGTGGGCCGGATTGGCCTGAGTCGGAGACGAACATGACCACCCCCATCTACATCCTCGGCGGCCACCAGACCGATTTCGCCAAGGCGTGGTCGCGCCACGGGCAAGACCTCTCGGACATGGTGCGCGACTCGACGCTGGGCGCGCTGGCCTCGGCCCGTGTGGAGCCCTCGCAGGTGCAAAGCATCCACGTGGGCAACGCCTTTGGCGAAC